>DAOTWB010000175.1:0-30489 GCA_034436235.1 Anaerolineae bacterium
TGCTCAAGCGCGTCCATCCAAGCGCGCACCACATCTGAGATATGCACGAAGTCGCGCGATTGCTCGCCATCGGAGTGAATGGTGATCGGCTCGCCGCGCAGCACGTTGCCGATGAAGATCGCCAGCACGCCTTGATAGGCATTGGTCAGGCTTTGGCGCTCGCCATAGACGTTGAACATGCGGAACGACGTCACGTTGAACTGAAAATCGAGGTCGCGGCGCGCAGCAGTCAGATGGACGTAGCGCTCAGCGGCGTATTTAGTGATCGCATAATACGAGGCAGGATCGGGCGGCGCGCTCTCAGCGGTCGGCACGGGATTGCTGTTGCCATAGATGGTCATCGAGCTGGCGAAGAGCAAGCGCGGCACGCGGTAAGCCAGACATGCTTGTAGGATGTTGATCGTGCCGAGCGTGTTGGTGCGCAGGTCGTGCGATGGATCGGCAAACGAGAGGCGGATCGAGGCTTGCGCGGCGAGATGCAAGACGGCGTCCACGCCTTGCGCGAAGATCGGCTCAAGGTGCGCAGGCTCGGTCACATCGCCTTGCACGAATTCAGCGGCGGCGTTCACGTGAGCGCGCTTGCCGCCGCTCAGATTGTCCAACACAACAGCGCGGTAGCCGCGCGCGATCAGGGCGTCAGTCAGGTGGCTGCCGATGAAGCCGGCGCCACCTGTGATCAGAATGCGTTTGCTCACAACGTCCGTAACTCAACCTTTCAAGCCTGAAGTGGTGATGCCTTGCGTGAACAGCTTTTGCGTGAAGAAGTATAGAATCATCACGGGCAAAAGCGCCACTACAGAGGCAGCCATCAGCAGGTGCAGGCGCGTGCCACCATCTTCGCGGAAGAAGCTGAGCGCGACCGCGATCGGACGCCATGTGTTATCCGATGTGACCAGCAGAGGCCATTCTAGCGCGCTCCACGTGCTGACAAAGCAGAACAGCACGGTTGTGGCGATCGGCGCCCATGAGATCGGCACGACCACTGAGAGCAAAAAGCGCAAATGACCTGCGCCGTCCACGCGCGCCGCTTCCCACAGCTCGTTCGGAATCTGCATGAAGAATTGGCGCAGCAGGAAGATGCTGAACGTATTCGAGAGGAACGGGATGACGAGCGAGGGCCAATTGTTCAGCCAAGTGAGCGACGGATGAATGGACGTGAAGAACTGATGCACGCGCGTCACAATGATCAGGTTTGGTACGAGGATGATGATGCTCGGCACGAAGAGCGTCATCAGCAACATGCCGAACAGCAAGTTGCGTCCTGGGAAGCGCATCCGCGCGAAAGCGTAAGCTGCCATGACGCAAATCACAGTCTGCCCGACCACAGACATGAACACGATGCGCACCGTGTTCCACAAAAACAAGCCGAATTGTCGCGATTCGCCGATCGCCGTCGAGCCGAACAGCACGTCAGGATAGTTATCCAAGCGAATGCCGAGCGTCGGGATGATGTTGGTCGTGCTATTTGCCTCAAAAGATGTCTGCAACGACTTGCCGAGCATGAAGGCAAACGGCAAGATGTAGATCAGCGCGGCAAGGCTGAGCATGATGTACACAAGAATGCGAAACGTGCTGATGTTCCGCCGAGTGCGAGTTGCAGGTGCAGAAAGCGTCAGGTCAGCCATAGAACACCTTATCACGAGTCAACCGATTTTGCAGCAAGGTTAAGATCAAGATGATGCCGAACAGCAGGAAAGACATCGCCGCTGCGTAAGGACGCGTCTTGATCGCGGAAGCGGTCTGGATTGTCTCATAGATGTAGACAGTGGTCGTATCCAGCGCGCCGCGCATATCAGGCGTGCGCAGCACCCAGATGTGCGCAAAAGTCCTGAACGTGCCTGTGATCGCCAAGAGCGTCAGGTAGAACGTCGTCGGCGAGATGAGCGGAAAGACTACATGGCGGAACGTCTGCCAGCGACCTGCGCCGTCAATCTGCGCCGCTTCGAACATTTCCTTCGGCACGTTGCCTAAGCCGTTCATGAAGATCACGGCGTTGTAGCCGCTGAAGACCCAGATCGCATAAATGATCGCTGCCACCAGCGGCAAGCTCGGTCCGATCAGGAAGTTGGGCAGGCGCACGTTCGGTCCGCCGATGATCTCCGCGATGATCTGGAAGACGCCTTTCGGATTGCGCATCCATTCTTGCGGCGGCAAGCCGAACGTCTTCAAGACTTGATTGATCGGACCAGTATCAGGGCTGTTGGAGAAGAGCATGGCGAACACCGTGGCAGTGGCGACTGTCGGCGCGATGTATGGCATGAAGAAGATCAGGCGGTAGAAGCCTTTGCCAAAGCGCACCTCGTAGAAGAGCATGTAGGCGAGCAGCAAGCCGAGCGAGAGCTGCACAGGCACGGTCAGGAAGGCGTAGGTCGCCGTGCGGATGATCGAGTCGTAGAATTGTGTGTCGCCGCGCCCTGCCGCCAAAGGCAGCTCGCCGATGAACATCCAGCCGCCAACCATCAAAGCGATCGCGATCAGCAACGTCGAGAGCATTCCGCTCGTCGTCTCGCGATGCTTGGCGCGACTCCAGAAAAAGTATGCCAAGCCGATGAAGCCTAGTCCGAGTATCATCGTGAAGACTTCATTCCACTGCGAGACTGTGTCCACAAGTGTAGCAGGCGTCACGCGCGTGAACGCGCGCAATGTCTCGCGCGGCACACGCTCGAATTGCGTCAGAGTCTGCCGCAGCGCATCCTGCGCGCCGATCACGTAGATCACCAGAACGAGCGCAATCGCTGCGAATAGCCATCGGATGATGCCGAAAAAGCCGTGTTTGCGCGGCTCAGCATCAGGATCGGCGCTCAAGCGCACGCGATGTGCCACAAAGATCGCGCCAACAGCTGCCACGGTGCCGAAGAGCGCTGCGATCTGCGGCAGAAGCGGATAGACGTAGCTGAAACGCGGATTAGTGACAACTTGGCTCAGCACGTTCAGCAGCGGCTGCGAGATGCGATGCAACTCGTAGAAAGTGAACCACGTCAGCAGCACGGCGCTCAGCGTCATCAAACCGACGCCCCACGAATTCAGCACAAACGCCAGATGCTGATCGTTAGCGGCGTCAGGATCGCCGTTGCGCGGCTGCAGCAGCGCGTAGCACAGCACACCTATCAGCAGCACGCCAAGCGGAATCAGCGCGTAGCTGAAATCGAGCGTGAATAGCACGCCGAAGAACGTCAGCGTCGCGAAGGCGGTCAGATAGCCAACAGGCAAGTAGCGGTAGAAATTGCCCTGACCGTTGCGCGACGCCTCGACGCCGCGCCGATACATATTGTAGCCGACCAAGACGAAGACTAGCGAGACGGCAAGCGCGATCATGTAGGCAAGGCTGCCGATCACGCGCACGAAATTCGCCAAGCCAACAAAGCCTTCCGGCACGTTGACGCCGCCTTGCATACTGATGAAAAAACCATAGGCGACTGGGAACAACTCAAAGATGAACGCGATGATCGCCACTGGCGCCACGAACAGCAGACCGAGAATTGCCTCGTTGAGCTGCGCGCGGCTGCGACTCACGCGCTGCGCCACAGTCTCAGCTTGCACGCCTGCCACGTATGAGGTAGTTGCCATGCTCATCCTCTCGCTACACTATGCCTGCACGCTTTTCTACAAGCTGCCCTTTAAGGCTTTGCCGAAGTTATGTTAAAAGCAGGTTAAAAACATTGTGAGCGCCGCTTTGCACGCCGCCCATTGTGACGCAGCTTTGTCCGTTGTGCAACCTAGCGGCGACGATTAGCGAGCGCTCATTTCACATTTTCGCCTGAAATGCCTTACAATCTTCAAGGCAAAAAGCAGATTGAGGATTGACTGATGAGCGCTTCACGCAAGCAGAGCGTTATCTTCCTGTGGCTTGGCTTGTGCGTCGCGATTGTGGCGCTGTGGCTAGGCGATGCAGCTATCTCTCCGCCAAAAGCTGAGGCGATGACCTTGCTCGCCGATCAATCGCCATCGGCTGTGCAGACTATCATGCGCGGACGTATCGCTTTCGTCTCTGAGCGCAACGGCAATCCTGAGATCTACGTGATGGACGCCAATGGCAGGAACGTGCGCCGTCTGACGCGCAACAACGTTGTTGACGACTCGCCTGCTTGGTCGCCTGACGGACAATTGATCGCTTTCGTCTCTGAGCGCGACGGCAACCGCGAGATTTATGTGATGAACGCCAATGGCAGCGCGCTCAGGCGCTTGACGCGCAACAGCGCTCGCGACGACTCGCCCGCTTGGTCGCCCGATGGACAGCAGATCGCTTTCGTCTCTGAGCGCGACGGCGTGCCGCAAATCTACGTCATGCGCGCTGACGGCGAAGATGTGCGCCGTTTGACTCAAACTGAGACTGTCGAGACACAGCCTGCTTGGTCGCCCGATGGACGGCTGATCGCTTTTGTCTCTGATCGCGACGGCAATCCTGAAATCTACCTGATGAACGCTGACGGCACTGATCCGCGCCGCCTGACCGACGATCCTGCCCTAGATAGCACGCCGCGCTGGTCGCCGAACAGCAAGCGCCTGCTATTCGTCTCCGAGCGCGAGAACGCAAGCCTGCAAATTTTCAGCATGAATAGCGAAGGCAAGGACGTGAGGCTCATCACAGCCGTGTACGCTGCCGATGCACGCAATTTTGCGCCTGTCTGGTCGCCTGATGGTGAGTGGATCGCCTTCACCACAGATCGTGACGGCTATCAAGAGATTTATGCCGTGCGCGCTGATGGCAGCGGTCTACGCAACCTGACTCGCAATCGCGCTGACGACTACAGCCCATCTTGGGCAGCGACAGCGCAAGGCGGCTCCGGCGGCAGACCGACTGCCACGCCAACGCCACTCGGCGGCGGACGGCAAATCGGCATGAAGCGATAGCGATTTACACGAAGCGCGTCGTCTTTACGAACAGCTCAGTCGCTCAGCGCTTCGATCATAGCTTCCATCATGGCGATCTCAGCGCTCTGATCGCGCAAAATTGACTCGGCAAGTGCGCGCAGCTCTTTGTGTTCAGCGCGCTTCAAAATGCGCTCAGCCATGTGCAGCGCATCATCGTGATGGTCAATCATCGCCTCTAGCCATGCAATGTCATAAGCGCTGCCCGAGAGCCGACTCAGACCTGCCATCATGCCCATCATCATCGGCGGATCGTCAGGCAGTGCGGCGCCGCCAGTGCCATGCGCGCCGTGACCACTGTGTCCGCCATGTCCGCCGGCGCTGCCTTTGTAAGTGCCGCCGTGACCTGCCATGCCTTCCATGCTCAGCATGTGCGCAAGCGGCATTGGCACATAAGTGATGCCGTACCAAGCGCTCAGCCAGCGCTGCATCTGCTCAATCTCAGCGCTTTGCGCAGCAATGATGTTCTGGCAGAGCGTTTTCAACTCAGCAGCGCGCGCTTTGGCGAGGCAATCTGCGCTCATATCAAGCGCCATTTGGTGGTGATCAATCATACCTTGCAAGAAACGCACTTCAGCGCGTCCATTGCGTCCTGCAGCAGGCGAGTCGGCTTGCGCGCTCAATAAAGCGCTCAGTCCCATCACTAAAAGCAAGCCAAAAACAGATAAAGTTCTGATCTTCATCGTACGCTCCATTCGCTATCTCTACCCGTCCCTTGTGGGACGGGCAAAATCATAACCGCGAAAATCCATGTAGTCAAGTTATCGAAATGTGCGTTACACTTGACTCGCCGCCCGTATTCAGTTGAATGAAGGATTGTGTTGCTTCATGCCTAGAATGGCTCAGCGTGTCGCCGCCTTCGGCACGACCATCTTCGCCGAGATCAATCGCCTTGCGCGCCAACACAACGCCGTCAATCTTGGGCAAGGCGCGCCTGATTTTGACGCGCCGCCGCCTGTATTAGATGCCGCTGTGCGCGCTGTGTGCAGCCAGCTCAACCAATACGCGCCGAACATCGGCTTGCCGCAAGCGCGCGAGGCAATTGCGCAGCACGCTGAGCGTTTTTATGGTCAGCGCGTCTCGCCTGAGCAGGTCTTGATCACTGCCGGAGCCACTGAAGCAATGTTCGCCGCCATTCTCGGCTTGAGCGATCCTGAAGACGAGATCATCGTCTTTCAGCCCGTCTACGATAGTTACGTGCCGAACATGCGCATGGCAGGCGTGCTGCCGCGCTATGTGAATCTCTACGCGCCGGACTGGTCGTTTGATCCTGATGAGCTGGCAGCCGCTTTCACGCCGCGCACCAAAGCGATCATCATCAACACGCCGCACAATCCAACCGGCAAGTGCTACTCGCGCCGCGAGCTTGAGATCATCGCTGAGCTGTGCCTGCGCCACAATGTGATCGCGATCACGGATGAAGTCTACGAGCATATCATCTACGACAATGAGCAGCACACGCGCCTTGCCACGCTGGACGGCATGGCAGAGCGCACGCTGACCATCAGCAGTCTTGGCAAGACTTTCAGCGCGACCGGCTGGAAGGTCGGCTGGGCGATTGGCGCGCCTGAGCTGGTAGAAAGCGTGAACCGCGCGCATCAGTTCATCACGTATTCAGTGGCAACGCCGTTGCAAGCGGCAGCGGCGACCGCGCTCAACTTGCCCGATGCATATTTCGAGTCGTTGCGCGCTGAATATCAACGCAAGCGCGATTGGTTGCTGGCGACGTTGCGCAGCGCAGGCTTCCAGACCTTCACGCCGCAAGGCGGCTATTTCATCATGGCGGATTGGCGCGCCGCCGCGCCTGAGCATGTTCAAGATGACGTGCAATTCGCTGAGTGGCTGATCCGCGAGATCGGCGTGGCGTGCATTCCACCGAGCGCCTTCTACCGCGCCGAAGATAAGCATCGCGCCGCACATCTGGCGCGCTTCGCCATCTGCAAACGCGACGAGACCTTGCAGGCCGCTGCAGAGCGCCTTGCCGCTATGCGCGTCAGCGGCGACTAGTTACGCCATGTGATCGGCAGCGCGCCGCTCGGCAGTTCCTGACGCGCGCCGCTCAGCGCGTCCAACACAAAGTTGCGCACAACGCCGCCAGCTTGCCGCGTCTGCACATAGAGCGCTAGGCGACTCGGACTCCACTCAGCGCGGATGACTTCGCCGTCCAATGGCGCGCTCAACGGATATGGCACTTCAGTTGGATAGCCCGCGTAGAGCCTCAGATTCTCTCCGCCTGAATCGCGACCGCCGAGCGAAACCTTGCCCAAGAAAGCGTAGCGTCCATCGGGCAGCCGTGCGCCGTCTTGCATCCACAAGCCGAGCGCCGCGCCGTCGAAGATCGGCGTGAAAGCAGCCGTGTAGCGATCCACAATGCCGAGCTGCACGCCGCGCTCAGCGCTCGGCAAGGTCGTGGCGATCCAACCGACGCCATTCGGCAGCCAAGCCATGCCTGTGAACGGCAGAATATCGAACAGACCGTCCATGCGCTCGTTAGCGAAGCGCGTGCGTCCTGTCAGGATGCTGGCGGCGATGCCGCCGCTCGCCATCACGCCGATCAGCAAGGCGTCCTCGTCATCCGCCCAAGCCAGACTGCGCGCCACGCGGAATGGAAATTCATTCGAGCCTTCGATGTAATGGTTGCGCAGCACGTGACGCGGCGCGCCGCTCGGCATGACGACCCAAACGCCGTCGTCGTTAGCGCGCACAGGATCGAGGCGCAAGGCTTCGGCATTCGGCGTCTCTACGATGTAGGCGAGATAGGTGCCATCTTGAGACCAGCGCGCTGCCACGAAGCGCTGATTGGCGTGCTTGCCGCTGCCATCGTACGGCGCGCCGTCAATGAACAGGCGTCCGTCTTGATCGATCATGGCGCGCCGACCTGCAGGGCTGACGTCAAAGGCGCGGATGCGCTCGTCGGGCGGAATTTGCAGCGTATCGCCGCCGATGAACGCGAACGCGCCTTCGATGCGCGCGATCGCCAATGGCGTCGGCGATGGCTGCGCGACAGGCGGCACAAACGGCAGCGGAAGCAGTGTCTGCGTACTGAGCGGCACCACGGTTGGCAGGAAAATTACGATGGTAGGCGCTGCCGTCGGCGTGGCAGGCAACGTAGGCGGCGGCAGAATGACGATCAGCGCGGTCGGCGTCGGCGTTTGGACAGGCGGCACAGGCGTCACAAATAGAAGCACTGATAAAGTCGGCGTGGCAGTCGGTTGCGCCGTCGCGCTCGGCGACGCTGTGTGCGTTAAAGTGGCAGTTGGCGTCAAGGTGGCAGTCAATGTTGAGGTAGCGGTCGCAGTTGGCGTGGTAGTTGGCTGCGCCGTCGCGCTGGGCGATGCTGTGTGCATCAAAGTGGCAGTCGGCGTCAAGGTGGCAGTCAACGTTGAGGTAGCGGTCGCAGTTGGCGTGGTAGTCGGCTGCGCCGTCGAGCTGGGCGACGCTGTGTGCGTCAAAGTGGCAGTCGGCGTCAAGGTGGCAGTCAGCGTTGAGGTAGCGGTCGGCGTGGCAGTCGGTTGCGCCGTCGAGCTGGGCGACGCTGTGTGCGTCAAAGTGGCAGTCAATGTCGAGGTAGCGGTCGCAGTTGGCGTGGTAGTCGGCTGCGCCGTCGCGCTCGGCGACGCTGTGTGCGTCAAAGTGGCAGTCGGCGTCAAGGTGGCAGTCAACGTTGAGGTAGCGGTCGCAGTCGGCGTGGCAGTCGGGCTAGGCTGCAGCGCGACGGCAGTCGGGCTAGGCGTTTCGGTCAGCGCAAGCGGCAGCGTCGGCACAACGGTCGGCGTGATCGGAATGCCGGGCGTCAGGTTGCAGGCGAGCGCGGCGCAGCACAGCGCGCTCAGGGCGAGCGCAAAGGCGCTGCGCGCTGCGCATTCAAATATCCTGAGGCGCGCGCTCAGGATAAGGGTCTTCAATGACGATCTCAGACTCAATTTGCGCCAAGAACTGCTCATAGAAAGCCAAGCGCTGTGCGCCAATGCGCCGACCTGTCGGCGTGATGAGCGTACGATACCACTCATGAGCGCGCTCCAGTGGAAAACCTGCCACCAGCTCGCGCGCGGCGACGTTGATCGGCTTCGTGCCAATGCGTCCGAGCGTGAGCAACGACTGGATGATGTTGCTGGCGCCGATCTTATCCAGCGTCTCAGCGTCCATCAGCAAGCGCGCTTCAAGGCTTGCGTTGGTCACGATAGCGCGCATCTGATCTTCAAGCGGCACATCGTCTTCGAATTCATTGTGATGGCGGCGAATCGCCTCTGCTACGCGCTCTACGAACGGCGGCGGATAGCCTTCGCTCAGCAAGAAGTGCGTGGCAGTCTCTGCGCCGCGCAAGCCGTGATATTCGTAATCTACTGTGTAATGATCCACGTCGTGGAAGAGCGCGGCAAGGTCGCAGACTGCACGCGAATCCGACGGAATGCCTTCGCCATCGGCGAGCGCGCGGATGTTCTTCTGGACGTTCAAGCTGTGCTGCCAACGATTTTCGGCGCGGAATTCGGCTTTGTGCGACTCTTTGGACGAAGCGGTGCGACGCAGATAGCTGCGCACGAAATCAGCGGCGCGTTGTAACTGCTCATCAGTGAGCTGCATGGCAAAAATCCTCAAAAAAGCTATTGGTTTGTGCGCATTGTAGCGCGCCGCGCGCTGTGAAGGCAAGCCTTTTGCGCCTTGTCAGCGGCGCCTTGGGCACTCCTTGATCGCTGGTCTTGTTGCAACGCACATTACTGCGCTGCGCACAGCGCAAGCGTGAGCATTGCGCTGAACGACGAGCGCTCACAGCTGAGAACTTGCTTGCAGCGCCTTACAGCCTGTGCTATGCTCATCCTAGCGCAACAGCGACGCAGGAGATGTTCTCATGGCAGGTCTCATCGGACGTCAGCTCGGACAGTACACGATTACCGAGATGCTCGGCAGCGGCGGCATGGCGAGCGTCTACCGCGCCCAGCAAGCCAGCATCGGGCGCGAGGTGGCAATTAAGGTCATCCCAACCGAGTTCGCTAGGAATCCTGAATTCATCGAGCGCTTCATACGCGAGGCGCAGATAGTCGCAGCGCTCGACCACCCGCACATCCTCAAAGTCTTCGATTTCGGCGCGCAAGGCGGGCTGCTCTACATCGTGATGGAGCTGAAGACGGGCGGCAGCTTGGCGGCGCGCTTGAGAGCAACAGGCAGGCTGAGCGCCGAAGAAGTGGCTCGCCACCTCGCTCAGATCGGCGCGGCGCTCGACCACGCACACAATCGCGGCGTGATCCATCGCGACCTGAAGCCGCAGAACGTGCTTCTGGACGGAGAGAACAACGCTTTCCTGAGCGACTTTGGAGTGGCGCGCATCGCAAACAGCATGACGCGCATGACGATGACGGGGATTGCGCTGGGGACGCCTGCTTACATGGCGCCTGAGCAGTGGTATGGGCGCGACGTGGACGCACGGGCGGACGTCTACGCGCTGGCTGTGATGACTTACGAGTTATTGGCGGGCGCGCTGCCCTTCACGGGCGATACGCCGCTTGCGCTGATGTACCAACACTTGAACGAGCCGCCGCCGCCGATCCGCCGTGTTCGCCCTGATCTGCCTGAGAAAGTCGAGGCGGTGCTGCAGAAGGGCATGGCGAAGCGCCCTGAGGAGCGGTTTCAGAAAGCGCTAGAGTTCACGAGCGCCTTTCGCGAAGCGCTGCGCGGCGAGGTAGGGCTGCGCGCTCAAGTGGACGCGCCGCAGCGGTCAGCGGCGCCGCCTGAAGGCGTGCCGAGCGGCGTGGGCAGCCCTGCGCCCATCTCGGCTGCTGACGTAGGCCGCGTGACCGAGCTGCGCCGACTCGGACGCGGCGAAATTCGAAGGATACAGTACTCGCCCGATGGACGGACGCTGGCAGTGGCAAGCAGCATCGGCATCTGGCTATACGACGCGGGGGATTTCGAGCGGGCGCCGCGCTTGATTGGAGAAAATACATACGCCAGTTCAGTCGCGTGGTCGCCAGACGGGCGCTTCCTCGCCTCAGGCTCACGGGACAACACAGTCCGCGTCTGGGACGCAGCAGATGGACGGCTGCTGCGGACGCTCGCAGGGCATACAGGCTGGGTGCCTTCAGTCGCGTGGTCGCCTGACGGACGCACCCTCGCCTCAGGATCAGATGACCGCACAGTCCGCGTGTGGGATGCAGGGACAGGGCAGCTCCTGCGGACGCTCGCAGGGCATACAGGCTGGGTGCCTTCAGTCGCGTGGTCGCCTGATGGACGCTACCTCGCCTCAGGATCACTGGACGACACAGTCCGCGTGTGGGAGGCAGCGACAGGGCGACTCCTGCGCACGCTTGAAAGACACACGGCAGGCGTGTATTCAGTGGCGTGGTCGCCTGACGGACGCTACCTCGCCTCAGGATCGTATGACAACACAGTCCGCGTGTGGGAGGCAGCGACAGTGCAGCTGCTGCAGTCGCTCACAGGTCACACAGACTATGTGTGGTCAGTAGCATGGTCGCCTGACGGACGCTTCCTCGCCTCAGGGTCGTTGGATGGCACAGTCCGCGTCTGGGATGCGGCGAGCGGGCGGCTCTTGCGCGCGCTCGCAGGGCATACAAGCGCTGTGTGGTCAGTCGCGTGGTCACCTGACGGACGCTACCTCGCCTCAGGATCGTATGACAACACAGTCCGCGTGTGGGACGCGGCGTCCTGGACGCTCCTGCGCACGCTTGAAGGGCATACGAAACCGGTGTCCTCAGCCGCGTGGTCGCCTGACGGGCGCTACCTCGCCTCAGGATCAGGTGACGGCACAGTCCGCGTGTGGGACGCGGCGTCCTGGACGCTCCTGCGCACGCTTGAAGGGCTGTCGTCAGTGGCGTGGTCGCCTGACGGACGCCGCCTCGCCTCAGGATCAGGTGACGGCACAGTCCGCGTGTGGGACGCGGCGTCCTGGACGCTCCTGCGCACGCTTGAAGGGCTGTCGTCAGTGGCGTGGTCGCCTGACGGTCGCTTCCTCGCCTCAGGGTCGTTGGATCGCACAGTCCGCGTCTGGGACGCGGCGTCCTGGACGCTCCTGCGGACGCTTGAAGGGCATACAGACGGGGTGAATTCAGTCGCGTGGTCGCCTGACGGGCGCTACCTCGCCTCAGGCGCAGATGATGACACAGTCCGCGTCTGGGAAGCAGGGACAGGGCGGCTTCTGCGGACACTCACAGGACATACAAATGATGTGAATTCAGTCGCGTGGTCGCCTGATGGACGCTACCTCGCCTCAGGCTCAGAGGATCGCACAGTCCGCGTCTGGGACGCGGCGTCAGGGCAGCTCCTGCGGACGCTCGAAGGGCATACAAGTGATGTGTCTTCAGTTGCGTGGTCGCCTGACGGACGCTTCCTCGCCTCAGGATCATGGGACAGCACAGTCCGCGTCTGGGACGCAGGGACAGGGCAGCTGCTGCGGACGCTCGAAGGGCATACATGGGCTGTGAATTCAGTCGCGTGGTCGCCTGACGGGCGCTTCCTCGCCTCCGCTGGCTCTGACGGCGCTGTCCGCATCTGGGGCGTCCCTGAGTGAGCTGAGTCAAATCGCATTCATGGGCGGCGCGGCAGCCTTCGTGCGGTCGCGCCGCATTGAACACAACGCGCTTGATCTGCTATAATGACTGTTCAGCAGCGCCTGAGGCGACCTGCGCTGTGCAGGTAAAACACTGCTTTTAAGCATATCAAGCAAAGGAAGTTTCTCCGTGCAAACTCGCCAAAAGCTCACAGAATTCGAAAGCACGATTGCGTTTGTGGTCGGCGGCGGTCTGATCTTGCTGATGTTGGTCTTCGGCTTGGCTTCTGCGAGCGGCGGCTCGGATGTCAGCCGTCTGAATTTGTTCTTGCTGCTCGGCGCGCTGCTCTTGTTCGGCGGGACGCTGGTGTGGCTGTTCACGTCACGACCTTGGTCGAAGCACGATGATTGGTCAGAGCCGCTCTACACAGGTCACGCGCACGACGAGCATCACGCCGAGACGGGCGCTGAACACGCCGAGCCGCACAGCGCGCCTATTGAGACGCTCGCGCACGCAGGCGCAGCCGATGACTCTGAATTGGCAGCTGCCATGAACATCGCGCCTGCAACGGCGGCAGCCGTCGCAACAATAGAGGCGGTCGCAGCCGCGCCCGACGCGCCTGCTGAGCAAGTTGAGCCGCAACCTGAGGCGTCTGAGAGTGCGTATGCAGCGGTTGAGCAGCCTGCCTACGCGCAAGTGCCTGAGGCGCGCGTGCCTGATGAAGCGATTGAGCCTGCCGCGCAAAGCGAGCCGCAAGCGTCCGCTGCGCCTGCTGAGCAGGCTGAGGCGCAACCTGAGTCCTCTGAGAGCGCGTATGCAGCGGTTGAGCAGCCTGCCTACGCGCAAGTGCCTGAGGCGCGCGCGCCTGACAAGACGACTGAGCCTGCCGCGCAAAGCGAGCCGCAAGCGTCCGCTGCGCCTGCTGAGCAAGCGCCTGATGACTTGACGATGATCGAAGGCATCGGTCCGAAGATTTCAGGCGCGCTGGTCGCGGCGGGCGTGAATACCTTCGCCAAGCTCGCCGCGCTGCAGCCTGAAGAGATCGAGCGTGTTGTGCGCAGCGCAGGCGTGCGCATGGTCGGCAAGGCTGAGACGTGGACAAAGCAAGCGGCGCTGGCTGCCGAAGGCAAGTTCGATGAGCTGAAAGCCTATCAGCGGACTTTGACCGCCGGACGCGGCACCTCAAGCGACTGATCATCTCCTGACAGATCGAGGACGAGCGCGCTCGTCCTCATCATGTAAATGTTATCTCAATCAGAAAGGACGCTCTGATGCGTAAAAAGGTTACCGTCGTAGGCGCTGGCGCAGTTGGCTCTGCTGCCGCGCACTGGATCGTGAGCAAAGAACTGGCTGATGTGGTCTTAGTGGACGTGGTGCAAGGCTTGCCGCAAGGCATCGCGCTCGACCTAGCGCAATCGGCGCCCGTGGAAGGCTTTGACCTGAAATTGGTCGGCACCAACGGCTACGAAGAGACCGCCAACTCAGATGTGATCCTGATCACAGCAGGCGTGCCGCGCCGCAAAGACCCTGTCACGGGCAAATTTCCAAGCCGCGATGAACTGGTCAAGATCAACCAAGACGTGGTCGGTCCGCTCACGGCTGAGCTGGCGAAATACTCGCCCAACAGCGTCATGATCGTGGTCACCAATCCGCTGGACGCCATGTGCCATGTGGTGAAGGAAGTCAGCGGCTTCCCGCGCGAGCGCGTGATCGGTCAAGCCGGCGCGCTCGATACGGCGCGCTACAAGACCTTCATCGCGATGGAACTCGGCGTGAGCGTGGAAGATGTGCATGGCATCGTGCTGGGCGGTCACGGCGATGAGATGGTGCCGCTGCCGCGTCACACTTCAGTGGCAGGCATCCCAATCCGCGAGCTGATCTCTGAAGAGCGGTTGCAGGCGATCATCGAGCGCACGCGCAAAGGCGGCGGCGAGCTGGTCAGTTTGATGGGACGTAGCGCTTACTACGCGCCTGCCGCCGCTTCCGTCAGCATGATCGAGGCGATCTTGAAGGATAAGAAGCGCGTGATCGCTTGCGCTGTGTACTTGCAAGGCGAATACGGCTATCACGATCTGTTCATCGGCGTGCCGTGTGTGCTTGGCGCCAAAGGCATGGAGCGCGTCATCATCATGGACTTGAACGATGAAGAGAAAGCGATGCTCGAAGTGAGCGCTAACGCCGTGCGCAATGTGGTGAACGTGCTGGGCTACAAGAAATAACTGTTCAACGCGCAGGGACGAGCGATGCTCGTCCCTTGATTCTGATCAGGAAATCGCTCAATGAACTTACACAACACACCTTTTCTGGTCTTGGATACTGAGACAACAGGACTGCACGACTGCGCTGAGATTTGCCAGATCGCCATTGTGGATCACACAGGACAAGTGCTGCTCGATCAGCTGGTCAAGCCGACTTCACCAATTCCTGCCGACGTCGCCATGATACACGGCATCACGAATGCTCTGGTCGCCGATCAGCCGACTTGGCAGACCGTCCGTGAGCGCGTTGCACAACTGATCGCCGATCGCGTCGTCGTTGTGTACAACGCAGTGTTCGATCTGCGCATGATGATGCAATCTGACCTGATGCACGGCTTGCCGATCTTGCCTTACGAGCGGCTTGCCGATTTCCGCTGCGCTATGCGCGCTTACGCGAACGGCGGACGCTGGTCGAAGCTAGTTCACGCCTGCGCTGCACACGGCATTCCAATACAGGATGCACACAGCGCGCTCGGCGACTGTTTGATGACTCTGGCGCTTGTGCGCAAAGTGTGGTTAGGCAACTGAGGTCGCTCAAATGTGCTATACTTGCCATCAACTGAGGTGAGCGATGCACTATCAAGTGATTCAGGGCGACTGTGCAAGTTATCTGGCGCAAACGGACGCTGTTTTCGATCTAACGTTTCTCGATCCGCCTTTCAATCAAGGCAAGGCATACGCTTATCACGAGGATGACCTGCCTTCAGCTGCCTATTGGTCATGGATGAGCGAAATCTGCCGAAAAATTTTTGAGCGGACGCGAGAAGGCGGCGCGCTTTACTTCATGCAGCGCGAGAAGAATGCTGAGTCAACGTTGCGCTGCTTGCGCGAGAGCGGCTGGACGCTGCAGAATTTGATCATCTGGAAGAAAAAGACATCGGCTGTGCCTTCAGCGCAGCGCTATGGCAAGCATTATCAGATCATTGCGTTCGTCACCAAAGGCGAGAAGCCGCGCCTTTTCAATCGCTTGCGGATCGATCCGCCGTTGCCTGAAAATTACAGACATAAGCGCAAGCAAGGCGTGTACGTTACCGACGTCTGGGATGACATTCGTGAACTGACTTCAGGCTACTTCGCAGGCGATGAAGCGATTCGCACTGCGCAAGGCGAACGCTTTCACAAGCAGCAATCGCCGCTTGAACTTTTGGTGCGCATCATACTGACTTCTTCGCAGTGCGGCGACCTAGTCTTCGATCCGTTCGCTGGCACAGGCACCACACTTGTGGCGGCTACACAATTGAGACGGAAAGCGATCGGCGTTGAGATCGATCCTGAGAACGTCCAATGCATTCAGGCGCGCTTGGCAGTGCTGCGTCCATCTGATTCTGTGGAGCGCTTTTACGCCAGCTATATCTGCACACAGCACCTTGAGCGCATCTGGGCGAGGAAAACAGTGTAATGCATCATACGTGCGCTTTAGACTTGGATGCTGAAGGGCACTTCGCGCTGATCTTGTGGCGCAGTGCGCTCTTCATAGTACAGGTCAGCTTGCGCTAGATAGTCGCCATTCGGCGTGACGACGCCGCGCACATGCACGGTGAATTCCATCTTGCGATGCATCGTTTCGATGATGCTCAGCTCGGCAATGACCTGCTCTTCAGGCAGGCGCAACACGCGCAGCTCTAAGCTGGGACGCTCTTGGAAGGCAGTCACGTCCACGTTCAGCTTGATGCGCCAGCCATCAGGATACGGCTGCGCGGTCAGCCGCTCAATGCGCACTTTTTCGCGCGGCTGCGGCACTTGATCAGGCTCTGCGAAATGAATCTCCATGCGCGTTTGTCACTCATCGAATAAGTAAGTCGGTTCAGCGTAGTAGCGGACGCGTCGCTCTGCCATACGCTGTTGAATCCAGCGCCGCAGTGCTTCGTTTTTCTCAGCGAGCGTCTGACCTGTCTCAGCGAGCGCGCTCAGCGGATAGTTCAGGCGCATGGCGCGTCCGCGAATGATGTGACGGCTGATGCCAGGCGGCAAATGCACGCCATCGCGCGCTGCGACCATGATCTCAGCAGGATGATAGCGCGGAAAGACCACGATCGCGACCGCTTCAGGGTAAAGGCGGCGCGCGATGCTAATCGAGTCAGTGTTGATCCGATTGAGCGCGCCGCGCGCTTTGTAGGTATTCACCATCTCGCGTAGGACGGCTGTGCGCGCCGCGAGCGTATGCACTTCAGCGTTCAGCGTATAGGCGCGATTATCGCTCAGCACTGTGTAGGCAAGCACGTCACGACGTGCCAAAGCAGCGCGCGCGCTCAACAGGTCGCTGCTCTCGATCTGAAAGGTCTTAATCTCGCGCAAATTCCGCAAAAACTCAAACCATGAGATGCCGCTGATCACGTGATGCCACGTCTCTAATTCTACAGCGCCGCTCTCATAATTGACCACTTGCACTAAAATATGCGGATAGCCGAGCTGCTGCAGCGCATAGTGCCGATTGGCGCCGTCGAGGATCACGTAGCGCTCAGCGTCCAAAGGCGCTACGACAGGCGGATTGAGCCAAGTCTCAGCAGCGCGAATGCGCTCGATCAGCGGCGCAGCGCGCTGTGGATCGTGTTCTTCATGCGGAATCAAGCTGGTGATTGGCACAATGCGCAGGTCAGGGATGATATCATGAGCAGTTGGCTCATCTTGGATTGCGTTTTGCATAACAGGCTTTCATCTCAGGCTAAAATTTTGCCCTAGTGTATTCCGAAATCGAGCGGATTGCACGCCGTTCATCGCTGAATGCGCTACAATTTGTGATGTGGAGAATGCCTTATGCCGATCCGTGTTCTGCCTGAGAATGTGGCAGCGCAAATTGCCGCTGGCGAAGTCGTTGAGCGACCTGCCTCTGTGGTCAAAGAGCTGATCGAGAATGCATTGGACGCTGAAGCGCGCAATATTCGCGTTGAAGTACAAAGCGGCGGACGCAAACTGATCCGAGTCAGCGATGATGGCTGCGGCATTCCTGCTGAGGAAGCGCCGCTCGCCTTCGCGCGCCATGCCACCAGCAAATTGCAGCGCATTGACGATTTAGATCGCCTGCAGACGCTAGGCTTTCGCGGAGAAGCCTTGGCGAGCATCGCCAGTGTGTCGCGCGTGACCATGCTGACGCGCCATGCTGAGGAAAAGGTAGGCACATTGTTGCGCCTTGAAGGCGGTCGCCTGATCGAGCGACGCGCCGAAGGCACGCCGCAAGGCACAGTTTTGACCGTCGAAGATTTGTTCTTCAACACGCCTGCGCGCCTGAAATTCCTGAAGGCTGAGGCGACGGAACGTCGCCAAATCGAGAGCGTGCTGATGCGCTACGCGATGGCGTATCCTGACGTGCGCTTCAGTTTGAGCCAAGACGGTCGTCCGAGCTTCGCCACGAGCGGCAACGGCAGCCTTGCTGATGTGCTAGTCGAGACGCTTGGCTTGGAGATCGTTCGGCAGCTGCTGCCTGTGCAGCCGCTTGAGAGCGAGAGAGCGTCCGTTGCCGTTTACGGCTACACAAGCGCGCCGATGCTCAACCGCACCACGCGCGCCTACATCACGCTCTTCGTCAACGGACGCCATATTCAGGACGCCAGCTTGAGCTACGCCGTCTCGCAAGCCTATCACACGCTGATGCCTGAGGATCGCTATCCTGTCGCAGTGCTGATGATCGTCTTGCCGCCTTCAGAGGTGGACGTGAATGTGCATCCGACAAAGGCTGAGGTGCGCTTCCGCGCGCCTGAGGTCGTTTTCGGCGCTGTGCAACGCGCTGTGCGGCGCGCTGTGCTAGGCGTGAGCGGCGTGCCGAGCTTCGCGCCGCGCGCCGCCGATTCAGAGCGACCATGGCGCGTTCTGGGCAACGCGCAGTCTGAGCGACCTGCGCTGAAGCTCACCACAGAAGACTCAGGGCGCTATGCGCAGCATGTGCAGCCTGCGCCTGAGCCGCCTAAAAGCGACTCAGCATCGCGTCCGCGCAGTTTGCCGCCGATGCGCATCGTCGGGCAGCTGGCGGCGACCTACATCATCGCCGAAGCGCCTGCAGGCATGTATTTGATCGATCAGCACGCTGCGCACGAGCGCATTTTATATGAGCAGTACTTACGCGATCAAGCGCAGCGCAAGCCGATTGCGCAGCGCACTTTGCAGCCGTTCAGCTTGAACGTGCCGCCAGCTACGCTGCGCTTGATCGAAGAGAACATCGAGGCGCTGCGCGCCGTCGGCTTCGAGATCGAGCCATTTGGCGCGAACGCGGTGCGCGTTTACGCCGTGCCTGCTGCGCTGGGCAAGCACAATCCTGCTGAGGCAGTGGTGGAAGTATTGGCAGACCTTGAGCAAGGTAAAGCGGCAGGCGAATCAGCCTTTGAAGCGCAGCTGATCTTGCGGATATGCAAGGCGGCAGCCGTGAAGGCAGGTCAGATTCTCAGCTACACTGAGATGAACGACATATTGCGCCAATTAGAGCGCTGTGAGCATCCGTTGAGCTGTCCGCACGGTCGCCCGACGTTGATACACATCAGCGCGGCGCAGCTCGCCAAAGAATTCGGGCGGACGTGAAAAAAGACGCTGCGCGCAAGGCACAGCGTCTTATCTGGATAGCGGGGGCAGGATTCGAACCTGCGACCTCCGGGTTATGAGCCCGACGAGCTGCCACTGCTCTACCCCGCGTCATTCTGAGCTAAAATATAGCACACTCGGCGGCGCTTGTAAAGGCTGACTTTAGCAAAAGCTGAAATGTCCCTGCTGCGCTGTGTGCTATAGTGGATAGGGTAACGCTCAGTCAACGCGATGCACTATGCTTCAACGCACCTTCAAACGCCTGATTCGCAGCCTGTTCGGCTTTCTGATCAGCTTTGCATACCTCGCCTATCGGATTGAAGGCGTGAATGCCTTGCTGCTGATCATGCCTGCCAAGCTCATCGCGCCAACGCTACGACGCTATGGCGCGACAATTGGCGCAAATCCACAAATTCACTCGCCCTTGATCATACACAACGCTGACTCTGCGCGCGGCAAAGAATATGCCAATCTGGTGATCGGCGATCATTGCTATATCGGAAGAGATGTCTTCTTGGATTTAGCAGAGTGCATCACGCTAGAAGACTATGTTACAATTTCTATGCGCTGTACGCTGATCACACATACTAATGTGGGCAATCGTCCGCCTGAGCTGCTGAACCTGTCCGCAAGCAGTGCGCCGATCATCATACGGCGCGGCGCTTACCTAGGCGCTTGCAGCACGCTCTTGGAAGGCGTCGAGATCGGCGAGCGGGCTGTGGTCGCCGCAGGCGCGGTGGTGCGGCGCAGCGTAGGACAAGATGAAGTAGTAGGCGGCGTGCCAAGCCGTCCGTTGCGTAGGATGCGTGCAAATGGCGAGGCGCTTGAGTAAATGACTCTCATCAATCGTTTCCCAGCAGAACTTCTAATCGGCATCGCTGTGCTGGCAATAAGCCTCGTGCTAGGCGTAGCGGCAGGCACAGGTTATCTCTCATTCCAAGTTTTTCTGGGCATCCTGTTCGGCGGTATTGTGCTGATCATTCTCGCAGCAGGCGAGAACAACTTGAGAATGGGCATGGCGATCTGGATACTGCTCTTCGCGATTGGCTACCGCACTGTGCAAGTCAGCACGTATTTTCGCCTACATCCGCTAGTTTTGCTGCTTTACCTCCTCGGCGCGCTCTACCTGACGCAGCGGCGCATACCTGAGGCGGAACGCATGGCGCCTAATCCTCACTTGCAGTTAGCGTTGTTCATCGGTTTGTTCTTCTGGGTGAATGGCTGGCTGCAAGGGCTTCTGCGCGGCAGGCGCTGGGATTTGATGATCACAGAGGCGCTGAACTTTCTGGCTTTTGTGCCAATCTTTGTCCTTGTGAGGCATGTCTCGGAGAAGCCGCTTGGACTGCGCCAACTATTGCAGCTGTTCTACAATGTCGCTGTCTTCATTGCTTTGACGGGCATTTTTGAGTACACCTTTTCGGATTTTGCGCGAACAGCCTTAGCGAGAGTCTCACGAACAGATAACATCGTCTTCTTGGAAGGTATCACAGGCTTTGAGCGAGCAGGCTTCGTTTTTTGGGGCTCGCCAGCGGCAGCTTTCATCTGCATGTTGGCGTTGCCAATCGCGCTGCCATACCTAGCGTGGGCAAAAGGACTGGCTAAGGGCTATGTTTTGATCAGCGCGTTTTGCTTGCTGGTCGGCATCTACATCAGCGGCTATCGCAGTTTGTGGATGCTGAGTGGCGTCTTAGTGATGGTGGCACTTCTCAGTCGCCGCAATTTGGTCATCACTGTGATAGGCGCGACGCTGACAGCATTCGTGATCTCACTCATACCTGAAGCTGGACAAGAGCGCTTTGCACAAGCGCTTGAGGTTGTGCAAGGCATTTCTTATGATAACAGCATTCGCACACGCGAAGCGTGGTTCAATTTTGCCTTGACCACTGGGCTGACCTATCCAACAGGCATCGGTTGGGGCGGCACGGGTTGGTCACATAGCGATTTAGCACAAGTGATGGGCAATTTAGGTGTGGCAGCAGGCGTTGCATTTGTCACTTGGTATCTTGTCACACTTTGGCGCGTATGGCGTGCGCAACAGCGTCATCTGACCGATCCGCTCATCTTAGCGCTGCTGTGCAGCTTTATCGGCGTAGGCGGCTTACTGCTGTTTCAAGGCGTGCAGGTCTTGCCGCAGCTTGCCATGCCATGTTGGTTCATCTGGGCAGTGGCGCATGTGTACGCCAAACAACTGAGGACTTCACAACGTGCCGTCTGAGAAGCTGAGCGTCCTTATTCCGACCTTCAACAATGAAGCGCTTTTGCCTGCTCTACTGGACGATGTACAATGGGCAGATGAGATCGTTATAGTGGACTCATTCAGCACTGATCGAACGGTCGCCATTTGCCAAGCGCGCGGTGCGCGCGTCCTGCAGCGCGTTTACACAAGTCCTGCTGAGCAAAAAAACTGGGCGATTCCGCAATGCGTGCATGAGTGGATTCTGGCTCTAGATAGCGACGAGCGCTTGTCGCCTGCACTGCAAGCAGAGATTCGAGCGCTGTTGGCGGCAGGCATTCCGAGCGATGTTGATGCCTTTCGCGTAGCACGCCGCAACTTCTTGCTCGGTCACTGGATGCGCACGATGCGCTTGTATCCTGATTATCAGACGCGCTTGTTTCGAAAAAGCGCAGGACGTTTTGAGCCGAAAGCAGTCCACGAGCATCTCAGAGTGCTCGGCAAGGTGCTGACTCTTCAAACGCCGCTCGATCACTATGCGACGCCAGCGCTCTCGAAGCAGATCGGCGTCTTGGATCGTTACTCCACTTACAAATCGCGCGAGCTGTATGCACAAGGCAAGCGCTTCCATTGGCACAATCTGCTGTTGCGCCCTTGGGCAGTTTTGCTAAAGTTGTTTCTGTTGGAAGGCGGCTTCAGGGAAGGCTTTCGCGGCTTGTTTGTCGCTTTTCACACCGCTGCCTACGTCTTTTTCACACACGCTAAGCTCTGGGAGTTGGAATGGCAAGACGGGAAGCGCCGCTAGTGGCATTGGTGGACGTGAGCGCTAAGATGGGCGGCGTTGAATTCAGCACGCTCTATCTTGCGCAGCGCATGGATCGAACGAAATTCCGCCCGCTCGTGATCTGCCCTGAGGAAGGCGACCTGCCGAAGCGCTGCCGCGAGAGCGGCGTGCCAGTCGAGATTGTTCGGCAGCCGCGCCTGCTGAGCAGCAGCCTGCGTATTGGCAAGCAGCGCCTGCCCAATCCGCTCAGTTGGCTGATCAATTGCGCGTTGTTCGTGATCATCGCGCGGCGCGTGGCGCGCAGCTTGCGGCAGGCATCCGTGACGCTCGTCTGCACTAAAGGCATCTTCGCGCATTTCTATGGCGGCTTGGCGGCGCGAATGGCAGGCGTGCCTTGCGTCTGGCACGTGCAAGACCTGATCGCCGAGCGTTACGGCGGACTGTATATGCGCCTGCTCGGTATGGCAGGACGCCTGTTGGCTGCGCACGTCATTGCAGATGGCACGCCGATCCAAGCGCAATGGCGCGCCTACTTGCCTGAAAGACGCCTGCATCTCGTCTACAACGGCGTAGATATAGAGCAGTTCTCGCCGCACGTTGATGGCAGCGCCGTCCGCGCTGAGTGGCAAGCGGACGCACAGACGCTTTTGATTGGCAATGTGGCGCGTCTGACGGCATGGAAAGGTCAGGACTACCTTGTGCGCGCCTTCGCACAGATCGCTGATGCGTTTCCACAGGCGAAGCTGGTCTTGGTCGGCTCGCCTGTCTTCGATAACGACGCTTTTGAGCAGCGCTTGCGTCAGCTTGCCGAGCTGCTCGGCGAGCGCGTGATCTTCGCAGGCTTTCGCTGGGACTTACCGCAAGTGTTGGCAGCTTTGGATATCTACGCGCACGTCTCAGTGGAAAAAGACACCAGTCCGCTCTCGGTCGTCTCGGCAGCCGCCAGCGGCAAGCCGATCCTCTGCACAGCCGTTGAAGGCGTGACAGAGCTATTCACGCCTGACCGAGATGCAGTGATCGTGCCGCCGAAGGATGTCTCAGCTCTGGCAGAAGCACTACGGGCGCTGCTGAACGACGCCGCATGCCGCGCGAAGCTCAGCGAAGCAGCTCGTCAAATGGCGCTTCAAAAGTTGAGCCTTGATCAGTTCGCGCGCAACTGTGAAGCTGTTTTTGAGAGAGCGCTCAGGCATGACCGATGAGCTGCCTTTCGTGACCGTGATCATGCCCATCCGTGATGAGGCAGATTTCATCGCGCGCAGTCTGGGCGCTGTTTTGGCGCAAGACTATCCGCCTGAGCGTATGGAGATCATCATTGCGGACGGCATGTCTAGCGATGACACGCGCGCTGAGATCGCGCGGCTTGCAGCGCAACATCCTGAGCGCGCTATCATGGTCATAGATAATCCGCGCCAGATCGTGCCGACGGGCATGAACTTAGCGCAACGCATGGCGCGCGGCGCGATCATCGTGCGCGTTGACGGTCACTGTGAGATCGCGCCCGATTATATCTCACAGTGCGTGGCACATTTGCAGCGCGGCGAAGCGGACGGCGTCGGCGGTCCAATCGAGACGGTC
Organism: Anaerolineae bacterium; assembly: GCA_034436235.1. Lineage (GTDB taxonomy): Bacteria > Chloroflexota > Anaerolineae > Aggregatilineales > UBA2796 > CP2-2F. Next base: position 23,665 of record DAOTWB010000175.1, read on the forward strand.
GGACAGACGCCCAACAGCCAATCAATTGCGCTCGCCATGAGCAGTTGGTTCGGCGTTGGCGGCTCTGCTTTTCGCACAGTGAAGAATCGCCCGCTCTACGCGGATACAGTCGCTTTCCCTGCCTATCGGCGCGATGTGGTCGAGCGCGTTGGCGCTTACGACGAGAGCTTGGTGCGCAACCAAGATGATGAATACAACTATCGCCTGCGCAAGCTCGGCTTTCGTCTGCTGCTGACGCCAAAAATTCGCTCGCGCTACTACAGCCGCGCCACGCTGCGCAAAGTTTGGCGTCAATACTACCAGTACGGCTTCTACAAAGTGCGCGTGCTGCAAAAGCATCCGCGCCAGATGAGCTTGCGTCAATTTGTGCCGCCGCTGTTCGTAGCTGTGCTGATCTTAGGCGGTCTGCTCGCTGTGTTCAGTCCGCTGGTCAGACTGCTGTGGACGCTGGTCGTCATTACATATATAGCGGTGAATTTGAGCGTCTCAGCAGCTCTGGCAGCACGGCATGGCTGGCGACATTTGCTGCGCTTACCGCTTGTCTTCGCCGCGTTGCACTTGAGCTATGGCTTAGGCTTCTGGCACGGCGTATGGCATTTTGGTCTAGCGAGACGCGCAGCAAGGAATCGAGTGACGACATGACGCGAATTGCGCTGCCTATCGAGACCGTGCGCGCGACGCTCACAGCAATCTGTCAGATACGCGGCTTGAGCGCCGAAGAGACGGCGCTGATTGTGTCGGAGTATCTGGATGCAGAGCTGTGTGGTGTTCGCTCGCACGGCGCGCTGAAGATGCTGGCGCTGCCGCAAGCGATCCGCGCGCGGCAAGGCAAGCCGCGCCTTGTGCTGGATCGCGGTTTCGCGGTCTCAGTAGATGGTCAGCGCGAGCTGGGCATTTTGGCGGCGCATTTTTGCACAACATTGGCTATCGAGCGCGCCGCTGAGCATGGACTCGGCATGGTCGCGTTACGCAACGCGGCGCGCTATGGGCGCATTGTGCCGTTTGGCGAGCGCATTGCACAATCGGGCATGATCGGCATCATTATGAACGTCGGCGGCACCTTCGCCGCGCCGCCGAATACGAATGCGCGCGCCTTGGGCGTGAATCCGATGTGCATCGCGCTGCCGCGTGCGCACGGCGCGCCAATCGTAGGCGATTTTGCTACTGCTGAAGGCGTGTGGAGCGAAGTTTTGCTGGCGCAGCTTGAAGGACGCGATCTGCCGCCGCAGCGCTTCATCGCGGCGGACGGCGCATACACAACGCAGCCTGAGCAAGCTCACGCCGTGCGCATCTTCGGCGGCGCAAAAGGCTTTCTGCTCAATTTGACCATCGAGGCGCTCTGTAGCGCGTTGATCGGCGCGCTGCCTGCCTACAAGGCGCAGAGCGAGTACGATCTCGGCTTTTTGTTCCTCGCCTTCAGCAGCGCGCTCTTCCGCTCAGAGCCTGAAGGCATGATCGAAGAGCTTGAAGCGCTCGCCACTATGCTCAGCAACTTGCCGTCTGCCGCTGACGAGCCGCCGCGCTTGCCAAACGAGCGCAGCGCAACGCGCCGCGCCGAAGCGCTCAAGCGCGGCACGCTCGACCTGCATCCTGCGCTCTGGTCGCGTTTGCAAAGGCTCGCTGCCGATCCAAATGCGCTGTGATGGCGCGTATCTCAGAACTCTTCTTCCTGCTTCTTGCCGCGCTCGATGACTTCAGGCTCAGCCATCACGGCGCCTTCCTCAGCCGTCTCTTCAGCCACGGCGCCTGTCAAGGACTCGACGCGCGCGATCACCTCATGCGGATCGGCGAGATACTGCACACCTTCCAATGCAGGCAGATCGGCTATCGTCAGCTTGGCGCCGAGCGTCGTCAGGCGCGAAGCATCCACTTCGATATGGTCGGGAATGTTAGTCGGCAAGCATTCCACTTCAACTGAGACGACAGGATGAGTCAGCATCAGGTCAGCGGCGAGCTTCGGCACGCGCGTCAGCACAATCGCGACTTCTGTGCGCAGCTTCTTGCTCAAATCCACGCGCAGGAAGTCTACGTGCAGGATATCGCGGCGGATCACGTCACGCTGCACTTCGCGCACCAGCGTGTCGTAGGTTTGCCCGTTGACTGTGACGCGCACCAAGTGCGTGCCGCCTGCCTTTTGTAGCACAATTTCAAGCGCGCGCCGCTGGCAGCTGATCGGCAACGCCTCGCCTAGACCGTAGATGATAGCTGGCACCTGATCGGCGCGGCGCAGCTGCTTCACCTGTTTGCCGATGATCGTACGTGGCTCTGCGCTCAAGGTGTAGGTTTCCGCCACGAGCCTTATCTCCTCTTAGCTTAGATATGTCAAAGTCTGAGCAGACATTCTAGCTGAGAGTTTGCTGTCCGTCAAGATCGAGCCCAATGCGCCGCTTTCCTGAATTTGTGATGAGGTGCTGACTCTCTAATGAGATGAATCTAGGGTATACTTATGCTGGACAGCGCGCGCAGTGTGAAAGTTATGAGCATGAGCTTTGAGGATAGAGCGACGGACGCATCAAGCCGTCCCATCGCTCTGCTGATTGTAGACGATCATCCCTTGATGCGCGGCGGCTTGCGCAAGCTGCTGGAGCTGGAAGCCGATATGCAAGTGGTGGCGGAAGCAGGCAACGGCGAAGACGCGCTGCAACTTGCTCAGCAGCTGCAGCCGGACGTGGTGCTGTTGGACATCAACCTGCCGACTTTGAACGGCTTGGAAGTGACTGCGCGCTTGAAGACGATCCATCGCCATATCGCCGTCGTCTTGCTGACTGCGCACGATCAAGCTGAACAAGTGCTATATGCCATGCGTGCAGGCGCGTCCGCTTACTGCACTAAAGGCGTAGAAGCCGATCGTCTGTTCGCAATCATTCGTGAAGTAGCGCACGGCAATTACGTGATCGGCGACCGCGTCTACACGCCTGAGGCATTGCGCGCTTGGCTAGAGTCGCAGCGTGAAAGCGTCTTAGGTGATGATGGCGAGCGTTTGCAGCCGCTCAGCCCGCGCGAGATGGAAATTTTGCGTTGTGTGACGCGCGGCTTGCATAATAAAGCCATCGCCCAAGAGCTGGGCATCAGCCACCAAACTGTACGCAATCATGTCACATCAATCCTGACCAAGCTCAACGTGCGCGGACGCACTCAAGCGGCAATCTATGCTTTGAAGCGCGGCTGGGTGCGCGCCGACGAGTTCAATCCGCCGTTGGAAAACGAGAATGAGTAGACTTCAAAGAATCAGGAGCGTTTAGGCATGACGACCAGCACGAAAGATACTCTGATCGACTCGCTGCGCGCTGAACATGAGCAGATCGCCAAGCGCTTGCGCGAGATTCAGTCCATGATCGATCAGACGCAAGCCGAGTTCCGTCGTCTGCAGCAGCGCAGTGTGGAAGTGAACACTCATATGAAACGCATCGAAGATAACTTCGACACAGTGCCGCGCAACGACATCAAAGCAGTCTACACTTCAGCGCTCGATACGCGCACGCGCTTGCTCAGCTCGCAGGCGCAGCTTGAAAAGTTACAGCAAGATCGCGCTCAATTGGAACATTTTGGCAATTTGCTCAACAGTTTGCTGAACTCGCTGGAAGGCGTTGCGCTGCCTGCGCCATCTGCCGCTGGCGCGCAACAAGCAGCAGGCGAGACTCAGCTCTCTAACGAGACGATCATCCGTTTGGTGCAGTCTCAAGAGAGCGAACGCCAGCGCCTTGCGCGCCAAATGCACGATGGACCTGCTCAATCGCTCACCAACTTCATTCTGCAGGCTGAAATTTGCCGCCGCCTCTTCGATCGCGATCCAAGCCGCGCCACTGAAGAGCTGGAGAACCTGAAAACAGCCGCCAGCACAACCTTCCAGCGCGTGCGCGATTTCATCTTCGAGCTACGCCCAATGATGCTTGACGACCTTGGCTTGGTGCCAACTATGCGCCGCTATGTGGACGTTTTCACGGAGAAGAGCGGCATCGAGACGCGCATCAACGTCGTCGGCGAAGAGCGCCGCCGTCTTGAGCCGCACACTGAAGTGACTTTTTTCCGCAGCTTGCAAGAGCTGCTCGCCTACGCGCGCGACAATGCGCAGTCCACCAAGATTGACATTGTCCTCGATATCACCAGCAATCCTGCCAAGGCGTCCGTCACCTTTAACGGTCGCACGATTACAGAGATTGAGGAAGAAGTGGAGCAGAACAGGCACAAGATGTTCGGCTTGGCGGCATTGGCAGAGCGTATCGAGTTGGTAGGCGGTCAGATAGAGTTTCACAGCATCGAAGGCGAGCCGAATCGCGTTGATATCGCGCTGCCTGCGGCGATCAGTTGAGCGCTGCTCAACTTCATAACAGGACATGTGTCAGACTTGCAGATTCGCGCGCGGTGAATACACTTGACATATCCGATGCAGCGCACAGGCTAAACTGACCTTGTGTATCCTTCTGGGAGAAAATCATGAGCCGAAATGTTCTGATCTTGTTGCTGTTGGTCGTGGTGCTTGGCGGCGGCGCAGCTGTGCTGCTGTTAGCGCAAAATCAAAGTCAAGATATTTCGCCGCCGCCTGCGCCGCCTGTTGCCATCGAGCCGCAGTTCACGCCAATTCCACCTGTTGAGTTCGTGGAGATCGTGATTGCAGTTCAGGAGCTGCCGCGCGGCATCGTCATCCCTGAAGATGGCGTCGCGCTGCGCCCTTGGCCCAAAGAATCGCTGCCCAGAGATAACATAGACAATGTGCGCGAAGTGGTCGGGCGTATTGCGCGCACAGATATCGCTCGCGAAGCGCCTATTCTTTCCTCGCAGCTGGTGGATAACATCTCGCAGATCGCCTCAGCGGGCTCGGATGCGGCAGCCGTGCTGCCGAACGGCTTAGTGGCAGTCGCCATGCCCATTGACCGTCTGACCAACGTGGCGCATGCGCCGATGAGCGGCGATACAGTGGATATCATCATCTCGTTTCTGTTTGTAGACGTGGACGATGAATTCCAGACGCGCCTGCCCAACAAAATCACCTTGACCGTGCTGAAGCAAGACGGCACGCTCGAATTCCAGAGCGGCATTGAAGGACGCATTGAGCCAAGCGGCGATTTTCCGTTTCCAATTGTGGTCGGACCCAGCGAGACACAGCGTCCGCGCCTTGTCACGCAGCGCACCATTCAAAACGCGCTTGTGATCCACGTTGGCACTTTCCCGCCTGATGGCGACTTCTTGAATCGCCGCCCGACGCCGCTGCCGCCGCCGACCTACGATCCTGCGCGCGGCGGACCGACGCCATTGCCCACGCCGACCTTCACGCCCTTGCCGCCTAAAGATATCATCACTTTGGCGATGGAGCCGCAAGAAGCTGTCGCGCTGGTCTGGGCAGTTGAGTCGCGCTTGCCCATCACGCTCGCCTTGCGTTCTGCTCGCGACCGCAATGCGCCGCCAACTTCCACCAATGCAGTCTCTCTGGAATACATGATCTCGGAATATCGCGTGCCGCAGCCTGCCAGCTTGCCTTACGCGCTGGAGCCTGCCATTCGCTCAATTCGCCGCCTGATCCTCGCTGAAGAACTCACGCTCGGCACGTTGGATCGCTGAAAGCGCTAGTTGGTGAAAAGGTGAAAAGTGAATGGCTGACAAGAAAATTCGCATCCTGATCGTAGATGACATCCCAGAGGCGCGCGAGCGCCTTCAGAAGTTGCTGGCATTTGAGGCTGACTTCGAAGTGGTTGGCATGGCGAGCGGCGGTCGGGAAGGCATTCGGCTCGCCATCGAGCTGCAGCCCGATATCGTGCTGATGGATATCAACATGCCGGACATGGACGGCATCACGGCTGCCAACGAGCTGCGCCGCAACGCGCCGATGGTCGGCGTGATCATGATGAGCGTGCAAGGCGAGGCAGAGTACATCCGCCGCGCTTTGCAGGCAGGCGCTCGCGACTTCCTGACCAAGCCGCCGCCTACTGAAGAACTCTACGCCACGCTGCGCCGTGTGGCGGAAGATGTCCGCTCAATGACTGTGCTGGTCAGCGGCGATGACAAGAAAGAAAAGAAGAAGCTTGAAGTTCAAGAAGAGCGCACTGCGCACGTCATCGCCGTCTACAGTCCGCAAGGCGGCGCCGGCAAGACGACCATCGCCACTAATCTGGCTGCTGCGCTCATGCGCGAAGGCGTGCGCGTCCTGCTGGTGGACTGCGACTTCCAATTCGGCGACGTCGGCGTCTTCCTCAACCTGAAGCCACAAGCGACTATTGTTGAGCTGATCAGGAACGTGGATGACCTGGACATTGACCTTGTCAACAACGTCTTAGTCACACACGATAGCGGCTTGCGCGTGCTGGCGGCGCCGCTGCGCCCTGAAGATGTTGACTACGTGCCGATGGAAAAAGTGCCGTTGCTGATCGAGAAACTGCGCAGCGTTTTCGATTACATCGTGCTAGATATGAACACGCGCATTGATGGAACAGCGATCGCCTTGTTGGATATGGCATCGCGCATCTTCTTGGTCTTGAATCCGACCTTGCCTGCGCTCAAGAACGGTCTGGCGGCGATGACGCTGTTCAACAGTTTTGAGTATCCTGAAGAGAAGACGCTGTTGGTGCTGAATCGCGTCACGCCTGAGCTAGAGCGCTCTAAGGTCGCGCTCGCCGTCAACGTCTTCGAGCAGAAATTGCGCCGCAAAGCCTTCGCCGTCATCCCAATGGATGAGAAGCGCGTGCTGTTCGCCGTCAATCGTGGCATCTCAGTCATCGCCAAAGATCGCAATCAGCCGCCCGCGCGTGACTTGATCGCCATGGCGGATGCGCTGATCGAGAGCCTAACGCCGAAGCAGGAGCCATCTGCGCCACAACAGCCGCCTGCGCCTGC
>DAOTWB010000176.1:0-14340 GCA_034436235.1 Anaerolineae bacterium
AAGATGCGCAAACATTTCATCCGCATTCTGCTGGGCGACCGCGTGCGCGTGGAGCTGAGCGAATACGACCTCAAGCGCGGACGTATCACCTATCGCTACGTGCGGCGCGGCGGCGGCGAAGGCGATGCATCCTGAGCGGCACGGCGCGCTGATCTGAAAGGCAATTGTGCGTGATCGCAGGCTTCTCGCTGGCTTGGGCAGGTCGCTTGGCGCTGCGCCGCCTGAGCGCGCAATGGCGCTCGTTGCTGACTGTGATCAGCGGCACGCTGCTGAGCGCGGCAGTTGGCGCGTTGATTCCGCTCTATCTGAGCGCAGTCGCGCAAGTCAGCATGGTGGAGCGGTTCAATCAGCTGCCGCTGGAAGAAATCCATGCACTTGCCAGCCTTGCCGTCATCCCGAATCAGCGCTCAGAGCCGCTCTCAGCGATTATCGCGCAGTATGACGCGCAATTTCGTGCGCTCGCCGCGGCGCACTTTGACGCTTTTCCCGCTTGGCTGAACCAAATCGCTTTTTACGCTGAGTCGAGCGCGCTCGCCATCAATCCGCCACCTGAGATCGGCGAGACGCGCATTCCTGATCCGACCTTGCGCGCGTACCTCGCCTATCACGCTGCCTGGACGGATGCCGTCGCCTTGCTGGATGGCAGACTGCCGCGCGACCTGAGCGCCGATCCTGAGGCTGACTTGGAGATCGTCATCCCGTTTGAGGCGCAAAACGCGCATGGCTTCCAGATTGGCGAGATTTTGACGCTCGATCAAGGCGGTCCGCGCGGCGGCTGGGCGAGCAGCCGCAACATCCGCGCGCGCATCGTCGGCGTAGCAGCGCAGCCTGAGAGTCTGCCGCCTGTGCAGCGCGCCTATTTCATGAATCCATCGCCGCTGCGCTACAGCGAGACCAGCGGCGAGTACCGCGCTGAGTTCGCGGCGCTTACCACACGCGATTCGCTCCTGCGCGCCGCCGCAGAGTTCATCCCTGATACGCCCTTGCGCTTCGGCTGGCGCTTGCTGTTCGATCACGCACGGCTATCTTTTCCGCGCAGCCCTGAGGCGCGCGCTGCACTACTCAGTTACGATACTGCACTCGTCGAGACCTTTCGCCAGGCTGAGGACGGCGCGCCGCTGCAGCTGGTACGCTTCACGCGCTTGATCAACTGGCAAGTGCAGGGCGACCAGAACGTGGATAACGGCGTGTTGCTCGCTTATGAGCGCGCCATTCGCTCGTTGGAAGCGCCTTTCACGCTCTTGCTGCTGCAAATTGGCGCGCTCGTCCTGTTCTTCCTGTTGGTGACCGCGGCATTAGTGCGGCGCGGCGAGCGGCGCGAGATCGCCATGCTACAAAGTCGCGGCGCGACGGATAGCGCGCTGCTGATCGTGCGCGGCTTCGAGGCGTTCATCCTGTGCCTGATCGCCGCGCTGTGCGCGCCATTTTTGGCGCAGCAGTTACTGATCCTGATCGCGCCGTTCTTCGCCAATTATCCCGATCTGCCACTGATCTTGACCGCTGACGCATTTCTTTTCTCAGCGCTGGCGGCGTGCGTCGCCTTTGTGGCGCTGATCGCCACGTTGCGCCCTGTGCTGCGCTCCCCGTTGATCGCGGCAGGCGGCGTGGCGCAACGCAGCGCGCGTCAGGCGTGGTGGCAGCGCTATTACGTGGACGTAGTGCTGGCAGTTTTGGGCATTGCGGCGCTCCTGCGCTTGGTCAGCCGTGAGACGCCGCTCTTCACTACGACGGCAGGCGGCAACACGACCGATCCATTCCTGCTCCTAGCGCCTGCGCTGCTCTTTCTAGGCTTGGGCAGCATCTTGTTGCGCGTCTTTCCGCTTCTGGCGGCGCTCGCGGCGCGCTTATTGGCGCTGGGACGCGGCGTCATTGGCGCGCTGGGCGCTTGGCAGCTGGCGCGCGAGCCGCTGCACTACGGACGCATCACGTTTCTGCTCGCGCTTGCCATCGGCATCGGTTGGTTCGCCACCAGCTTCCGCGCTACGGTTGACCGCAGTCAGATGGATCAGGCGCGCTATCGCGTCGGCACCGATGTGCGCGTCAACGAGCGCGACTTGCGGCTGAACGCAGGGCGCGCGCGCGCTGCGCAAGCCTACACATCAGCGCCTGAAGTAGCAGCCGTTTCTGTGGCATGGCGGCTGCGCGCTGTGAACTTTCAGACGGATGCTTCGCGTGCCGCGTTGAACGGCCAACTTCTGGCGGTCGATTCGGCGACCTTCGCGCAAAGCGTCTATTGGCGCGACGATCTAGGCGCGCTGCGGCTGCCGAGCGCGCCTGAGTCTGTCCGAGCGCTGCCGCAAGTTGGCGAGGCGCTGCCATTTGTGCCACAGACCATGCGGCTATGGGCGCGTTTTGACGTTTGGACAGGTTTTGCGCATGTGCCAGACCTTGACCGTTTGCTGCGGCGCACAACGCTCTATGCGCGGCTGCAAGATGCGGCGGGCAGTTGGCTGCACGTGCCGTTTCGGGCGGTGGAGATCGCGTATGCGCGCACGGGCAGCGCACGAGCAGGCTATGGCGGCGGCGAAAGCTTCTATGCAGACGGCTGGGCGCTACTGGAAGCAGATTTGGCGACGCTCAGCTACGCGCCACAAGCGCCTGTGCGCTTGGTCTCGTTCTACTGGCAGCATCGCGGCAGGTCGAGCAGCGGCGAGCGCTTCCTGAGGTTGTATCTGACCGAGCTGAGCGCGACCGATGCAGCAGGCAACCGTCAGGCGTTGCCGTTATTGCGTCAAGGCGCTTGGGAATTCGTCTATGATAGCGGCGCGCAAGTGCGCGGCAATGCCACGCCTGATTCGCTGGATGGGCGGCGCGGCTTGGGCATCATGTGGGATCAGACGGCGGAGACGGCGCGCATGGGCGTGCTGCTCAACTATCCTGAGCTGCCGCCAATTCCGATGATCGTCAGCCGCAGCCTTGCCGAGCGGCTCGGTTTGCAGGCAGGGCAGGTGCTGACCTTGCGCAATGTATTGGGCGTGAATGTGCAGTTCCGCCTGAGCGACGCGCCACAAGCCTACTATCCGACGTTGTACGACGCCTATCAGCGCGATGGCGTTTGGATACAAGATCGGCAGTTCATGCCGTTCGCCATCACTGAGCGCGATCCATTGCTGTACGCGCTCAATCGGCGTCCGAGCGCGGCGCTCTACGCCGATGAGGTATGGCTGAAAGCGGCGGAAGGCGTGACTGCCTCAGCGCTGGCGGCTGCACTACAGCCGCATGGCGAGCGCGCATGGCTGCGTTTGCAAACGCTCGATGGCGAGCGCCAGACGCTACAGACCGATCCGTTAGGGCGCGGCTTGCTGGGCTTGATGTTCACGCAATTCGTCGTGGCGCTGGCGCTGAGCATTGTTGGCTTGCTGACCTACACGGCGCTGACGGCGGCGGCGCGGCGCGCTGAGTTCGGCGTCTTGCGTGCGCTCGGCTTGCCTGCCAGCCGCGTGATCGGACAGCTTGCCTTTGAGCAAGGCTTTGTGATCGGCTTGGGCGTGTTGATTGGTGCGGCGCTCGGCGCGATTCTGAGCGCGCAAGTGGTGCCGCGCTTGGCGCAGGATGCCAGCGGAGCGCAAATCACGCCGCCGTTCATCGTGCAGGTTGAGACGGCGGCGCTGATGCAGTATGGCGCGCTGATCGGTGCAGTGCTGATCGGCGTGCTGCTGGCGAGCGCGCTGTTGGTGCGGCGGCTCTCATTGGCGCAGACCTTGCGCATTGGTGAGGATTGAGCGCGTGCCTCACAAACAGGCAAAAGAACAGACCGAGACGCGTTGGCTGACGCGCGACGTGATCGGCTTGGCGCTCAATCGCTTTCTCTCGGACTTCGGTCATGAGGCAGGCACGGCGGTTTTGCCGCTCTTCCTGACACTGCTGGGCGCGCCGCCGTTCGCGCTCGGGCTCATCGAGGCAGTCTCAGACGGCTTATCGAGCGCCTTCAAGCTGATCGGCGGCTGGATCGGCGACCGTGTGCAGGATCGGCGCGGCTGGGCGGCGATTGCGTATGCAGTGACGGGCATCACGACGGGCATGTACGCACTGGCGAGCGCTTGGCTCGGCGTTTTGGCGGCGCGCGCGCTCGGCTGGGCAGGGCGCGGCTTTCGTTCGCCGCTACACGACGCGCTCTTGGCGGATGCTGTGCCGTCATCTGCGCGCGGACGCGCCTTCGGCTTGGATGAGGCAGCCGATACGCTGGGCGCAATTGGCGGTCCGGCGGTCGCTTTGCTTGTTGTGACATCTCTAGCGGCGGGCGAAAACGCGCTAGGCGTATATCAACTGATCTTCGCGCTCGGAATGCTGCCGGGACTATTGGCGGCTGCCAGCATCTTGTTTTTGGTGCGCGAGCGCGCTGAGCGGACTGTGAGCAAGCGGTCATTCGGCGCGGCGCTGCGCGCGCTGCCGCTGCGCTTCAGGCGTTATTTGATCGGTATTGCGATCTTCGGCGCAGGCGATTTCTCGCACACGTTGCTGATCCTTTACGCAGCGACGGCGCTCACGCCAAACATGGGCGCTGAGGCGGCGAACGGTCTGGCAATCTTGCTGTACACAATCCACAACATCTTTTACGCGGTCGGCGCTTATCCATTCGGTTGGCTAGCCGATCGGATCGGCAAACGGACGATGCTGATCGCGGCGTACGCTCTCGCTGTGCTGATGAATCTACTGCTGGTCAGCGCGCCGAGCGGCGTGGCGACCTTGGCGCTGATCTTCATCATCGGCGGCGTGGTCTACGCAGCGCAGCAAGCGCTTGAGCGCGCCATTGCTGCCGATCTGGTGGAAGAATCGGTGCGCAGCACAGGCTTCGGCGCTTTGGCTGCAGTCAATGGCGCAGGCGATTTCATCTCCAGCCTTGTGGTCGGCGCGTTGTGGACGCTGTTCTCGCCGAGCGCAGCGTTCGGCTACAGTCTGCTGATGACGGCGCTTGGCGCTGTGGCAATTGGCTACGCGCTGCGCCGCGTCTGAGCGCCTGTGTTGACAGGCACGCTGCTAGAACATACAATCGAATGGAGAAATATCCTATGCGGCGAGAGCATCTGTCCCGTACTGCGATCCGCTTTTTAGTCCGCTTAGCTTGCTTGTGAGCGTGATGCTGTGAACTTTTCACTGGCTGTGCGCCGTGCGTTGCGCACATGGCGCCAACTCGCCATTTTGACGCTCGCGATATGCCTAGTGACCGCGTTCTTCGCCTTGCCGCCGCTCTACGTGCGCGCGATGGTGCAGGCAGGCATCCGCTTCACGCTCGACGCAGCGCCTGCTGAGCGCTTGACGCTCACCTTGATCAATCCACAGCCATTCGCGCCTGAAGATTGGTCGTTCATCACGGAACAGCTGGGCGAGCTGGTCGGCAGTTTGACGCGTGTCTCGCGCTCAGCTTCAGCTTTTGGCGGCTTCAGCTATCAGTATGGCGAGCCGACCACCGAGCTGACGCCGCGCGCTGAGTTCACCTTTCACGCTTACGCTTTCTCCGACCTTGCGCAGCGCCTGCGCGTGATCGAAGGGCGCTTGCCTGTGCGCTTGGCGCCGCCTGATTCGCCTGAGCGCAGCGCGCTGACTGAAGAAGAGCGGATTGATAAAGGCATCGGCATGTATTCCACTGGCGACGTTGAAGCTGTGCTTGGCGTTGAAGCGGCGCGCCAGAGCGGCTACAGCGTCGGCTCGCGCTTCGCCATCGGCGAGCTGCCGTCCAATCGCGTGGTCGTGCATGTGGTCGGCATTGTTGAGGCTGCCGATCCTGACGATCTGATCTGGCAAGGCAATCGGCGCGCGCTAGAAGGCGAGTTGATTCAGGTCGGCTTGACCGATAGACAGTATCAGCTTGCGTTCATCGTGACCGAAGGCGCGTATAGCGATTGGATCGCCAAAGCGACACAGACCTTGCGCGGCGGCGAGAACAACAGCTACGTCTGGCAAGTGCGGCTGAACGGCGCCGCCGTCACAGCCGACACGCTCAATCAGACGCGCGAGCGCCTGAAATTCGTGGTGGATAAGCTGACAGCCGACTATCGCGGCTTGCTGAGCGCCAATCCGCTGCTGCGCGACCTAGACCGCTATGTGGATCAGGTGGCGCGCACTGAGCCGCCGATCATCCTGCTGGCAGGCGCCGTGCTGCTGGTGATGCTCTACCACTTGGTCACGACGGTCAGTTTGTACCTTGAGACGCAAGCTGAAGAATGGGCAGCGTTGAGCAGTCGCGGCGCAGGCATCTGGCAGTTGATGCGTTTGCAGGCGCTCACCATGCTCATGTTATGCGCGATAGGCGCAGCGCTGGGCGCGCCGCTAGCTGCGCTCTTGCTCAATCTGCTATGGCTGATCAGTCCGCTGGGCGCAGCACAGAGCGGCAGCGCGCCGATGCCGGGCATCCCTGCCAACGCTTTCCTGCTGAGCGGACTGGCAGCAGCGGCGGCGCTCATCATGTTGAGCTTGCCTGCCTTGCCAGCGGCGCGGCGCAGCCTTGCGCAGTTCAAATACTTGGCGGCGCGTCCGCCGCAACGACCGACTTGGCGGCGTTACGCGCTCGACTTGATCCTGATCGTTGTGGGACTAGGCTTCATTGCGCGGCTGTTGTTCTTCGTGGAAGGCGATCTCGGGCGGACGCTGAGCAAACTGCTCAACGATCCGCCTGCGCTGATTCAACAGATCGTGGACGGCGCGACGCGCACAGGCGGCTTGTCCGATCCGCTCAACCTGCTTGGACCTGGTCTGCTGCTGAGCGGCATGGCGCTGCTGTGGCTGCGCATTTTCCCTGCGCTGATGCGCCTGCTCAGCTTGCTCTCGCGGCGCAGCAACGGCTTGACCGCGCCGCTCTCAATCTGGAACGTGGAGCGCGATCCGAGCCATTATGCGCAACTGGTGCTGCTGCTGATCGCGACGTTGGCGCTTGGCACAGCGGCACTCGGTCTGAGCAACACACGCGAGATCGGCGCTTGGGCGGCGGCGCGCGCTGCCACAGGCGGCGCCGTGCGCGTCGCGCTCGATGGACGCGAGACGCCTGACCTTGCCGCATGGCGCGCCCTGCCTGAAGTGCGCGGCGCTGAGTCCGTCTTGCGCGTCGAGTCGGCGCAACAAGCAGGCACGGTCAGCTACACGCTGCTCGGTCTGCCGCTGCCGCGCTTCGCCGAGTCGTTCCCAGAGACGGCGCAAACGCTCGCGGCGCTGCAAGGGCAGGAGATGGCACTACAGCGGACGTTCAATCGCCGCACAGGCAGCCCTACGGAGACTCTGGTCGCGCCTGCTGTGATCTCAGAGCGCTTGGCGCGCGAAGTTGGCGCGGCGCAGCGCACAGATCGGCAGCCGTTGCGCGTCGGCGACCAGGCTGTGATCGAGCTGCTGCTGCCGAACAACACGCGCTGGGCAGTCCATTTCCGCGTGAGGCAAGTGATGCGCAGTTTTCCATCGCTCAGCGAGGCGCAACAATTCCTTGTGCTGGATCAAGGGCATTTGGGTAGGTTGATCTTCGCGACGCCTGCCACGGCGCTCGTCGTGCGACCTGTGCCGAATGAGGTGTGGTTAGATGTGCCGCAAGGCGCGCCGAGCGCAGCATTCCAAGCGCAGCTCGCTGCCCAGTCAGGCTATCAAGGCGCGGTCTACGCTTGGGACTATTACGTTGAGCTGCTGCGCGAGCCATTGCCCGCCGCTGTGGCAGGGATGCTCTACGCAGGCTTCTGGGTCTCGCTGTGGCTGAGCCTGCTGGACTTCGGCTTCTATTTGGCAGTGACGGCGAAACGCCGTGCGCTCGGCTTCGCCGTGCTGCGCGCGCTCGGCTGGAATGCGCGCAACATTTGGACGTTGCTGGCGGCTGAGCAGGTGACGCTGATCTTGCCCGCGCTCGCGGTCGGCATTAGCTTGGGCGCGTTGCTGGCGTATATCATCCTGCCGTTTTTGACGCTGTTCGGCGGCGTGGCACTCAACCTGCCAAACGACGGCGTGGTCGGCGTGGTGATGGCGCTGGCGGTCGGCTTTGGCGCATTGCTGGTCGCTGTGGCATGGTGGCTGCGGCGCATGGAGATCAATCGCGCCTTGCGGCTCGGTGAGGAGTAGGGCACAGTGGACTTAGAGACGTTTCGAAAAGCTTTTGCGGAACTGCGGGCAAAAGGCTGGATCGAGTCTGTTAGACGCGGCGATACAGGCGTTGGTCATACACTTGAGCAGCACTTGGGTCTGGCTGAGCACAACATCGCTGTTCCTGATCTTGGTGAAGTAGAGCTGAAGGCACACCGCGTCGGCTCAAATTCCCTAATCACACTTTTCACATTCAATAGAAAGGTATGGCAAATGCGACCTATAGAAGCTGTTCGGCGTTACGGCACACCTGACAGAGACCCTGGCAAAGCAGGACGACTAGGGCTATATTTTACTCTATCGCGAACGCCGAACAGCTCAGGCTTATTTCTCCACGTCGAAGAGAAGTTTGTGGCTTTGCGGCACATCTCAGGGCAAGAAATCGCAGTCTGGCAGCTAGAAGCGTTGGCGGCACGCTTCAAGCAAAAAATTCCTGCGATGATTTTAGTGAGTGCGCACAGTGAGATGCGCGGTGATAGAGAATATTTTCAATATCATCGCGCTCAGCTCATGCAAGGCACATCGGCTTCTGTCCTACGCGATCAAATTATCGCAGGTAACGTACTGGTGGATTTACGCCTGCATGAAAAGCAAACTTCTGCGCGCAATCACGGCACAGGCTTTCGTGTCCGCGAAGACAAGCTACACTTGCTATTTCAGGAAATTCGCGACCTATGAGCGCATGGTCACAATTGCCGCTCTTTGAGCCGCCTGCCGATGATTGGACGTTCAGCGGCGCGCTGACGCGCGACTTGACGCATTGCTATCACGATTATCCCGCGCGGATGATCCCGCAAATTGCTGCAAAGCTGATAGCGCGCTTCGCGCCGCGCCCTGCGCGCCTGTTCGATCCGTACTGCGGCACTGGCACAAGCCTTGTGGAAGGCTTGATTCGCGGTCACGAAGTGCATGGCACAGACCTGAATCCATTGGCGCGCTTGATCAGCCGCGCCAAGCTGACGCCGTTGCCGCTCGCCGCGCTGGATGCCGCCCGCGATGACCTTGAAGCATGGCTGCGCACGCCAATCGGTCAGCCGCAGAAGCTGCCCGAAGGCATTGACCTGACCTTTTGGTTTCAGCCTGCCGTGATCGAGCGCCTAGCGCACGTCCGCGCTTGGCTCGATCAGCTGAGCGATGATGGACTGCGTGCCTTCTTCGCCGTCGCGTTCAGCGAGACCGTACGCGAATGCTCGAATACGCGCACAGGTGAATTCAAGCTGTATCGGCTGCCTCAGAAGCGCCTTGCGCAGCACACGCCTGATGTGTTCGGCACGCTGCGCGCCAAGCTCCAGCGCAATCGGGCAGGGCTGCGCGACTTCTTGGCAGCTTATGCGAGCGCGCCGCGCCAAAGTCGCGCCTATCTGCACGCCTTCGATAGCGTGAAAGGCATCCCTGCTGCGCTGATCGCGCCTGAGTCCGTCCAGATCGCCATCACCTCGCCGCCTTACGGCGATTCGCGCACGACGGTCGCCTATGGGCAGTTCTCGCGGCTCTCAGCCGAGTGGCTTGACCTGCCTGACGCGGCACATACGGATCGTGCGCTGATGGGCGGCGTGCCGCTCAAAGACTTGCCAAGTTTTA
Organism: Anaerolineae bacterium; assembly: GCA_034436235.1. Lineage (GTDB taxonomy): Bacteria > Chloroflexota > Anaerolineae > Aggregatilineales > UBA2796 > CP2-2F. The sequence continues at coordinate 9,631 of DAOTWB010000176.1, forward strand.
ATGTGCCTGCGCTCGATTCGGCGTTACAAATGATATACGCGCAGCGACCGAAGCGCGCGTTGCAAGTCGCCGCATTCTACGCCGATCTGCGCGCCTCGATCGCGAATGTGGCGCAAGTCATCGCGCGCGGCGGCATCGCTTGTTACGTCATCGGCAATCGCAAGGTGAGCGGCGTGTTACTGCCGACCGATCGCGCCATTCAGCACTTTTTTGAGGCGGTCAATTTTGAGCATGTGGTCACCTATCAGCGCGCCATTCCGAACAAACGGATGCCACAGCGCAACAGTCCGTCCAATCGCACAGGCGTCACCGATGAGACCATGACGCGCGAGGCTATTCTAGTGATGAGGAAACGTTGAGATGTCCGCACAGCCGTTCATCCTATGCGAGAACTTGGTCAAAATCTACAAAGTGGCGGACTTGGAAGTAGTGGCGCTGCAAGGCATTGACCTGACCATTCAGAGCGGCGAGATGTTGGCGCTGATCGGACCGAGCGGATCGGGCAAGTCTACGCTGATGAACATCCTCGGCGGCTTGGATACACCGACTGCTGGTCGCGTGAGCGTGGGCAATTACAACCTGCTGGAGATGACGCGCCGCGAGCAGGTCTTGTATCGCCGTCGTGAGGTTGGCTTTGTGTGGCAACAGACGGCGCGCAACTTGCTGCCATACCTGAGCGCGCAAGAGAACGTTGAGCTGCCGATGGTGCTGGACGGCGTGCCTGCGCGGCAGCGACGGCAGCGCGCACGGATGCTCCTGGAGCAAGTTGGCTTAGGCGGACGCTTGCGGCATCGTCCTGATCGGCTGAGCGGCGGCGAGCAGCAGCGCGTGGCAATCGCGGTCGCCATGGCAAATCAGCCGCGTTTGCTCTTGGCGGACGAGCCGACAGGCGAAGTGGATAGCGAAGCGGCTGAGCAGATTTTCAGCACGCTGCGCGCTTTCAATCGTGAAGCAGGCGTCACTATTATCATCGTGACGCACGATGTGAGCGTCGCTTCGCGCGTGGATCGCGTGATCGGGATGCGCGATGGACGCACTAGCACTGAGATCGTGCGTCGCCGCGACAGCGCGGGACAGATCGCGAGCGCAGATGAGTATGCCATTGTGGATCGCGCAGGCAGATTGCAGCTGCCGCAAGCGTACCTTGAGCAGCTCGGGATTGCCGAGCGCGCGCGCTTGAAACTGCGCGAAGATCACGTCGGCGTCTATCCTGATGGGCAGGACGGCTGAGCATGACGGCGAACGGCAACGCGCTGAAGGCGATCATCCGCACAGAGAACTTGACGCGCGTTTATCACTTGCAAGGCGAGGATATCCGCGCTGTGAACGGCGTCTCGCTCGCCATCTATCCGCGCCAGATGACGGCGATTGTCGGGCGCTCGGGCAGCGGCAAGACGACGCTGCTCAACTTGATCGCAGGCTTGGACGAGCCGACCGAAGGCGAGGTCTGGATCATGGATCAGGCGCTGCGCGCCATGGACGAGCGCGCGCGTCTGGCGTTGCGCCGCGAGCGACTCGGCTTCATCTTTCAGAGCTTCGGCTTGCTGCCGCTGCTGACCGCTGCTGAGAACGTCAGCGTGCCATTGCGTATGCGCGGCTTGCCGAGCGGCGAGCGCGAGGCGCGCGTGCGCGAAGCCTTGGAGTGGGTCGGTTTGTTGCGGCGCGCGCGGCATCGTCCTTATGAGCTGAGCGGCGGCGAGCAACAGCGCGTCGCCATTGCGCGCGCGCTCGCCGCTCAGCCGCAGATCATCCTCGCCGATGAGCCGACCGGGCAGCTGGACAGTCAGACGGGCAGGCGCATTCTGGACCTATTGCGCCGTCTGGTCAACGAGCGCGGCATGACGCTCGCCGTCGTCAGCCACGATCCGATGGTGATGGCAGAAGCGGACGTGGTGCATGAATTGCGCGATGGCAAGCTGATCGAGACGCGCTACAAATCAGCCTGAGCTGCGCATTTGTGGTAGACTTAGGTGCATGGATGCAGAGCACCTTCTCGCCAATTTGAGCGATCATCACAAGGCGGAGCTGATCGCCGCCAGCGCTGCGCTACTGCGCTATCCGCTGCAGTTGCCCGAGTCGGCGCTGGATGTCTTCGCTTTGACGCTGCGCCGTATTGAGCCGCCGCGCGAGCGCGACGTGCCAATTTTACCGCCGCGACCGTCGCACCGCCTTGCTTCAGAGTCGGTTGAGCAGGCGCGCGCCGCCTTGCAAGCGCCGCCGCCGATTGCGCTCATCGGTCGTCAAGCGGCGCTCGAACGTGCGGTCGAGGCGTTGTGCGCCGCGCGTCCTGTCTGTTTAGACGCGCACGGCAGCGGCAAGACGGCTTTCTTGCGCGCGCTCGCCGCGCAATCGCGCCTGCGGACGCACTTTGAGCATGTGTGGTGGCTGGCGAGTCCGTTGCCGCACGAGACCTTCGTGCGCGTCCTCGCGCTCGCCTTGAACGCGCCTGAAGCGCTCAACATCGCGCCTGAGCGCCAACTAAGTCTGTTGGGCGGCGTCTTGCGGCAAGCCCGAGCGCTCGTCCTGTGCGATTGGACGCTTGAGCAGGCGCAATGGGCTGCCCTATCTCCAAACATCGTCGGACACAGCGCGCAGCCGCTTGGGATGCCTGAGTCGGAATCCATCGCACTTGAGCCGCTCTCCGAGCCGATCGCGCGCGAATACCTCGCGGCGCAGACGCGCCTGACCGAGCGCGAGCAGCAGGAATTGACGGCGCTGATCGGCGGCGCGCCTGCGCTACTGCGCTTGTGCGCTGCGCTCTTAGCAGAGGACGATCTAACGCCGTCACTTTTGTTAGATTTTCTGCGCATCACGCCGCCTGAGGGACGTTACACCGCGCTTTTGAGCGAGGCGATCAACAGTTTTCCCGCTGAATACCGCGCCATTTGTCATGCCTTGGACGCTACGCCGCAGCGTTGCCTGCCGACTGCGCTGATTGCAGCCCGCTTCTCACATCCGGTCGCGGCGCGCCGTGCGCTGACCTTCTTGGCGCGCCGCCGCTTGATCGAGCTGCACGCTGCACCTGCAGGCGAGCTATGCAGCGTTTTGTTCGAGCTGCCTGAGGCGCTGCGCGATCCTGAATGCGCGCCGTTTGAAGCGCCGTCGCCCGATTTTGAAGCGCTCAGTCGCGTCCAGTACATCGAGGATGAGCGCGTCGCGCGCGCCGCTTTTCTCCAGCAGCAGGGCGTATCGCTCACAGAAGAAAATCGTCCTGCTGAGGCGCGTGAGGCGCTGCAACAAGCGCTCGCTTTGCGCCAAGCGCTCGACCTGCCCTACGCAGTCGCCGAGACGCTCAGCGCGCTGGGCAGACTCGCCTATCTGCACGGCGAGACGGCGGTCGCCATCGCTTGCTTCGAAGAAGCCGCCGAAATTCTGCACGAGCGGCAGGACACGACGGCGCTGGAGATCGTTCGGCTTGCTTTATGCCGCGCGTATGCTTTCGCAGGCAGACCTGAAGCGGCGCTCGCTATCCTAGATGACGACTCGGCGCCGCCATCCGATCTGGCGGCGCTCTATCGTGCGCGCGGCGCGTGGTCAGAAGCGCTGAGGTGCTACGAGCGCACGCTGACGAGCGATGAGGACGATGAGAGCTGGCTCGCCGCGCAAGTTGGGCGCGCTGAGACGTTGATCCTAGCAGGCAGGCACGCTGAGGCGCTGCGCAGCGCGCCTGAAGGCAGTTTTGCAGCGCTCTGGGCGCGCGCATTAGTCCATCACTTGCAAGGCGATCTGGACGGCGCGCTGAGCGCTTACGCTGCGCTTGAGTCGATCACGCCTTATGCGTGGCGCGGCACGGTCGCGCGCGCCAAGTCGCGCGCGTTGGCTGCAGCAGGTCACCTGCGCGAGGCGGCGTTGCTGGTCGGCGCGGAAGGCGTGTGGTACGAAGCGCGTCAGCTATATGCCGCTTTTGCGCGCCAGCGCCTGAGCTTGGCGCTCTACGCGCATTTCTGCCTGATGCTGGGCGAGGATGATGAAGCGCGCCGCGCCGCTGAAGAAGCACGCGCCTTGCGCGCTGAACGCGCCGATCCTGAGGCGGAAGCGATCGCTTGTTGTGTGCTTGGACGTTTGGCGCGGCGCGCAGGCGCTTTTGAGCAGGCGCAAGAGTCCTTCGAGGCGGCGTTGAAAGCGTTCACTGCATTGCGCGAAGATGCAGCGCGCGCGCTTCTGTGGCAGGCTCTGGGCGACCTACTGCGCGAGCAAGGTCAGGTTGAGCGCGCTATCGTCGCTTATCAGCGCGCGTTGAGCTTTGAGCCGACGGATCGTCACTTGATCTATCTCGCGCTCGCCGAGTCGTTTGCAGCGGCAGGGCGCGATGCTGAGTCGCTTGAGGCAGGCGCTGAGGCGATCGCGCACTTACATCCACAGCGCGAGACGGCTGATCTAGCGCTGCTTGGTTTCGCTTTTGCGCAGCACGCGCAGCGCCAAGCGCGGCTCGGACGCGCTGAGCGCGCGCAAGCGATCGGCGAGCATTGGTTGCAGCGCTTGGCGGCGCGCTTTGAGCAGGCGATGGCGCACTCTGAGCCTGCTCTGCAAGTGTTGGCGCTCGGTTTGTATCTGCGCAGCACGCGCGATGAGGCTTCCGTCCGCCTGATAGACTTGGCTGAGCGCGCTTTGAGTCTAGCTGAGCAGTACGCGCCGAAGACGGTCGCTGCATGGGCAGCGCGCCGCGATCTAGCAGAGCTGTACAGGCAACTAGGGCGCTCGGATGACGCG
>DAOTWB010000177.1:0-9854 GCA_034436235.1 Anaerolineae bacterium
TGCTTCGCCAGCCGACGGTAGGCTTTCTTCAATTCCTCAGGCGTCGCATTGCGCGAGACGCCCAGCACTTCATAAAGGTCTCGTGGCATTGTACGGTCAACCATCTTTCGCTCAGTGCCGATGTGCGCTCAGCCAAAGAATGCATACGGTCTCGTGCTGGCTTTGATCTTAGCATTGAATGATTAGCAAAACAACAGACTGTGCATTTGAATTTCATAAGCGAAACGGGCAGCTTTTTCGCTGCCCGTTTGCCCTAGCGCAAGGTTGTGCTTCTCAGTCTGCTGTGTCTTCCGCTGCGGAAGGTTTCAGCACGAAGCGCGCGCCGTCGCTGCGTCCGAAGACTTCCGGCGTGTAGAACTCTTCGGCAGTGGCAGGCATGACGTGATATTCGCCCGCCAAGCCTGCGCGCAGCGTGTAGACGTAACGGTACGTGCCGCGCGGCAGGTACGTGGCATATAACACCACCTTCTCATCGCGCAGCTCGGTCTGGCTGAACCACCACCAACCGTAGCCGCGTCCGAATGGATTATCGCGGCTCAGGCGCGGCGGCTCGCCAATGGCGCTAGTGGCAAGGCGCGGATTGATCGCCTCTGTGCCTGCTGGAATTGGATCGGTGATCATCGCGTAGTGCAGGTCGCGCTTGGCGACGATGGTGAGCGTGACTACGATGTTATCGCCGACTTTTGCCTCAGTGATCGGCGTGCGGCTCGGATCGCTGGCGAGATGATAGGTGCGGCTGACGCTGATGCCGCGATCCAATGCCTTGACCTGATCGGCGGGCAAGCTGACGCGCAGGCTCGCTGTGTAGTACAGAATGCCTTCGCCGTCAGTGCGCTCGATAGTCAAGCGATTGAGCTGATCGCGCAGCAGCTCGGCAACTTGCACGCGCAACGTCAGCGACTCGCGCACGTTGTTGGCGTCGGCGCGCTCGCCTGCCGCAAGCGACTGACCGTTCAGCGTCGCGCCGAAGGTGTAGCGCGGCTGCAGCTCGCCCGTGAACTTTATCCAGTCCACAAGCGCCATGAGCGACCAAGCTGTCTCTTGCGTCGTCTCCCAAGCATCCGCGCGGCGCGCGGTCATCAGCCAGCGCACGACGTTCGGAATCAACTGGTTCTCAGGATTGAGCTGGATGAGCGCCTTCAGGGCGATAGCCGTCGTGCGCGTATCCGTGTTCCAGTTGACGTAGTCAGGCGTCTCTTCCTGCCAATGGGCGCCACTAGCGCTCACAATGGCGCGGCTGACGATATCGCTGAGCAAGACGTCTGTGTAGGTCGTGTTGCGCGGATCGATCAGGTTGAACGCCATGGCAAGATAAGCGCGCGCGTAGGTATTCATCAGCTCGCGCCGATCGAAGAGCTGCACAGCGCGCGGGAAATCGCCCGCATCAGCGACCGCCAAAGCGTAGACGATGAAGGCTTGCCGATTCAGTTCTTGCTGCGACGGTCGCGCGCCGATAGGCTCGCGTTGCAGCGTCCTGCGCAGGAAGCGAATCGCGCCTTCGATCACCTGATCGTCCACATTGAAGCCGTTGGCGCGCGCTTGGCTCAAGCCGATCAAGGCATAGGCAGTCACCAGCGGATTGCTGCGATCGGCGTTGAACCAGCCCCAGCCGCCGTCCGCCTTTTGATCGTTGTAAAGGCGCTGCACAGCGTAGCCAACCGCCAATTCAGCCTCTTGTTTCAAAGTCGGATCGACCAAGCCGAGCTGCACAAAGGCGGCATAGGTTGCCACATTCGGCAAGAAGCGGCTGATGGTCTGCTCCGTGCATTGATGTGGGAAATTCTTCAGCACTTCCAGCGCGTCCACCGCCGCGGCAGCCAACGAGCGGTCGAAGCGCAGCGTGAGTGCGCCTTCGCGCACCTCGAAGCGGCGCGGCAAGGCGATGCCTTCTGTGCGACGCTCGCCTTTCAGCAGCGCGCCGCTTGTGGCGACTGTCTCAGGCGCTTCGTAGCGCAGCACAGGCAGATGTTTGTCATCGCCTTTACCGACGGCGCTCTTGGCAGCATCGCGCAACGTGCCGTCCGCATTTTGCGCGAAGAACGTCACTTCAAGTTGATTCACATCTTCAACTTCGATCTGCCACTCGAAGCGTCCGCGTCCGCCATCGGCGATGGTGCGCGTCAGGCTTGGCGTGTCATCGAGCAGCCGCGCGCCTTTCAGGTCAATGCGCGTCGTCACTTGCTGCTCGGCGCCGCTGTTGTTGTTCACAACCGCCACCAGCGTTGACTTATCGCCCATCACGTAGAAGCGCGGCGTGATCGGACGCACCAGTAGCGGCTTAGTGCTGACCAGATCGAAGGTCTGCTGACCGACGAGCGTCGTGCGCAGCTCGCCAATCGGCAGCGTGACCGCGCGCACGTCCAAGCGCCATGTGGTCAATTGATCGGGCAGCTCAACGCTGACCACTGCCTCGCCGCGTTGATCGGTGACCACGCTCGGCTGCCAGAGCGGCGTATCAATGAAGCGCTGCCGCACTTCGAAAATGCCACCTTCCGGACCGCCGCCGCCGCCGCCTTTGACCGTGTTCAGAATCTCTTGCGTCTGCTGATCCACACTCACGGTCAGGCTGAGCGCCGTGCGAATGCCCAAGCCTGCTCGGCTGTAGAAGTGCGATAGGAGCGGAGCCGATGTATCGGGCAGCAGCGAAAGCACGGCGAGATCGGTCAAGCCGACGCCAAGCTCTGCCTGAACAGGCTCGCCGAGATAGTTGGTCACTTTGATAGTGTAATTGACCGTCTCGCGCGGACTGGCTCGCTCGCGATCAGGCGTGACCGTGATGTTGAGCGCGTAGCGCGCCGTCTCCACACCGACCTGCAGCAAGCCCATGCGGAAGGCAGCCACAGGATTATTCTCATCCACGCCTTTGACGATCACGACTGAGACGAAGACATTTGGCGCCATGTCAGCAGTGATCGGCAGCTCGTAGACGTAGCTGTTGGTCGGCAGGTCGATCACCTCGTAGCGCAGAATCTTGCCGCGCTCAAGCGCGACCAGCGCCTTCGCCGCGCCTTGGAACGGACTGGCGATCAGGATCGAAGCGGTCTCGCCAACGCGGAAGTCGGTCTTGTTGATCTTCAGGTCAATTCGATTGCTGTTCTGCTGGCGCCACGGCACATAGTCGCGCCCGGCGACCCATAGGAACGTCGCCGTGTTGATTTGATTGCCACGCCCATCGCGGCTGGTCACATAGGCTTTGTAGATGCCGCCGCGCTCAGGCGTGAAGGTGAAGGTCGCCTTACCTTCGCTGTTCGTGGTCACCACGCCGTCCGTGACAGGCAACTCTTCCACTTCATAGTTCCAGACGGTGCGTCCAGTGCCAGGATCGACGCTCTGCGTGCTGCGCCAACGGCGCTCCACCACGCGCACGCTCAAGCCGACTCCAGCTTTAGGCGTGCTATCCCAGTTGACACTCACCAGATTGATGTTCTGTGGCTTGCCTGCCGTGCCAACGTAGTTCTCAGGGATGGCGCCGATGTAAAACTCGCCTTGATGCACAACGACCGTCGTCCGTCCGGCGATCAGCTGATCGCTCTCATCGGTCACGCGCGCCTCGATCACGAATTCCTTGCTGCGCGTGGCTTTAGCGAGATCAGCTGGCACTTCGATCACAAACCGCCCTAAGGCATCGGTGCGCCCTTTGCCGCCAGTGACCGTCTCGCCATAGCTCTCGTCGTAGAAGCTGCGCGCGCCTTCATCCTCGTTGAACTCGATGAAATCGTAGCGCTCACTGCCCTTGTAGTTGAAGAAGTAATCTTGCGTGAAGAGCGACCACTCGACTGAAGCATTGCTGACGCCGCCGCCGAAGAAGTACGTGCTTTCGACGGTCACTTTGATCGTCTCGCCTTGCACCACTTCAGGCTTCTCAGCCGTCAGGTTGACCTGAAACTCAGGCACGCGGTATTGCGCGATATCCACGCCGTAGTAGAACGTCGGTCCGCTCCAACGGCTCGGATCAGTGCCAGTGAAGCCAGGACGCACGATGATCTGATAGTAGCCGAGCGGCGCGTTCTCATCGGTCGTGAAAGTATCCGAGAACGAGCCGAATTGCGTCAGCGGCAAGTTCTTCAGGGATAGCTGCCGTCCGCGACTATCTCTGACCTCAACCGAGATAGTCTCCAAGTCGCTGAGCGTGTACTGCATATCTTCTTTGGCGCGCACTACGCCGCGGAAGTAGATCGGCTGACCAGGACGGTAGAGCGGGCGATCAGTATGTAGGTAGACGGTCAGCTGACCTGGATAGTAGTCGGTAGGCTGATTGAAAGACCATGGCGCAATGCCTTCATCCCAGTTCAAAGTGGTGAAGCCGAAATGTTCGGGCGTCTCGATGAGCGCATGTGCATTTGTGTAGAGCGAATCGAGACGTTCGGGCAGCTCAAGGATGGCGATGCCGTCTGAGTCAGTGCGCACAGTGCCGATGGACGAGAATGTGCTTTCGCTCATCGAGAATTGAACGGGCAGGTTCGGCACAGGCGCGCCGCTCTGCAGATCGGTCACCCAAGCCAGCATTTTGCGCTCTGAGAGCTTGAGCGTGATGTTGACCGTGGCGACCAGCATGTTCTCAGTGAAGGAGTAGCCCACACTAGGCGAATGCACGTACAGGCGATACAGCCCTGGTCTGAGCGCTTTCGCATTCGGATCGTAAGGCTTCAAAAGCCTGCGCGGCAGATTCCTCACACGGCTGCTGCTGCCTGCCACGCCGATGAAGTACTGAGTCCGACTGCCTTCAGCCACCCAGCCCGATAGATCGCGTCCGACGACGGAGACGCGATACCACAAGAAACCATCCTCGCAGCGCGGAGCGCTTATGATTTCTAGCTCTGTGTTGATCGGCAGCTCGCGGACGATATCCGCTGAGAGGCGCGGACTGGAGCGCAGCCTGAGCGGAGTCGGATCGTCGGGCAGCACAATGGCGCGCTCGCCGCGGATCAAGCGGCTTGGCGGCGCATTCGGACACTCAGGCGCGCTGAAGGCTGTGCTGGCGCCTTCGCTGATCGTCACCAGATCGTAACGCAGCACATTTTTCGGATTTTCCACGCCAACTGCCCATGTGCGAATGCGTTCCATGTTCAGCGCCTTGCTTCTGTCGTAATCGTAGCGCAAGAGCGAGAGGACAGAGCTGCTCGAGACGCGATAGAGCGAGAAGTTGATGCTCTCAAGGTTGCGATGCGTAGAAAAAGCCCGAGTCTGCGCGTTGTAGGCGCTATACAAGCCAAGATTGCTAGAGCCTGTGCGCAAGCTCAGCTCAGGGTCGTAGTCAGGCGTTGACCAGCGGAAGATCAGCGTCTTGCCGTCATCAGAGACTTCGTAAAGACCGATATTGCGCTCAACTTGCAGCGGCGTGCCATAGACGTCGGTCAAGCCTTCGATGTTGAGCCGCAACACATAACTTGTAGCAGGCTCGTGGCTGAAGCCGTACTGGAAATACCGATCGCGGCTGCCGCTGTAGCTCTCATAGAACAAATTCGGCTTAGGCGTCACCGCGATGCGATCTTTGAAGTCCTTCAGGTTCATCGGCGTGCTGAAGGCGATATAGAAGCCTGAGGCGCGAATTTCAGGATCGTTGTGACGCGGATACGTCTCGATGATGCGCGGCTTCTCGACCGTGAAGAAGGTGATTTGCGCACCTTCAGAGAGCGGCGCGCCTGTCTCGCTGATGAATTTCTCGCGCGCGATGACCACGTTGTACTGCGAGTCGTATTCGAGCAGCGTCTTGGGCTTGAACTCAAACCTGCGCTTGTCTTCGCTGACCTTCGTCAGCTCAACGGCAACCTTGCCGCTCGGACCGATCAGTTCGAAGTTCGCTTCGACGCTCGCGCGATCCATCGGTTGGTTGAAGACGAGCGTGATCGGGCTATCCAATGGCACATTGCGGTTGCGTCGCTCAGGCGTCGCTTCGATCAGGCGCGGCGCTGTAGTGCGGAAGGTCGCCTTGACTTCTTGTTGCAGCACAGCGCCTGTCACATCTTGCAAGCCGGCAGGCACTGTGATGGTGTACAGCGTGCCGCCGCGCAAGTTCTGAGCCTTGAATTGATAGATGGAAGTGCTGATCCACTCGCCGCTGCCTTCGATGGCAGGCTCAACTTTGAACGGCGCGGGCAACGCCTTCAGCTCATCAATGCTCAGCAGCGGCACCACAGGACGGTTGAAGATGATGCTGATCGTGGTGTCCGCTTCAATGCCGCTGCTGCCGCTCTTGGGCAGAATCTCAACGACCTCGAGGAAACCGACCGTCTGAATGCGCAAATTGAATGTATCAGGCATCGGTACATTGGTCAGGCTGCGCGCTTCCGTGCCGATGGTGAGCGTGTAAGTGGTAGCGCGCTGTAGATTGATCGGCTTGAAGCGCACAGTGGCTTCGTCAAGCCAGTCGAAGCTGCCGTTCAAGGCAGGCTGCGTGCGAATGGCACGCTCTACACTGGCGCGATCCATCGCTTGGTTGAAAAATACCGTGATCGTGCCGTCTAACGGCAATTCTTCGCCGCGCAGTGGCACAGTATCAATCACTGCAGGCGGCGGCTGATCGTCAGCGCTGCGGACGCTTGGCGCGCTGGCGAGCGCTGCGAACAGCACGCTGAGAATCAACACAAGGGCGAGTAGTTTACGCATCGTCAGGTCTTCCTTTCACGACACTGCCGCATGGTCGCCTTTCAGTATAGACCTTTACCACACTACGCTCAAGCAACGTCTGCGCAACGCCTGCATTACGCTGTTGGCTGCAAGGTCACGCGCAGCGCCACTTTATTGGCGGCGAATTGCGCAGCGCGCTCAGGGCTGAGCTTGGGATACACTTGCCGCACAACTTCCGTCACGATCGGCGCTTCTCGGAAGGCTTCTGCATGCGCGTTGCGCTGCTCGCCGCGCAGCTGCACTTTCACAGCGGCGCCGCCTTGCAAATTGCGCCACCACAAATACTCGGCGCTGGTCAGGATGAGCAGTGTATCGCCTTGCTGAGCATACTGGACTGGCACGACGTAGACTTTGCCGCTTTTGCGTCCTGTCACGCTCAAAAGCAAGTAAACTTTGCTCACCAAGCCGTGCAGCGGCGAGCGCAACAACCAGCGCATCATCGGATTCTGCACTTTGATCAAAAGGCGCAACCAACGTGGCATATGGCACACTCCTTATATGTTTAATCTCATATACGCTTGTATAGCCGATAGGTTGTGCATCGGTTGCGTTCTCTGAGCGAAAATAGGTTAGAATTTGAAGCGTCGGGCGGCGTGAGGAGCGGAGCATGTTGGCGCACGTTTTATCAGGCACGGTCTTCGGCATAGAAGGCATCAAGATCACGATTGAGGTGGACTACAATCCGCGCAGCATGGCGAGCTTCACCATCGTCGGGCTGCCTGGCACCGCCGTGCAAGAGAGCCGCGAGCGCGTGCGCGCTGCTATCAGAAATATCGGCTGTGAGTTCCCGATGAAGCGCTTCACAGTCAATCTAGCGCCTGCCGATATCCGCAAGGAAGGTCCATCGTTCGATCTGCCGATCGCCATCGGCGTGCTGGTGGCGACCGAGCAATTGCGCCCGGATCAAGTCGCCGATTCGATGTTCATCGGCGAGCTGGCGCTGGACGGCAAGCTGCGGCACATTTGCGGCGCGATCAACTTGGCGCTCTTGGCGCGGCAAGAAGGCTTGCGCAAAATCTACGTGCCTGTGGAAGACGCGCCTGAAGCGGCGCAAATCGAAGGCATTGACGTCTTCCCTGTGCCGTCGCTCGGCGACTTGGTCGAGCATCTCTTCGAGATGAAGCCGATCGCGCCTTTCGATCGCAGCCAGCTGCGCCAAGAGCCGCTGACCGTCAGTCACACTGTGGACTTTGCGCAAATCAAGGGTCAGGAGACGGTCAAACGCGCGATGGAAGTAGCAGCAGCAGGCAATCACAACATCCTGCTCGTCGGACCGCCTGGCGCAGGCAAGACCTTGATCGCGCGCGCGCTGCCCGGCATTCTGCCGCCGCTCACGCCTGAAGAAGCGCTGGAGATCACGCGCATTTACAGCGTCGCCGATCTGCTGCCGTCCGATCGGCGCATGGCGCGGCGACGTCCGTTTCGCGCGCCGCACTACACCATCAGTCAGGCAGGTTTGGTCGGCGGCGGCAGCACGCCGCGCCCTGGCGAGCTGACGTTGGCACATCGCGGCGTGTTGTATCTAGACGAATTGGTCGAGTTTGGACACAAGCTGGAAGCCTTGCGCCAGCCGCTTGAAGATAAAGTGGTCACCATCAGCCGCGCCAGCGGCTCGCTGACCTTTCCGGCGAATGTGATGCTCGTCGGCAGCATGAATCCATGTCCGTGCGGCTACTATGGCGATACCTTGCAGCCGTGTACGTGCGGCGAAGCGAACGTGCGGCGCTATCAGCAGCGCCTGAGCGGTCCGATTTTAGATCGCTTCGATATTCACTTAGACGTACGGCGCGTGGACTACGATAAACTGACAGGCACTAGCTACGCCGAGCCTTCGGTGCATATCCAAGAGCGCGTGACGGCTGCACGGCAGCGTCAGCTGGATCGCTACAGCGCGTTTGCGCACATCCGCGCCAATAGCGACCTGACGCCTAGCGAGATCGATCAATTCTGCCAAGTCACAGACGACGCGGCAGTCTTGCTACAAAATGCTATGCGACGGCTGAATCTGAGCGCGCGCGCGTATCATCGCGTGCTGAAACTGAGCCGCACGATTGCAGACTTGGAAGACGCTGAGATCATCGGGCTGGTTCACGTGGCAGAAGCAGTGCAATATCGCTCACGATTGATGTCCGTCCTACAAGGATGAGCAACAGCGCATGACTGAGACTAAAGTACCGCAAGCTGAGCAGCTCAGCGGCGCAGCGCGCGCGGCTGCCGTTCAAGATATCTTCAAGCGCATTGCGCCGCGCTACGATCTGATGAATCGTGTGATGACCTTCGGCATGGATCGGCGTTGGCGACATTTCGCCATTCGGCAGGCTCAGTTGCCTGAAGGCGGCAAATTGCTGGATATTGCCACAGGCACGGGCGATATCGCGTTTGAGGCGTTGGCACAAGTGCCGCGCTTGATCGCCATTGGCGCTGACTTTGTGCCAGAGATCATGCAAGTTGGCAGGCGGCGTCCGAGCGGCGCGCGCGTGCGCTGGGTCGCGGCGGATGCGCTAAATTTGCCATTCCCTGCCGAGACCTTCGATGCCGTCACGCACGGCTTCTTGGTGCGCAACGTGATTGACATTCAACGCGCCTTTGCCGAGCAGTGGCGCGTATTGAAGCGTGGCGGTCGCGTTGTATGCTTGGATACCACGCCGCCGCCGAAAAATATCTTGCGACCGTTCCTGCTGTTCTATCTGCAGAAGATCATCCCTGTGATCGGGACGCTGCTGACAGGTCAGCGCGATGCCTACACTTACTTGCCAAACTCGACCATCGGCTTCAAGACGCCGCAAGAACTAGCGGCACTGCTGCAAGCGGCAGGCTTCATCGAGGTCGGCTATCGGCGCTTCATGTTCAACACGATCGCAGTGCATTGGGCGCGCAAGCCGCTCTGAGCGAGCGCTCACAGCAAGCGCGCCTGCGCTGAGCGCAAAAAGGCGATCACACGCCGATCCGCGCGTGCGATAGGCAATTGATCCATATCGGCGAGCGCGATCCAGCGCAGGTCAGCGTAGCCGAGCGGCTGTGCCTCAAGGCGCTCAGCGCGGCAAGTGTAGGCGTGCAGCGTGATTTTGAAATGCGTGAAGGCGTGCCGCACTTTGGTCAGCAGCTCGCCGACGGTCGCGTTGAGCGCCAATTTCTCGTGTAGCGCACGGCGCAGCGCTGCTTCAGGCGTCTCGGTTTGGCGCGCCTGCCCTTGCGGAAATTCCCACAGTCCGCCGAGCAGACCGTGC
>DAOTWB010000178.1:0-8632 GCA_034436235.1 Anaerolineae bacterium
GACATGGCGCGCTTGGACGGCTTGACGACGTTCACGCTCAGCCGCACCGACCTGAACAAAGTGATCGCGCGCGCTTTGGAGCCATATTTCACCGATGCTGAGCAGCTCGGCTGCACGCTCACCTTCACGCCGTGCAGCCAAAAGTTATCAGTCTTCCTGAACGAAGTGGAATTTGGGCGCGTGCTGCAAAACCTTGTGGAGAACGCGCTGCAATATACGCCGCGCGGCGGCAAGATCGCCGTCAGCACGTACGCGCAAGAGAACAAGGCTGTCTTCGAGGTGAGCGATAGCGGCATCGGCATTGCTGCCGATGAGCTGCCGCACATCTTCGAGCGCTTCTACCGCACGGATAAAGCGCGCTCAACGCACACAGGCGGCGCCGGACTCGGCTTGGCGATTGCCAAGAAGATCGTCGAAGGACATCGCGGACGCATCACGGTTGAGAGTCAGCCTGATCGCGGCACCACGTTCCGCGTCTACCTGCCGATGGTGACGGCGCAAGAGCAGTCCGCCGTCAAGGAGTAACGCGCTACACGCGCACAGCCGAATGCGCTATACTTGCAGTAAAGCGACTGGCGAGGCGTGCCTTGCGATGCTCTCTAATCACCAAATTGCGGATGCATTCGACCTGCTGGCTGATCTCCTGCGCCTGAAAGACGCGACCGCTCATCGTTTTGAGGTGATCGCCTATCAGCGCGCTGCTGAAGCCTTGCGCGAGCTGCCGCGCAACGTGCGCCAGCTCGCTGCCGAAGGTCGCCTGCAAGAGATTGACGGCGTCGGCAAGGCGATCGCCGCCAAGATCGTCGAGCTGTTGGAGCGCGGCACGCTGAGCTTGTTGGAAGAACTCAAAAGCGAAATTCCGCAGGGACTGGTGGACGTGCTGCGCGTCAACGGCGTTGGTCCGAAGAAGGCGATGCTGTTCTATCAACAGCTCGGCATCACTTCAGTTGCTGAGCTGGCAGCAGCGGCGCGCGAAGGCAAATTGCGCTCGCTGCCGACGATGGGCGTTAAAAGTGAGCAGAAAATCTTAGAGAGCATTGAGGCGTTAGCGCGCCGCACAACGCGCACGCGCGCCGATCTGGCTTGGCAAGCCGCTGAGCGCATCCTGCGGACGCTTCAGGCGCTGCCGAGCGTCTTGCGCGCCGAAGTGGCGGGCAGTTTGCGGCGCGGACGCGCTACCATCGGCGACCTTGATCTGCTGGTCGCCACATATCAGGCGCAAGCGGTCATGGAAGCCTTTGTCAATCATCCTGATGTGGTGCGCGTGCTTGGTCAGGGCGAGACCAAGAGCAGCGTTGAGCTGGAGAGCGGCTTGCAGTGCGATCTGCGCGCCGTGCCGCCTGAGCGCTTTGGCACAGCGCTCAGCTATTTCACGGGCAGCGTGGCGCACAACATCCGCCTGCGCGAGCTGGCGCTGCAACGCGGACTCAGCCTGAACGAATGGGCGTTCACGGCGACCGACGGCAGCGGACGCGAAATCCTGTGCGCCAGCGAAGCGGAAGTCTATGCGCAGCTCGATCTGCCTTACATTCCGCCTGAGCTGCGCGAAGATCGCGGCGAGATCGAAGCGGCGCAAGCTGGAGCCTTGCCGCAGCTGATCGAAGTGAGCGATATCCGCGCCGATCTGCACATGCACACGCTGTGGAGCGACGGTCGCCTGAGCGTGCGCGACATGGCTTGGCAAGCGCGCGAGCGCGGCTTGCAATACATCGTGATCACTGACCACTCGCACAGCCTAGGCATCGCCAACGGTCTGAGCGTTGAGCGCCTTTGGTCACAGCGCGAGGAAATTCAGCGCGTGCAAGCCGAATTCGGCGACTCGTTGCGCATTTATCACGGCGTTGAGCTGGAAATTCGCGCTGACGGCACGCTCGATTATCCTGATGACGTGCTGGCAGCGCTCGATGTAGTGATCGCCTCGCTGCACACAGGCTTGCGTCAGGAACGCGCTGTCATCACGGCGCGCCTGCTCAACGCGATCAACAATCCGCACGTAGACATCATCGGACATCCGCGCGGACAGCTCATCCCTGACCGCGAGCCTGCCGATCTGGATATGGACGCCGTCTTCGCCGCCGCGCTCGCCACAGATACTGCGCTGGAAATCAACGCCAATCCGCATCGCCTCGACTTGGATAGCGCGCACGCTCGGCAGGCGCTCAGGCTCGGCATCAAGCTCGCCATCAACACGGACGCGCATTCCGCCGCCGATTTCGCCGTCCTGCCGTTTGGCGTGCGCACGGCGCGCCGCGCTTGGGCAAGCCCTGAGCAGGTCATCAATACGTGGTCACGTGAACGCTTTGAGGAGTGGATAAACACATGAGCCGCTACGAAGACCCGTACAGCCCTTCTGAGTATGACGACGCGCCTGCCGAGCCGACTCGTCCGCTTGAGTCGACCCCTATCAAGCGCATTGCGCCCAACAAGCCGCCGCGCAGCGCCCATCAGCCGCCTGCCGAGCCACGCCAAGCCCGCCAAGCGCAACCGTTGCGTCGCACGCCGCCGCCGCCGCCAGTCTACCAGCCTGCTGAGCCGCGCTTGCCGCAAGCGCCTGCCCGTCGCCGTCCGCCGCCGCCCAGCAAGCGCGAGAGCGGCTGGTATTTGCCGTGGTGGTCGCTCTTGGTGCTGATCGCTTTCGTGGCGGCGGCAGCTGTTGGCGCTTGGGCAGTGGTGGATTCGGTCGGCGGCGCGGCGGCGCCCGGCGGACAGACGCCAATCGTGATCGTAGTCACGGCGACCTTCACGGTTGGACCGCCGCCGACGCTCACGCCGCTGCCGCAGGTTCAGCTGCCGACCGTCGCGCCGCTGCCGACCGTCGTGCCGACCGCCACGTTGCCGCCGGGCGAGTTCCGTCCAGGCGTCATCGTCGAGGTGGTCGGCGTCGGCTTGAACGGACTGAACATCCGCGCAGGCGCAGGCACAGGCGCCACGCTGCTCTTCGTCGCGCCTGAGAAGACGCGCTTCATGATCATGAGCGGTCCGCAGAACGCGAGCGGCTTTGAGTGGTGGGAAGTGCGCGAAGTGAACGCGCCGAATCGGACGGGCTGGGCGGCGCGCAACTTCTTACAAGTGGTCAATTAGCGCCGCAACGCGCTCTGATCGCCTGCGATCAGCGCTTCGACCTCGCCGCGCGCGATGAGCGCCACATCGCCGCTGATGCTCAGCTTCAAGGCGGCAGTTGCCGCGCCAAAGGTCAGCGCCTGATCGAGCGGCGCGTCTTCCAACAAGCGACACAAGACGCCTGCCGCGAAGGCGTCGCCTGCGCCTAACCTATCCACGACCTGCACAGGGAAAGCTGCGCAGCGCGCTGTGCCATCGGCGCTGCAGGCTGCGGCGCCGCGCTCGCCGTCAGTCACAATCACTGCGCCTGACCACAGCTGTTGCAATTGCTCAGCTTGTGCAGCGGCGTCGCCTTGCGTCGCGAAGAGCGCGGTGGCGTCGCGCTTGGCGATGAAGACCACATCGGCGGCTTGGCAGAACGGCGTCAAAGCGTCGCGCGCGCGTTGCGGCGTCCACAGCAGGCTGCGATAGTTCACGTCAAAGGCGATCTTCAAACCGTGTTGGCGCGCGTGCGCCACTGCCGCGTGGCAGGTCGCAGCGCACGAGTCGCTCAGGGCAGGCGTGATGCCTGTGAAGTGCAGCCAGCGCGCCGTCGCCAGACGCGCCATTGGCAGGTCGCTCGGTCGCAGCTTGCTGGCAGCCGAGTCCGCTCGATCATACCAGACGCGAGTCGAACGCGGCAGCGCGCCGCGCTCTAAGAAGAGCAGTCCCATGCGCTCATCAGGGACGCTCAGCACGTCGCTTATATCCACGCCGTGCTGACCTATGAAGCGCAGAGCGCGCTGACCGAGCGGTGTGTTCGGCAGCCGTGAGAACCATGCCGTGCGCTTGCCAAGCCGCGCCAAAGCGATGGCGAGATTGCTCTCAGCGCCTGCCACATGCACATCCAGCGCGTGCGCCTGCTCAAGGCGCAGCGGCTCAGGCGCGCTCAGCCGCAGCAGGCACTCGCCAAAGGTGAATAGATCGAGCGCCGTCATGCGCTAGGCGTCTTCGAGCAAGTGCTTCAGCCAGCGCTCAGCGGCGTTGCGCGCGCTCTCAGCGTCCACAAAGCCGTTAGGATGCTCGCTGCGATTATCGCCTGCCAATTGCGCTGTTTCCGCCGTCCCTTCGCAATAGACGGCGCGCCAGTGCCATGCGCCGCGCGACCAGCGCACTGTGAACGACAAATTCTCGTAATCGGCGACCCAAGTATCGTGAATGCGAATCCATTCCATAGTTCTAACGCCTCAATACTATTTGCGCTGTGTGCTAAATAGCTTGCGGCGGCTGAAAGGCTTGCACCTCAAACGTGATGTTCAGCGCGATCGGCTGATCGGGCTGCGGAAAATGCGCCGCGATCGCCGCGCGGACGACGCGCAAGCCATGTTGCAATTCAGCGTCGCTCAGCCGCCATGTGTTGGAAAATTGACGCTCTTCAATGGCGCGGTAAGCGCCGTTTGGCGTGCGCTGCACAGTGTAGCTGTGCTGGCGCGGCGCGCCGATGGGACGCCAGCCGAGCGGCGGCAAGGCTTCGCGCACAGGTTGCGTCAAGCCGATGCGCTCGATCTTCTCAGGCGGCAGCGCGGCGCGCCACGCCGACCAGATCGGCGCGAATTGCTCGTTTTGCAACATATCGCCTGCGTTGCCGCCGCACAGCAACAGCCCGTCAGGCTTCAGCACGCGGGCGATCTCGCGCAGCACGTGCTGCCAATCGGCGATCAGGTGCAGCACATGGACGAGCAGCACAGCGTCGAAAGCGGCGCGCCGAAATGGCAATTGCAGCGCGTTCGCTTCGCTCAGGCGGATGGCGCCTGCGTTCGGCTTGCTGCGCAGTTGCTGCATCATCGGGCGCGAGAGGTCTATGCCGTAGAGCCTATCCACGTGCTGCGTCAAAGGCAGCGCGATGCGCCCTGTGCCAACACCAACCTCAAGGACGCGGCTCGCTCTGCCCAAATTGCCCGCCTGCGCGATCAACGCGGCGACGGCGCGTTCTTCTCCTGCTGGGAAGCCGCGCGTCGCGTCGTAGATATTGGCGGCGCGATCAAAAGGAATGTACGCTGTTTCCATCTCATCTCTCATGCGACCTTCGCAGTCTTGACTTAATTCAGTATAGACGCTTTTGCCGCCATTTATTTCTCAAAAATGTATGAATTCTTGCGGTCAGGCGCTGCTAACGCAACGTTTAGCCGCTTTTTACACTTTTCTGACGCGCGCTGTGCTATCTTTTCAAAAGATGGCAAAGACGATGAGCGGTTTTTGGCAAGCGCCAAAACGGCGCATGATCGTTGCCAAGCCGAGTTTCCCACGAGTGAAGAGCAAGGTAGCCTATGATGCGATTCGACCGATTTACAGAGCGCGCTCAGGATGCCGCTGCGCGCGCCTACGAGATTTTGCAGCGCTATGGGCATAACCAAGTGGATACTGAGCATATTCTGCTGGCGCTGCTTGAGCAGCCTGACGGCGTCATCCCTCAGATTCTGGAGAAGATGAACGTCGATCAAGAGGCAATGCGCTACAAGCTGGACGAGATTCTGCGCTCCACGCCGAAAGTCTCGATTTACGGCGGCGGCGCCGGACAGATTTTCATGACGCCGCGCGTCAAGCGCATCATTGACCTCGCGCAAGAAGAGGCGAATCGGCTGCGCGATGAGTACATCAGCACTGAGCATATCTTCCTCGCCATCATCGCCGAGCGCAATACTGCCATCGCGCGCATGATGAAAGAAGCAGGCATCACTAAAGATCGCGTGCTGGATATCATCAAAGATTTTCGCGGCGGTCAGCGCGTGACCGATCCGCAAGCTGAGACGCGCTATCGGACGCTTGAGCGCTACAGCCGCGATCTGACGCGCATGGCGCAGGAAGGCAAGCTCGATCCTGTCGTCGGGCGCGACGACGAGATTTTGCGCGTGATCCAAATCCTGTGCCGCCGCACCAAGAACAATCCTGTGCTGATCGGCGAAGCAGGCGTTGGCAAGACGGCTATCGTCGAAGGCTTGGCGCAGAAGATCGCCAATCATGACGTGCCTGAGCTGCTGCTGAACAAGCGCGTGGTCAGCCTTGATCTAGGTGCGATGATCGCCGGCAGCCGCTTTCGCGGCGAATTTGAAGAGCGCCTGAAGGCGGCGATCGAAGAGATTCAGCGCAGCGAAGGCGAGATCATCTTGTTCATTGACGAGCTGCACACAGTGGTTGGCGCAGGCGCGGCGCAAGGCGCAATTGACGCGGCGAACCTGCTCAAGCCTGCCTTAGCGCGCGGCGAGCTGAACTGCATCGGCGCGACCACGCTTGACGAGTATCGCCAACACATCGAGAAAGACTCAGCCCTTGATCGCCGCTTCGCGCCTGTCTTCGTGGACGAGCCGAGCGTCGAGCAGACCATCGAGATGCTCAAGGGACTGCGCGACCGCTATGAGGCGCACCACAAAGTGCGCTTCACTGAAGAAGCGCTCGTGGCAGCGGCGCGGCTCAGCCAGCGCTATGTGACCGACCGCCGTCTGCCTGACAAGGCAATTGACCTGATGGATGAAGCGGCTGCCAAGCTGCGCGTGGCGCTCTATAGCTTGCCGCCTGAGCTGAAGCAGCTCAAAAATGAGCTGGATCGGCTGACGGCTGAGGAAGAAGCGGCAGGCTTGGCGCGCGACTACGAGCGCGCTGCGCAGTACAAGATGCAGCGCATTCAGCTGGAGCAGCAATACGAGCGCGAGCTGGAAGCCTGGCAGCGCGAGCATACGCTGGACGACGTGGTGGACGCCAACGACATCGCGGCGGTCGTCGCGCAGTGGACGGGCATTCCTGTCAATCAGATGCTGGAAACCGAGGCGGAGAAGCTCTTGCGCATGGAAGAGGCGCTACACGAGCGCATCATCGGGCAGGATGAAGCGGTCGCCGCCATTGCGGATGCCATTCGGCGCGCGCGCAGCGGTCTGAAGGATCCGCATCGTCCAATTGGTTCGTTCATCTTTCTCGGCTCGTCAGGCGTCGGCAAGACTGAGCTTGCCAAAGCGCTCGCTGAGTTCCTTTTCGACGATGAGGACGCGCTGGTGCGCATTGACATGAGCGAGTATCGCGAAGCGCACACAGTCAGCCGTCTGTTCGGCGCGCCGCCAGGCTATGTCGGCTACGAGGAAGGCGGACAGCTGACCGAGGCTGTGCGGCGGCGTCCTTACAGCGTGGTGCTATTCGATGAGATCGAGAAGGCGCATCCGAACGTCTGGAACGCCTTGCTGCAAATCCTCGACGACGGACGCCTGACCGACGGTCAAGGGCGCACAGTGGACTTCCGCAATGCGGTCATCATCATGACCAGCAATCTCGGCACGGAATTCGCGCGCAAAGGCGGCGCGCTCGGCTTTGTGACCAGCCACGATCCTGAGGTGGTGGCTGATCATAAGAAGATTGAGCGCGCGCTGCGCGAGAACTTCCGTCCTGAGTTCCTCAACCGCATTGACGAAGTGATCATCTTCAGTCCGCTGACGCTGGAGCAGGTTGAGCGCATTGTTGACCTGCAGATGCGCCAAGTGGCAGAGCGCATGGGCGAGCAAGGCTTGGTGATCGAGCTGATGCCTGCAGCGCGCGCTTGGCTGGCGCGGCAAGGCTACGATCCGCAATTTGGCGCGCGTCCGTTGCGGCGCGCTATTCAGCGCCACATCGAGAGTCCGCTCTCAGTGCAGGTCTTGAAAGGCGCGTTCGGACGCGGCGACGTGGTCTTGGTGGATGTGAACGCGGAAGGCACTGGTTTGGTCTTCACCAAGCAAGAAGGCGCGACCATGCCCTTGCCGACTAAAAAAGACGCTAGGGCGTGAGTCCGCGTTGCAGGGCGGAAATTTTCCGCCCTGCGCGCTCAGATTGAAGCGCTAGGACGATACTCGCCGAAGACGCCGCGCAAGACGTTGCAAATTTCGCCGAGCGTCGCCTCGCGCTCAACTGCTTCGATGAAGAGCGGCATCAGCGGCGCATGGCTGCTGCGCGCCGCCGCTTCGATCTGCGCTAAAATCTCGCTCACACGCGCTGAGTCGCGCTGTGCGCGCAAGGCTGCCAAGCGTGCGCGCTGCGCTTGCTCAATCGCCTCTGAGACGTGCAGCGTCTCGATTGGCATCTCTTCAGGCACGGTGAACTTGTTCACACCAACCACGATCTGCTCGCCGCGTTCCACTGACTGCTGATAAGCGTAGGCAGCGTCCTGAATCTCGCTTTGGATGTAGCCGCGCTCAATGGCAGCCAAGGCGCCGCCGAGCGCGTCAATCCGCTCGATGTAGCGCTGCGCGCGCGCTTCGATCTCATCGGTCAGCGCTTCTACGTAGTAACTGCCTGCCATTGGATCGATTGTATCGGCGATGCCGCTCTCATACGCCAGAATTTGCTGTGTGCGCAACGCTACCTGCACAGCGCTCTCAGTTGGCAAGGCGAGCGCTTCATCCATGCTGTTGGTGTGCAGACTTTGCGTGCCGCCTAGGATCGCGGCGAGCGCTTGCACGGTCACGCGCGCGATGTTGTTCATCGGCTGCTGAGCGGTCAGCGTGCTGCCGCCTGTTTGCGTGTGGAAGCGCAGCTGCCAAGACTTCGGATCGCGCGCGCCGAAGCGCTCGCGCAT
>DAOTWB010000179.1:0-7068 GCA_034436235.1 Anaerolineae bacterium
AAAAGCGGATTGGCGAGCAGCTGCTCAAGGTACGCAATCTGCGCCTTTTTCTCGCGGTATTCATTTTGAATTTTCTCTTGCTCCAGCGCGGCAAGGCGGCGCAACTGCATATCGAGGATGGCGGTCGCTTGCGCTTCTGAGAGTACGAAGGTGTAAATCAGCGCGCCGCGCGCTTCATCGCTGTTCTCGCTCTCGCGGATCGTGCTGATGATGCGATCTAAGAAGCGCAGCGCGATCAGCAAGCCTTCCAAGATGTGCGCACGCGCGCGCGCGCGTTCCAAATCGTGCAGCGAGCGACGGCGCACCACTTCGATCCGATGATCGAGATAGACGCGCAGCGCCTGCTTGAGCGTGAGCGTGCGCGGCTCGCCATCAACCAGCGCCAACATGATCACGCCGAATGTGCTTTGCAGCGGCGTGTGTTTGAACAAGTCTTTCAGCACATCGGCAGGATCGGCGTTGCTTTTGCACTCGATCACGATCCGCAAGCCTTGCCGATCCGACTCATCGCGCAAGTCGCTGATGCCTTCGAGCTTGCCGTCGCGCACAAGGTCGGCAATGCGCTCGATCAAGCTGTTCTTGTTGATCTGATAAGGAATTTCGCTGACGATGATGCGCGTCTTGCCGCGCTCAAGGCTCTCAACGTGGACTTTGGCGCGCACGGTCAGCTTGCCGCGTCCAGTGGCATAGGCTGCCACGAGCATATCTTCATGCTCAGCGACGTTCCTGCCGTCGCCGCCGCGAAAGACCAAGCCGCCTGTCGGGAAATCTGGACCTTTGATGAAGCGCATCAGGTCAAGCACATCCACTTCATCAAGGCGTTCCCAGTTGGCGAGCATGTACACCAATGCATCGCAAACTTCGCCCAAGTTGTGCGGCGGCACATTGGTGCTCATGCCGACGGCGATGCCGCTTGAGCCGTTCACCAGCAAGTTTGGAATGGCGGCTGGCAGCACAGCTGGCTCTTGCAGCGAGCCGTCGAAGTTATCCACAAAATCAACCGTCTCGCGCTCGATATCGGTCAGCAATTCCGTGCCGATCGGCGTCAAGCGCGCTTCCGTGTAGCGCATGGCAGCAGGCGAATCGCCATCAATGCTGCCGAAGTTGCCTTGACCATCTACCAGCTCGTAGCGCACTGAAAAATCTTGGGCAAGGCGCGCCATCGCCTCGTAGATCGCTTGATCGCCGTGCGGATGAAACTTGCCCAGCACTTCGCCGACGATGCGCGCGCTCTTCTTGTAAGGCGCCTCAGGACGCAAGCCCATCTCGTGCATCACGTATAGGATGCGCCGCTGCACAGGCTTCAAGCCGTCGCGTGCATCGGGCAGGGCGCGCGCAACAATCACGCTCATGGCGTAGTCCAGATACGCCTCGCGCATTTGCTCATCAATGTTGACTGGTCTGATCACGCCGATAGAAGGTGTCGTCACGGTCTTTTCTCACGTGCTTGTGTTCACAAACGGATTGAATGATAAGGTAGCAGCGCTGCGCCTGTCAAAAGAACGTTTGTTCTGAGAATAGCATAGGTCAGCGCGCAAGGCAAGCGCCGATTTTCAGGGCAGTTGCGCAAGAGCAGCCTTGATCAGCCGCTCAGCGTAGGCGCAATTGGCATCAGCCGTCAGATGGAAGTCGGTGTCAGTGAACTGATCGGCAGGCACGGCGTCCCAAAAATCGAGGTAACGCCAATTCTGGCGCTGTGCAAGCTGCGCAAATGCAGCGCGGTAGTCGTCGTATGCCCAGCGCGGATAGTAAGTGTTGTAGCGCAGCGGATGTGCCTCATCGCGATAGATCGGCTCGTTGACCAAGACGGTCGGTATGCCGCGCTCAGCGGCGAGCGCGACGCCCGCGCTCAGCACGTCAAAGTTCAGGTCTTCAGGCGCAATTCGCCCTGCTTGGCGCAAGTTCAGCACATTGACCGAAAGCACGTTGTCATCAGGCAGCAAATTGACAGGATGTGGCGCGACGAAGCGCAGCAGGACGTGATCCAAGCGCGTGCTTGCCCAAGCAGGCGCGTAAAGCTGATGGCGCAGCCAATCGGCGATGGCGCGCCGCTGCCCGAAGAACGTGCGCTCTTGCCAGCTGCGCGACGGCAACGGATATTGATCGAGCTTGAAGGCGTATTGCGCTTGCAGCGCGCTCACTTCTTCGCGTTGCGCCAAGATCAGCGGAAAATCCAGCTGATCGGATGGATACAGCGACGCGAGCGACGTTGACCAGATGATCAGGTCAGGCGCGTGCGCCAATGCGCGCCGCAAGATCAGGAAATCCTTGATGACGGTCAGCGTTGGATAGCCGAGATTGTAAGCGCGCACGCGGCGTCCATCGCTTGTGCGCAGATCGAGCGCGTTGATGCACGCCGCTTGCGTCTGATCGGCGCGCAGCAAATAGCCCCAGATCGCCGAGTCGCCCAGCAATGCCACGCGGAACTCATCAGCCGCTTTTGGCTGCGCAATGCGATGTGACGCGAAGAGCTGATCTAGGCTATCCACGCTGACGGCGTAAGACGCCTCAGGAAACTCGGCGAACGGAAAGCGCTCACGCGGCGGAAAAAACGCGCCGTACACGCTCAGCTTGTTCAGGACTGTGAGCGGCTGCGTCGCGAACCATAGCGCGTTGAACAGCGCGAAGAGCGCCGCCGCTTTCAGCAATACGCGCCACCAATGCACTGTATCCTTCATCAGCCAAAAAGTCCTCGCCACACTTTGCCGATCAGCTCAGGCTCGGGCAAGGCGAAGAAGACCCAGCCGAGCGCTACGTAATGGAACGTGAGCAGCACGCTCAAAACGCCGATCAAGCGCGCCAACGGCGGACGCGCCTGCACAAAAGCATCCCAGCGCGCCGCGCGCGCCGACCACTGCCTGAAGAGCCACAGTCCAATGCCGTGCCAGGCGCCCCACAGCACAAAGTTGAGCGCTGCGCCGTGCCACAAGCCGATCAAGATCATCGTGCTGAGCTGCGCCACAAGCACTACGCCTTCGCGCCACGCTTTGAGCGGCGTGCGCAGCAGCTCGCGGCTGGCGGGCATGAAGAAATATACGCGAAACCACGCTGAGAGCGTCATGTGCCAGCTGTTCCAAAAGGCTTGCAGATTGCGCTTCAGATACGGCGCGTCGAAATTCTCAGGCAGCTTGATGCCTGCCCAAATGCCAATGCCGATGGCGATATCCGTGTAGCCGCTGAAATCCCAGAAGAGCCGAAAAGCGTAGGCGTACAGCGCCAACCAGAGCGTCAATGTGCCGCTCAACGTGCCTGTCAGCGCGTCGCTCGCCAGCTGCGGCGAGAGCGCCATCAGCGCAACTGAATCCGCCAAGACAAACTTCTTGAACAAGCCGCGCATCAAGCGCACTGCGCCGTGCGTCAGTCGCTCAGCGTCGTGCGCCGCCGCCAGCGCCTGAGCGAACTGCTCAACGCGCGCGATCGGTCCAGCGGCTATGGCAGGGAAGAAGAGCGCGTACAAGACGAATTGCGGCAAGCTCAGCTGCTTCAGCCGACCGCTGCGAAAGTCCAGCAAGACGTGCAACAGCCGAAAGGCGAGGTACGAGAAGCCGATCCATGCGAAGGTCTGCCCGATGTTGAGCGCGTCTGCGCTCGCTGCCTGCAGCACAGGCAGCTTCAGGACGGCAAAAATGCCGATGATGCTGAAGATCGCCATCAGCGCCATGCGCCGCCGCGCAGGACTCTCGCGCGCGGTCAGCAGCCACACGCCGATGCTCAAGCCGAGCGACGCCAATGGCAACCAAAGCGTCGGCGATGCATCGAATTGCAGCAAGGCGAGGAAGATCAAGCTAGAGAGGACGAGGAACGGCAAGCGCAGCGCGCCAAGCGCAGGGCTGATCAGCGCGCACAGCGCCATAGCGCCGATCAAGACGAGCGTCATGAGCTGCCGAGCCTTGCTGCGATCAGAGTCATGGTAGCTCATTATACCTGCTCAGCGCGTTTGTGGTACAATCGCCTGCATGACCGACCGAACTTTGGCGCGCCCTGCGCGTCTGCACGTATGGCGCACGTTGATCGTCATCCTGCTCATCGCGATCAGCTCGCTCAGCGCTGCCAATCTGCTCTTGCTCGCGCTGATCAACGCCGATCAGCCTGCGAACGCGCCGAGCGGCACGTTGCTCTACCTCAGCACGTTTGACGACGATCCTGAGACCGATGCCGACGACTCGTTCAACGCGCAATGGGCGCAATACGAAGGACAGGATAGCGCCGTGATCGAAGACGGCATTCTGTACCTGAGCATCGGCTCTGCCGGCGGCGTCTTCAGCGATCTGAACCGTCCTTTCGCCGATTTGGACGCCGAAGTGCTGATGAGCTGGGCAGGCGGCGATCCTGACGTGATCGAAGCGGCTGAGGCGAGCTTGATGTTTCGCTACCAAGATGTGAACAATTTCTACGCTTTCAAGCTGCGCGGCGACGGCGCTTATCGCGTGGAGCGGCTGCACAACGGCGCGCTGGATGTGCTGAGCGAGTGGCAAATCGCGCCGCAGGCGCTGAGCGGACTCGGCGCGTTCAATCGGCTGCGCGCAGTGGCACAAGGCGATCAACTGCGCTTCTTCATCAACGATCAGCCTGTCTTGCTGTGTCCAAAAGGCACGGATCGGCGCTCCACGTGGAACGGACTGCGCAGCGGCGAGTGCCTGAGCAACAATCGCCAAACGGCTGAGCTGCTGCTCGATTCCACCTTCAAAACAGGTAAAATAGCCTTAGGCGCGGTAGCAGGGCAAGGCGTGACAGGCTTCCGCGTCGCCTTCGATAATCTGATCGTCCTCGCGCCTTGATGAACAGGGATGAAATCGCCATGCCCATGCCGCGTCCGCTCAGCATTACGCTCGATAAGCCGAACGCCGTCTTGATCATCCAATGGGCAGATGGCGCCGTGTGCCGCTATCCGCTCAGCCATCTGCGCGAGGCATGTCCATGCGTGGAATGTCGCGGCGGACATCACAACATGGGTCGTCAGAGCGATCCCGATCACATCCTCGTCTTGAAGCCTGCGCGCTCGTATGGCATCCTGCGCATTGAGCTGGTCGGCAACTATGCGTTGCAGCCTTTCTGGGACGATAATCATCACACAGGCATTTATACGTGGGACTATTTGCGGCGTTTGTGTCCGCCGCCTGAATCGGCGAGCAGCGCCGCGCAAAGCGTCGCAGAGAGCCAGTGAGCCATGCACAGCTACCTGACCTTTATTGAGGAAATTCTGATTGACGAAGAGACGCTCCAAGCGCGCATTGAAGCGCTCGGCGCGCAGATCAACGCCGATTACAGCCACGCCGCAGATTTGTTGCTGATCTGTGTGCTGAAAGGCGGCGTGATGTTTCTGACCGACCTGATGCGCCACATTCACGTGCCGCACGCCATAGACTTCATGGCGATCTCCAGCTATGGCGCAGGCGCGCGTGAATCGAGCGGCGTGGTGCGCATTGACCTCGACCTGAAGCAGAACGTTGAAGGACGCAATTTATTGATCGTGGAAGATATCATTGACACTGGCACCACGCTCGCCTATCTGCGTCGCTTGCTCTTGGCGCGCAATCCTGCCAGCTTGCGCATCTGCACCTTGCTCAGCAAGCCAAGCCGACGCCTGACCGATATCCTTGTGGATTACGTCGGCTTCGAAATTCCTGATAAGTTCGTCTTCGGCTACGGACTCGACCTAGACGAGCTGTATCGCAACTTGCCGTTCATCGCGGCTGTCAAGCCGAGCGCCTACCCACATGCTTGAGATTCCTGCGCCATTTCAGCTTGAATATCCGCCTTTGGTCAACGCGCTGCTGCCGATCATTGGCGATGCAGAAGCCTACCTCGTCGGCGGCAGCGTGCGCGACGCGCTCTTGCGCCGCCCTAGCCACGATCTCGATCTAGCTGTGCCAAACGACGGACGGCAGCTCGCGCGGCGCATCGCCAACGCGCTGCAAGGCGATTACTACACGCTCGATCCTGAGCGGCAAGTTGGACGCGCTATCGTGCGCTACGCGGGCGTGCGTTACAACGTGGACGTGGCGCGTTTTCGCGGCGAATCGCTTGAAGACGACCTGCGCGGACGCGATTTCACGGTCAACGCGATTGCAGTGCCGTTGCGCGGCGACCTGCAGACGCTGATCGATCCGCTCGACGGCGTCCGCGACCTGTTTGATAAACGCTTGCGGCGCTGCTCGCCTGAGGCGATTCGCGACGATCCGATCCGCGCCTTGCGCGCCATACGCCAGAGCGTGCAGTTCAAGCTGCTGATCGAGCGCGAGACGCGCGCCGATCTGCGCACGTATGGCGCTGGTATCGCGCACAGCTCGCCTGAGCGTGTGCGCGATGAATTCATGACCATGCTCGGCGGCAGCAAGCCACAGGCAGCGCTGCGCGCGCTCGACTCGCTCGGTCTGCTGCGCTTGATCGTGCCTGAAGTGGACGCCATGCGCGGCGTGACGCAATCCGAGCCGCACGTCTACGACGTTTGGGAACATACGCTGAACGCCGTCGAACGCATGGATCAGGTGATCACGACCATCAGTCCGCAGCGCACGGATGAGAGCGCTGCCGATGGCGCGCTCGGCTTGATTGTATATCTGTTGGATGTCTTTCGTCCGCAGTTGCAAGCGCACCTCGATGCGCCGCTGCCGAACGGACGCAGCGTGCGCGCGCTCTTGGTGCTGGCAGCCCTGCTGCACGATTGCGGCAAGCCTGCGGCGCACAGCCACGGCGAAGATGGACGCATTCACTTCTATCGGCATGAGCTGATCGGCGCTGAGCTGGCAGAGCAGCGCGCCGAAGCGCTGCGTCTGAGCAATGAAGAGACGGCGCGTCTGGTCGGTTGTGTGCGCCATCACATGCGTCCGATGCACTTGCGCAACGCTGAGAGCTTATCGCGACGCGCCATCTATCGCTTCTGGAAGGCGACCGAGCGAGTTGGCGTGGATGTGTGCCTGCTGACGCTCGCCGATTACTTGGCAGTGGTCGGCACGCATTTCCAAGTGCAGCCATGGCTCGTCCACTTGCAATTAGTGCGCGCGCTATTGGACGCTTATTTCAATCGCCGCGCCGAGCTGGTCTCGCCGCCGCCGCTGATCGGCGGCA
>DAOTWB010000180.1:0-21697 GCA_034436235.1 Anaerolineae bacterium
CTGAACGACGCGCAGCCGCAACACATCTACACTTTTGCCGCGCTGCGCGGCGACCTGATCACAATCCGCATGACGCGCATCAGCGGCGACCTAGACGCAGTGCTGATCCTTGCCGACTCGGAAGGCAATGTCTTGTTGATCAACGATGAAGCGCCGGATCGGCGCGGCACGCTTGACGCTGCTATCGTTGAGTGGCGCGTGCCAGCGACTGCCAGCTATCTGCTGGTGGCGACGCGCTTCGGCGGCGAAGGCGGCAACACGCGCGGCGCGTACAGCCTGCTGCTGACTCGCGTGCCGCCTGAGCAGCTCGGTCTGACGCCTGAACGCGCCGTCTCGCTGGAATTTGGCGAGCGCGTGGCAGGGCGTATCACGCGCGATGCCGTGCGTCGCTATTACCTGTTCCAAGCAGCAGCAGGGCAGCTGATCACGGCTGAGGTGACGCGCACGCGCGGCAATCTCGATCCGACTCTCGCGCTCTTCACCGCCGATCTTGTGCCGCTTGCCGAGCAGAGCGAGAGCGTGCGCGGTCAGCGTGCGCGCCTTGCTGATTATCGCATTCCGCGCGACGGCATGTACATGCTCATCGTCTCGCGTTTCAACGCCGAAGCTGGCATCACAGAAGGCGAGTTCACCTTGCAGCTCGCCGCGCGTTAGCAGTCTGAACAAATCATCTGCCAGCATTTGAAGGAAAGCGGCGCAGCGTTTATAATAGCGGCGTGGAAGCGCAGCCTGAGATCGGGCTGCAAATTTGACGCTTTGTGGAGACTCAAAAATATGAAACGCATTCTAGGAATTGCCCTTGTCGTTGTGTTGGCGCTGGCTGCTGCCCAAGTAGGCGTTGCGCCACAGCCGACTCGCGCCGCCGGTCCGAAGCTCTGCCTTGTGACGGACGTAGGTGAAGTGGACGACCGCAGCTTCAATCAGAGCGCCTATGAAGGGATGCTCGCCGCTGCCGAAGAGCTGGACGGTGAGTCGGAATTCATCGAGACGCAAAACGCCACTGACTACGCCAATAATATCCAGACATTGGCCGAGGCAGGCTGTGAAGTGATCATCACGGTTGGCTTTGCGCTCGGCGAGGCGACCATCAAGGCGGCTGAGCTGTATCCCGATATCTATTTCATCGGCGTGGATCAGTTCCAGCCAACTGAGGTCAAGAACGTGGTCGGCTTGATCTTCCCAGAGGCGAAGGCAGGCTTCTTGGCGGGCGTCTTAGCGGCGCGCATGAGCAAGAGCGGCATCGTGGCAGCCGTGCTTGGCACAGATCAAGTGCCGCCAGTGGTTGCTTTTAAGGAAGGCTATGAGGCAGGTGCGCGTTACGCCAATCCTGATATTCGCCTGATCTCGACCTATCATCCGGGCGGCTTGGACAAGGCGTTCACTGATCCTGAGTGGGGTGCCCAAACTGCCAAGCAAGCCTTCGATCAAGGCGCGGACGTGATCTTCGGCGCAGGCGGCAAGACGGGCAACGGCGCGCTCGAAGAAGTCGCCAAGCTCACCACGCCTGAGAAGCCTGTCTACTGCATCGGCGTGGATACCGACCAATGGGAAACAGTGCCAGCGGCGCATCCGTGCTTGATCAGCAGCGCTATGAAACTGATCACACAGGGCGTGCTTGAAATCATCGTCGCTTGGTCAGAAGGCAATCCGCCGTCGGGCAACTTCGTCGGCGATGTCGGTTTGGCGCCTTTCCACGACTTTGAAGACGTTGTGCCTGAGGAAGTCAAGAAAGAGCTGGAAGAGGTCGCTGAACTCTTGCTGAGCGGCAAGCTCGATCCGCTGACCGGCAAGATGGTCGAGTAGCGTTCTCCATCGCTTTGTTTCAAGCACGGCGCGGTCAGTGTTAGACTGATCGCGCTTCATTTTTGCACAAAAGGCGGCTACCATGCGTGCAGACCAACGCATCATCGTTCTGTTTTCAGCAGTGCTGCTCTTGATCGGCAGCTTTGGCGCGGCGCTCGCCCAAGAATCTGTCACGGTCATCACCACGACGTTGCTGCGGCTGCGCAGCGGTCCCGGCACAACCTATCCTGAGATCGCTTTGCTGGAAGCAGGCACGACCTTATCTGCCTTTGCGCGCAGCGCCGACTCAGCGTGGCTGCGCGTGCGTTATAGCGGCACTGCAGGCTGGGTCGCTATTCGCTATCTGCGCATTCAAGGCAACTGGCAGGCGCTGCCTGTTCACAACGCGGCTGATCCGATCCCTGAAGGCGCTGCTGAGCTGCCATCGCAGCCGAAAAACGGCGACCTGTTGAGCATCTCGCTTTACGCGCAGACCAACGCGACGAATTACTATCGCATCACGTATTTCAGCGACGGTCTGCGCATCAACGGCTTCCTGACCGAGCCGCGTCGTGAAGGAATTTTCCCTGCCCTGATCTACAATCGCGGCGGCAATCGCGACGTCGGCGCGTTGCGCGGCTACGAGTTCATCCCATTCGCAGAGGCAGGCTTTGTAGTGGTCGCTTCGCAGTATCGCGGCGGCGGCGGCAGCGAAGGCTTCGATAATCTGGGCGGCGCGGACGTGAACGATGTGCTGAACCTGATTCCGCTCTTGCAAAGCCGTCCTAACGTGGATATGAATCGCATCGCCATGTTCGGCAGCTCGCGCGGCGCGCTGATGACCTACATCGCCTTG
Organism: Anaerolineae bacterium; assembly: GCA_034436235.1. Classification (GTDB taxonomy): domain Bacteria; phylum Chloroflexota; class Anaerolineae; order Aggregatilineales; family UBA2796; genus CP2-2F. The sequence goes on from DAOTWB010000180.1 coordinate 2,639, forward strand.
CGGCGGCTCGGCAGCGCGGTCAAAGTGGCGGCGACGACCAGCGGCTTAGCGGATTTGTTCATGTGGGCAAAAGAACGTCCCGATCTGGAGAGCGGCGCGTACCTGGAGCTGATCGGCGCCAACACGCGCAGCAATCCTGCCGCTTTCCGCGAGCGCAGCGCTACCTTTTGGGCGGCTGAGATCAGCACGCCGCTCTTGCTCATCCACGGCGACGCCGATACTGAGGTCTCAGCCGAGCAATCGCGAGCGCTGTTCAATCGGATGCGCGCCGCAGGACGCACTGTCCAGCTGATGATTGTTGCCGGCGGCAATCACGGCTTGCTGAACGCCGAAGACGGCATTCCAAGTGCATTGGCGTGGTTTGCGCGCTACTTGCAGCGCAGCGGCGAGAATTTCGACTACAATCTTCTAAAGCCTGCCATTGATGAGGCGAATCCGATTGTGCGCGGCGCGCTGGGCTACTAGCCGATAAGCCTGAGCTAATTCGTCCGATTAGGCGCTCAGGCTGCCACGCACTTTGCAAACGCGGCTAAAATGACCTTACGAAGGTGAGGAGGACGAACTATGCCGATTTACGAGTACGTCTGCCAGACTTGCAACGAGACCTTTGAGAAGCGCGTGAGCGCCGATAAAGCCGACGACGTGACCTGCCCTGAGTGCGGCGCGCCGAACGCTAAGCGCAAGCTCTCGCGCATTGTGGTGCAAATTGGCGAGATCAGTGCGCGCAGCGCGGCAAGCCAACACAGCGACTCAGCGCCGACCTGCGCCTGCGGCACAGGCTTGTGCGGTCTGCCAAGCAACAACTGAGGCTGCGCGCTGGTAACCTGCCCTGCCTACGTCAGCGCCGATAGAGTCGGCGGACAGCAGCAGGGCAGGTTGCGTCGCAATTGTAGCGGCTTGCCTTCACGCTCTTGGAATACGGCTACCGTTTACGGTATAATCAAGGCTGCACGCTGCACATGGACATCTGTGCAGCTCGTTTTTGATTTGACTTTCTAATCCTGCCCGAGAAAGGTGCAGCCAAACAAGCGAGGCTTTTTCCTATGGCGGATGTCAAATATCTCACAGAAGAAGGCGCAGCTGAGCTGCGGCGCGAGCTAGAAGAACTGAAGACGGTGAAGCGTCCTGAGCTTGCGGCAAAACTCAAGGAAGCGATCGCGCAGGGCGATCTTTCAGAGAACGCTGACTATCAGGACGCTAAGGAACAGCAGGCATTTCTAGAAGGTCGCATCAACTACCTTGAGGACTTGCTGCGCAGCGCCGTCATCATCAGCGATATTGACAAAAAGTCGGCGAAGATCGTCAGTCTTGGCTCGGAAGTGACCGTGCAAGAAGAAGGTGAAGCGCCTGAAACTTTCGTCATCGTAGGCGCGGCTGAGGCGAATCCACGCGAAGGCAAGATTTCCAACGAGAGTCCGCTCGGGCGCGCCTTGCTCGGTCGCAAAGCGGGCGAGAAAGTCTTGGTCGAGACGCCTTCTGGCGTCCTCGTCTTCAAGATCAAGAGCGTGAAAGCATCCAAGTGACGCCATGCGCGCTGTCATCTTGGAGCAGCACGGCGGCGTGGAAAAGCTGCGCTACGTGGAAGATTTTCCCGCGCCGCAGCCAAAAGCAGGCGAAGTGCGCGTGCGCGTGCGCGCCGCCGCTTTAAATCGGCTCGATCTGTGGGTGCGCGAAGGCTGGGAAGGCATCAAGCTGCCGCTGCCGCACATCCTAGGCGCGGATGCCGCCGGCGAGATCGAAGCGCTTGGCGAAGGCGTGCAAGGCTTGGCAATCGGCGACCGCGTGGTCGTCAATCCCGGCATCAGTTGCGGACAGTGCGAGCTGTGCCTGAGCGGTCAAGATAATCTCTGCCCGAAGTTCGGCATCCTCGGCGAGGATATGCACGGCACCTACGCTGAGTATGTGGTAGTGCCTGCGCGCAACGCGCTCAAGCTGCCCGATCACGTCAGCTACGAGCAAGCGGCGGCAGCGGCGCTCGTCTACCTGACGGCGTGGCACAGCCTGATCAGGCGCGGCAACCTGAGAGCAGGCGAGAGCGTCCTGATCGTCGGCGCAGGCGGCGGCGTGAACTCAGCCAGCATCCAGATCGCCAAGCTGGCAGGCGCGACTGTCTATGTAGTCGCCAGCAATGCCGAGAAAGCGGCGCAGGCGAGAGCGCTCGGCGCAGATTTTTGTATCGATCGCAGCGCTGAAGACTGGGTGCGCGCGATTTTCCAGCGCACTGAGCGGCGCGGCGTGGATGTGGTGGTGGATAACGTCGGCATGGCGACCATCAACGGCAGCATCCGCGCTGTGCGGCGCGGCGGTCGGATTTTGATCGTCGGCAATACTAGCGGCTACGCGGCGAACATAGATATGCGCTATCTGTTCGCTAAGCACATCAGTCTGATCGGCAGCACAATGGCGCCGCACGCTGATTTTGTGCAAGCTATGCGCTTGGTCTTCGCAGGCAAGCTGCAGCCGCTGATCAGCAAGCGCTATCCGCTGGAGCAGGCGCAGCAAGCGCAGATTAGCCTTGCCAATGGTGATGTGTTCGGCAAGATCATCCTGACGGTGTGAGATGTCTCGCTCAGTGATGCGTCACCAGTCCGCGCCGCTACGCCTGATCGCGATGCGCCTTGAAGTGGCAGAGCTGGAGGCAGCGGTACGTGCGCCGAACGTGGTGGAAGGCTGGCGGCTGACTCTGCATCACCACGACGGGCGCGCACCTGACCAAATCGCCACGTGGCTCAAAATGCGCGGGCAAGACTCAGCCCACATGACGACGGTCTATCGGCGCGCCACAGAACGACCGCTCATCTTGAAACACTTCATCCCTGCCGAGCGCTACCAAGCATTTGTCAAAGGCGCTCGGCAGTTGAACTTCGATAGGATGGACGACGCGCCAGATATCCCCTGGATCGGCGCGGATTTGTGGCTGCTGGAGCGCGCAGCCGGCGGCTTCCACCACGATGTGATCCTCGTCCCTGACCGCGCAGCAGGCGCGCACGCCGCTCTGATCGCCTTGCTGCGGGAACACCTCAAAGAAGCGCTACGCACTGTGAACACCTAGTGCTATTGAAAGTGAGCTTGCCAATGCTTGAATCCTTGATCGAACGTCCGCTGAACGCACAAACCGACCCTCAGCGGATCGCTATCATTGACGTCGGCTCCAACAGCTTCCGCCTGATCGTCATGACCTATCGGCATGGCTATTGTTTCCAGCTGACCGACGAAGTGCGCGAGACCGTGCGCCTTGTGCAAGGTTTGGGCGCAGCGGGCAAACTCAGCCGCGAGGCGATGTCGCACGCGATTGAAGTCATGCGCATGTATGCCGCATTCTGCCGCGCTTCAAACATCCAAGACATCATCGCCGTGGCGACCAGCGCCGTGCGCGAGGCAGCCAACCGCGTCGAGTTCCTCAGCCGCATTCAGCGCGAGACAGGCATCAGCGTGCGCTTGCTGAGTGGCGAAGAAGAGGCATACTACGGCTACCTAGCTGCCGTCAATAGCACAACGCTGCGCAACGGCTTCGTGATCGATCTGGGCGGCGGCAGCCTTGAGATCACGCGCGTGGCGGAACGCCTGCCGTGCGAGACAATCTCGCTCACGCTTGGCGCAGTGCGCGCAACCGAAGAATGGCTGCCCAACATTCCGCCCAGCAAGGAGCAAGTCGCGCGTTTTCGCAAGCACATCCGCGAGCAATTGGCGCCGCTGAAATGGTTCAAGCTGCAAGGCGACTGGCAATTGGTAGGACAAGGCGGCTCGTTGCGCAATTTGGCGCGAATCGCCCAAAAGCAGAACAATTATCCGCTGGACGAGCTGCACGGCTATGAGTTGGCGGCTGCAGACGTGCGCAAGATCGCCAAGCAGCTAGAGAGCATGACGCTGGACGAGCGCTTGCGCGTGAATGGCATGAAGCCTGATCGCGCTGACATCGCGCTCGCCGCCGCGATTGTCATCGAAGAGTGTTTGCGCCACGCCGAAGCCGAGACGCTGCTCGTGTGCAGTCAAGGGCTGCGCGAAGGTTTGTTCTATGAGCGTTTCTTCAACGGCAAGCGCACGTCCGATATGCCGCCGATGTTCGAGAACGTGCGCGAAGCGAGCGTGATCAACGTGGCGCATCTGTATAACTTTCAAGAGCGACATGTGCGGCACGTGGTGCATCTCTCACTGAGCATGTTCGATCAGTTGGCAGCGCTTGAGAACGATCCTGCGCGCTTCACTGCCGCTGAGCGCGAGCTGCTCTGGGCAGCCTGCATGTTGCACGACATCGGCATGAATATTGACTACAATGATCACCATCGTCATAGTTACTATCTGATTCTGAACAGCGGCTTGCCTGGCTTCACACATCGTGAACTCGCCCTGATCGCCCTTGCCGCTAAATATCATCGCAAAGGCACGCCTAGCGCAGCTGAGATCGGCGCGGTGCTGCAGCCAGGCGATCAGGCGCGCCTGTTGCGCATGACTGCGCTGTTGCGCCTTGCTGAGCAGTTGGATCGCAGCCGCGACGGTGCCGTCAGCGATGTACGCCTTGAGCCGTGTGAAGATGGCTACCTGCTCGTGCCGATCAGCACGGCAGACATCTCAGTCGCGATCTGGTCAGCGCAGCTGCACACAGAGATATTCCGCAGCGCCTTTGGCAAGACACTGGCGATCACATACGGCAGCGCGTCTTGAAGCGCGTGCGATGACGGCAAGGCGCGCCTGTGCGCGTCTTGTTCGCACTGGAACTTTACGCAACACAAAAGATCGGATATATTAAATACATGAACATTTCTAAAAGTAAAAGCAAAGCACTCAGCTTGCGCTGAGCAGTCTATCATCACAAGATATATGCTGAGCGAGCGCGCTTCTGAGACAACTGCATATGCCTTGCCCACTGCTGCCGTGCTGATAGGTATGTTGCTCGTTGCAGCCTTCACAACGCACTGGCACGCTGACCTGTTCGCGTTCAGCGATATCGTCTACTTTGCTGCGCTCTGCTGGGCAGTGTGTGCGCTCAGTTTTTCATCGCGCGGACGCTTGCGCGTAGGCATAGAAGGCACAGCATTACTGGCTGCTTTCTTCAGCATCGGTCAGCTAGGCGCGCTGCTGGCGCTTGGCGTCGGTCATCTCGCCTACGAGATATCGGCTGCGCTGTGGAAAATGCGCACAGAGCAAACGCGCCAAAGCCTGCTTGCGCTCAGTCTATCGGCTTCTTTGCATCTGGCGATGCGCGGCTTCAGCTGCTTGATTGCTGCGCAGGTGTACTTTGCATTAGACGGCGCGTTGCCGCTTGCTTCTTTCACCTCAGCGCAGCTGATCGAATGTCTAGCAGCGCTGATCGCTTATAACATTGCTGTTAACGCGTTGCAGGTCGCGGTCGCATACTACTTGAGCCGACGCGCAGCGCAGCCGTTTGATTGGCGCACTCTGCGCTTCGTGCCGCTGCAGGCGTTTGCATACAGCCTAGCGCTGCCTGCAGCGATTGTCTACACAGGCGGCGATTTTTCAGGCAACTTGATCGCAATCGGCTTGCTCTTGGCGGCGGCGCTGACTACGCGCATCGCGCAACGCGACTATTTCGCGCTCATCCGTCGCGTGGATGCGCTCGCCACGCTCAACACAGTCGGACAAGCGCTCTCGCGCAACTTGACCGTCACTGATTTGGTCGAGAACGTGTATGAGCAAGTGCGCCGCGTGATGGACGCTTCAGTCTTCTATGTCGCGCTCTACGATCCGCGCACAGAGCAGATCAATTTTCCGCTCTCGGTCAATCTTGGCAAGCGGCGCAGTTGGCAGCCTGTGCCACTGCGCGGCATCACAGGCTACATCATCAAGACGGGCAAGCCATTTTTGATGCGCGGCACGCTTGAAGAGACCAACGCACAATTGCGAAAGCTCGGCATCGAGCGCCACGGCGAGCCCAGCTGCTGTTACTTGGGCGTGCCAATGCGCTCAGAAGATGAAGTGCTAGGCGTCATCGCTGTGCAGAGCCTGACCGATCCGAACGCTTACGACCGCGACGACCTAGCTTTCTTGGAGATCATCGCTGCGCAGGCTGCCACAGCGCTGCAGAACATCCGCCTGTATGAAGATTTATTCAGCATCGCTGATCGACTGGCGCTGCTCAACGAAGTCTCTGGGCGCATGATGACCAGCTTTGACTTGGACATCATCTTGAAGAACGCTTGCCAAGCGCTGCAAGCCGCAGGCAACGCTGAGAGCGCGGTCATCTTTCTTTTCGATCCTGAACACCAGTCCTTTGCGCTTAGAAGCGCCGCTGACTTGCCGCAGACAGCGCAGAGGGCGCTCTCGGCTGCGTGCAGCGCGTGCCTACACAGCGCGCTGCAGGAAAACATGCCAATCGTCGTTGACGACGTCGCTGCGCTGCCTGACGAGAGCGCGTGGCGCACTTACGCCGCAGCGGCAAACTGTCGCGGACTTTTGGCGTTGCCACTGCGCCTTGATAATCAACCGATTGGCGTGGCAATTGCTCATTACGGCGCGCCGCTGCTTTTTGAGCAGAGCATCCTTGAGCTGTTGATCGCCTTCGCCAATCAATTGGCGGCTGCGCTCGCCAACGCGCGCCATCACGCCGATATCGAGCAGCGCGCTCAGGAGCTGACGCAATTGGTGGAAGCCTCGCGCGCCTTCACTGCCTCGCTCGACCTGCCGCACATCGCTGAGCGCCTGTTCGACGATCTGGAACGGCTCTTTGCGCCGACTACGCTTACAGTGCGGCAGCTGCTGCCAGATGGCGCGCTCCAGCTTGTGGCAAGCCGCACATCAAGCGCTTTGCCCATCGCGCAGCGCTTGCTGCCTGTTGGCTCAGTAGCGCAAGCGTTGCAAACACAGCGCACGCAATCTCTGCCGCAATCGCCTGAAGATTCAGCGCTCTTGGCACAGTTTGGCTACGCGCAAGCGCTCGTCATCCCAATTGTGAACGACGGACAGACCTTCGGCGCAGTGAGCATTTTTCACGCGCAGCCAATCGCTATTTCAGGGCGCGCACAGCAACTAGCAGAGGCGCTGGTCAATCAAGCGGCACTCGCTCTGCGCAACGCACAGGCTTACCGACAAGTGGATACTGCGCTTGAAGCGCGCATCGAAGAGCTGAGCGCCATTGAGAGCATCTCGCGCAAAATTTCGGGCGCGCTCAACTTAGACGTGATCATCAACGAAGTGTTGCGCGCTGCGCTTGAACACACAGACGCCGATCTGGTGAGCGTGTTGTTGTTGCCTACGCACGAGATCGATCATCGCGTGCGCCTAGAGCGTTTCTTGGCGCGTGAAGAGATTCAATTCGTGATGACGCAACACGCTTTCGACGGCATCATCGGGCAAGTGCTGCGGACAGGCAGCGCCGTCCGCCTTGAGGATACGCGCCTTGCGCCGAATTATGTGCAGCCGAGCCAGCAGCCAATGCTCTCTGAGCTGTGCGTGCCGATCATCTACAAAGGGCAGCGCGTCGGCGTCATCAACCTTGAGAGTCGGCGTCTGGCAGCTTTCAACGCCGCGCACGAGCGCTTCTTGACCAATCTGGCTGAACATGCCGCGATCGCGCTCGGCACAACGCAGCTCTTCCAGCGCCTTGAGTATCAAATCAACACGCTGCAGCGCCTGCGCGCGCTCTCGCTTGAGATGCTCACGGCAGGCTCGCTGAGCGCCACGCTCAACTTGCTCGCAGATGCCGTTCTCAAGACCATCCGCAACGGCAGCGTGCATCTGTTACTCTACAATCACCATCCCGCCGCTTCAAATGTTATTCAGGCAGCGCCGCTCAGCGTGCCTTACTCTGATCCGAACGCTTACGAGACGATACGACTGCCTATTCAGCGCGGCGGACACTATTTTGGCGAGTTCATCATCTGTCCTGACGATCCTGCTGATCTCGGCGATAATCGCGTTCACGCGCTAGAGCTGATCGCCATTCAAGCCGCTATCGCGCTTCAAAACATCCGCCTGTTCGAAGAAGTGCGCGCGCGCCGCGACCAAATGCAGACTGTCTTCGACGCCGCGCGCGAAGGCATGTTGCTGATCAGCGGCGACGGCGTGCTGCTGCTGGCGAATCGCGCTGCTGAACAGCTTTTGAATCAGCCACTCAGCAATCTGCAAGGTCAGTCCGTGCGGCGCATGGAGCTGCCCTTCAGCGAAGCGCTCAAAGCGGAATTGCTGCGCGAGCCGATCCGTCGCCGCTATCGCCTGACGGTGAGCGACACTGTGCGTGACATCGAAGAGACAACTATTCCTGTCTTGGATGCGCTCAACGCGCCTGTCAGCAGACTGATCGTCCTGCGCGATATCACACAAGAAGAAGCGCTCAAAGAATTCCAGCAAGAAGTCTCGAACATGCTCGTTCACGACCTGCGCGGACCGATCACAAACGTGATCAGCAGCTTGCACCTGCTCCAGGACTTGATCGCTGCTCAAGACTATGACGATTTGGCAAATGTGATTGAGATCGCGCTCTCCAGCGCACACGCGCAGTTGCACCTAGTCGAGTCGCTCTTGGATATTGCACGGCTTGAGACGCGCCGTATGCCGATGAACTTGACGCGCTTTGCGTTGCCTATCTTGGTCAGTGAAGTGCTTCAAACGTTTGAGGCGACAGCACAAACGGCTGAAGTGCGTCTCATCAATCAGGTCGCGGCGCAATTGCCTGAGGTTTACGCTGATCGCGAGCAGATCAGGCGCGTGTTGTTCAACCTGCTCGATAACGCGCTGCGCCACACGCCAAGCGGCGGTCAGGTGCGCCTGAGCGCACAGCTGAACGGTTCAGCGCGCATGCTCACAGTCGGCGTGACTGATACAGGGCGCGGCGTGCCGCCTGAACAACGCACGCGCATTTTCGAGAAATTCGTCCAGCTCTCTAAGTCGGCAGTGCGCGGTCATCGTGGCAGCGGACTTGGCTTGACATTTTGCCAATTGTCAATTGAAGCACATGGCGGCAAAATATGGGTAGAAAGTGGCGCGGAAGGCGGCGCAGCATTTTTCTTCACATTGCCACTGGCTGCACAGCAAACCGATACTGCAGGAGAATGATTTGGCGATGAGCGATCTCTCTGTATCCGCTGATGCAGAACGCGGACAGTGGCTCGTGCTATTTGCGCACGATCTGCGCAAGCCGCTCTGCCGCCTGATCAGCGGTCTGTACACCTTGCACGATATGTTGAAAGAAGGCGATGATGCGCTATTGCCTGTGGTCATGCGCATCATCAACGATAGCGGCGCTGACCTGCTCCAAATGCTGGATGCCATGCCGATCAACGGCGAGAGCGCGCGTCCGCCTGTCATGCGCGCTTGCTCGTTATACGCACTCGTCGAGCGCATCCTAGGCAGCTGGCAGAATGCCGCACAGCGTCCAAACGTGACGCTGATCAATGAATTGCCTGAAGGTTTGCCGATGCTGTGCGCTGATGAAGGACAGGTCTTGCGCTTGCTGTGGAACTTGGTCGAGAACGCCATGCGTTACGCGCCGAATAGCTGTGTGCGGATCACAGCCTTGCCTGAGCTGCGCCTCGATGCAGGACGCGCGCTTTTGCAAATCGGCGTCCTCGACTCGGGCCCGGGCGTGCCACTTGAGCTGCGCGAGCTCATTTTTGAGTATTTTTTCCGTGGACCACAGACTGCTCACAACGTTGTAGGCTACGGACTGGGCTTGCCGTTCTGTAAGTGGATGGTTGAGCAGCACGGCGGACGCATTTGGGTAGACGATGCGCCTGAAGGCGGCGCTGCTTTTTGGTTCACGCTGCCCGTCTGCCAAGATTCGCTGTGATCGCAAGGATGCTAACGTTTTGTGCAAAGCCCGCTCTTGAGGAATTTACTCCGCCTGCTGCTCTCGGAGATTCGCTCGCCCATCACCGACTTGCTATCGCATTTGAAGCCGATGCAAGCGCGCGCTGAGGCAGGCGACTACGCTGAGCTGTCTCAGATGAGCGCTTTCGCACTGCGCCACAGCGAGCGTCTGCTGAGTGTGATTGACTTGCTGCTAGACGTCCTGCGCGACGGCGTGGTCAAGTTGGTCACGGATAGACGCCAGCTGAACAGCGTTGTTGAGCAAACCTGCCAAGCGATGACGGCGCGCGCGGCTGGGCAGCACATTCGTCTGCACAATCGCGTGCCAGACAATCTACCGCACAGTGTGCTTGACGAGCGTCTTTTCACACAGGCGCTCGTCAGCTTGCTCGAAGTGTTGTTCAGCGCCAACGCTGCCGAAGGTAACTTGTACTTCACAGCTGAGTACGACAATGGATCGTCTCGGTTTTGGCTCAGGCTGCACGATGCGCGTCCGAGTACCAATGGCGCGGCGCTCAGGCAACGCTTCCAGACGCCGCTCAGCGCGCTTTTGGATCAGCAGGATAACTTGCAAGTCATCCTCAGCCGTGTGATAATGCGCGCACACGGCGCTGCAGTTCAACTGAGCGCTACGCCTGAAGGCGGCGTGCAGTTCGCGATTCCTCTGCCGCTCATGCCTGCCGAGCCTTCGGTGAAACGTATACCAGCAGCGCAGATTTTCGACGATCAATACGTTGAAACACTTGGAGATAGCTGATGACCGACCCATCATCCGAAATTGCGCGCGTTGAGCAGGCGCGTCAGGCTTTCGAAGAACATATCAGCGTCTTGGCGCACGATCTCGCCGGTCCACTGGCGCGCATCATCAATTGTTTGCAGTTGGCGAAAGACCTGCTGATGACGCAGGAGCTGAGCGCCATTCCGCAATTGCTGGATATCGCGCTCAACAGCGCGCAAGCGCAGCTGCAGAACGTCGAGGTGCTGCAGGATATCACGCGCATGGCAAACGGTCTGAAAAAGCCGCCAGTTGGCAAAGCGCAGCTGGCACCTGCCCTTGAGCAAGCGCTCGCCGCACTCCAAGAGCTGCTGGCAGATTCGCAAGCCACGTATAGCGCGGATATTCCGTCCGACTTGCCTGCCACTTGCGCCGATGAAGCACTGCTCAACCGCATTTGCTTCAACCTATTGGAAAACGCGCTGCGCCACGTGCCGAAAGGCGGCACTGTCCGCGTGACGGCGCGCCAAGAAGCCGATCAGATCAAGGTCTGTGTGGCAGATGATGGCAAAGGCGTGCCAGAAGAACATCGCGCGCTCATTTTTGAGCGTTTCTACCGCATTCCCGCCTCGCAGTTGCGCGGCAAGCGCGGCATAGGACTCGGTCTGGCGTTCACCAAGCTGGCAGTGGAAGGCTATGGCGGCAGCCTGTGGCTAGAGACGCCCGCCGAAGGCGGCGCAGTCTTCTGTTTCTGCCTGCCGATCAGCGCTGAGACGCAAGCATGAGCAACGCACGTCTGGAACGCGCGCGTCGGCTTGGACTGACGCACGCCACAGCGGAAGCCTACTATCATCGCGGCTTGTTGGCGTATCGCAACCGCGATATGGAGAACGCCATTCTCGATCTCTCTGAAGCGATTTACTACGATCGACGCTATCCTGAGTATTACGCTACACGCGGTCTGTTTTATGTTGAGGACGGCAAGTTCGCCGAAGCAGAGGCGGATTTGCTGTACGCGCTCAAGCTGAACAAGCATCTGTGGCTGGCGCACTTCGCGCTCGGCGTGCTGCGCTACAAGCAAAAAGATTATGAAGCGGCACATCAGCACTTTCTGCAGGCGACACGGCATCCTGACGCCAAGCCTGAGGCTTGGTTTTACCTCGCCGTGACGCATTACCTGCTGGATAACTTGCTCGAAGCGTTGCAAGCCATCGAAATTGCGCTCAACGGCTTTCATCAGGCGGATAGCCGACACGCTGACGCGCAGCGCTGGAAAGCTGAGATCGAGAAGGCGATTGCACAGCGCGCGCCAAAGCCGACGTCGGCGAGCGCGCCAAGGCGCGGACGCGGCAAGCGCTCGACGGCTACCGAGACAGACTGAACGCTGCACCGAGTAAAATGCCTGCCGCAGTCCAAACAGGTGCGCGCAATGCCATGCCGAGCATCTGCTCAAGCGAGTAGTCAGGCACGATGTGCGCGTGCGTCGCCGTTTTCAAGAACATCAAGCAGAGCGCGGCGAGCGCCGTGCCGCCGCCCAGCAAACCGCCGATCAGCGCAGTGCGCACAGCGCGCCGAAAGCGCGTCCCGAGCGCGTAAGCATAGTGCGCGTGCAGCAGACTGAGCGCTGTGCAAGCGCCGCCAAGCACCAACACGCTCCACAGGCTGTTTTCTTCCAGCGAGAGCCATACAAAGGCGACCACGCCCGTCAGCAGCGTGGCAAGTGCCAACCAGCGCGGACGCCTTCGCTCAGCCATGTGCGGCAGATCAGTAGGTCGGCAACGATGGATCGATCTCGCGCGCCCAAGCGTTGATGCCGCCGACAAGGTTCACCAAATTGGTGAAGCCAAGCTCCTGCAGCATCAAAATGGCGTCGCGGCTGCGGATGCCGCTCTTGCACTGCACCACCACTTCCACGTCGCGCGGAATCTCAGCAGCGCGCGCCACTACCTGACCTTTCGGAATGCGCAGCGAGCCTTGTATGGCGCTGATTTCCCACTCATGCGGCTCGCGCACGTCAAGGATCACCACTTCGGCGCCGGCGTCTAGGCGCGCCTTCAGATCATGCACGTTGATGCTGCGCACGTTGTACTGCGCGTTCTTCTCTTTATACTCGCTGCGATCATGAGCAGGCACACCGCAGAATTCCTCGTAGTCAATCAGCTGCGTGATGGTCGGATGCTCGCCGCAGACAGGGCAATTCGGATTCTTGCGCAGGCGGATTGTTTCGAAGGTCATGCTCAGCCCGTCGTAGAGCAACATGCGCCCGATCATTGGCTGCCCGATGCCTAGAATGAGCTTTATGGCTTCGGTCGCCTGCAGCGTGCCGATGGTGCCGGGCAGCACGCCCAGCACACCGCCTTCGGCGCAGCTTGGCACTAAGCCGGGCGGCGGCGGCTCTGGGAATAGGCAGCGGTAGCACGGACCTTCCTTCGCGTAGAAGACGCTCAGCTGCCCTTCGAAGCGGAAGACGCTGCCATAGACGTTCGGCTTGCCCAGCAGCACGCACGCATCGTTGACCAAGTAGCGCGTCGGAAAGTTATCTGTGCCGTCAATGATCACATCGTAGTTGCGCATGATCTCAAGCGCGTTCTCGCTGGTCAGCGGCGTGTTGTGCTTCTCGATCACGATGTATGGATTGATGTCAGCCAGTTTGGCAGCGGCGCTCTCCAGCTTCGGCTTGCCGACGTCGCTAGTGCGATGGATGATCTGGCGCTGCAGATTGGTCTCATCCACCACATCGTAGTCAACCAAGCCCAGACGACCGATGCCGGCTGCCGTCAGGTAGAGCGAGAGCGGACTGCCCAAGCCGCCTGTGCCGATCAGCAACACGCGGGCGCGCTTGAGCTTGCGCTGCCCTTGAATGCCGACCTCAGGCATGATCAAGTGACGGCTGTAACGGCGGATTTCATCGTGCGAGAGTTCGACGCTCTCAGGCGCGATCAACTCGATGGCGCCGCCGGCGATGCTCGGAATGATGCGCAAGCTATCGTTCGGCTCAAGCGGCGTCTCCAGACCGTCGCGATAGCGGATATCTTCCTCGCCAATGAAGATGTTCACGAAGCTGCGCAGCGTCTCGCCGTTGTATAGATGCTGACGCAGCTCAGGATGCTGCGCGATCAGATCGGCAAGCGCCGCGCCGACCGTCTCGCCGTTCACACTAACCTCAGCTTTGCCGTCTGTATAGACGCGCAATGGCGTCGGAATTTTGATGGTAGGCATTTTCCTCACTCCTCTGCGCCTTTAGCGATAGGCGCGCCGATCAGATTTCCCCACTCTGTCCACGAGCCATCGTAGTTGCGGACGTTCGGATAGCCGAGCAGATACTTGAGCGCAAACCATGTGTGCGATGAACGCTCGCCGATGCGACAGTAGACGACCACATCTTTATCGGGCGTCACGCCGAGCGATTCGTAGATGCGGCGCATCTCTTCAACCGACTTGAACGTGCCATCTTCGGCAATGATGGCTGACCAAGGCACGTTCTTGGCGCCTGGGATGTGTCCGCCGCGCTGCGCCGTCTCAGTCATGCCGGGCGGCGAGATGATTTCGCCCGTGAACTCGGCAGGCGAGCGCACGTCCACCATTGCGAAGTTCGCTTGCCGCAAGCGCGCACGGATGTATTCGCGATCGGCGCGGAACGCCTCGTTCACTTCGCGCACCTTGTAGGCTGTGCGCGGATAAGTCGGCACGACTCGCGTCAGCCGATAGCCTTCCGCCAATATTTTTTTGCGTCCGCCGTCAATCAAGCGCACGTCGGCATGCCCGTAATATTTGAAGAGCCAAAAGGCGTGCGCAGCGAACCAGTTGTTGTTATCGCCGTACAGCACGAGCGTCATCTCAGGCGTGATGCCCGCCTCGCTGAAGAGCGCTTCCAACTGCTCCTTGCTCAGGATATCGCGCGTGACCTGATCCTGCAGTTGCGTCTGCCAATTGAAGGCGATGGCGCCTTCAAGATGACCTAGCGCGTATTGCCCAGTGTCCACATCTACCTCGATGAAGCGCTTATCGGCATCTTTGAGATGCTCCACAGCCCACTGCGTGCTGACGAGAACGTTTGACATGATTTTCATTCTTCCTCAGTTCTGAGAATCCTCAAGAATGTTGAGCGCAAGCTCCGTGAATGCCGACCGATCCTCTGCCAATTGCCAAGCGCGTAGCTCGGTCGCTTTTGCCGCTTGCACAGCCGCGATCAGATAGCGAAAGTTTGGCAAGGCGTGAGCGCGGTCGTACTCCGACGGAATGGCAGGCGAATCAGGATGCGAATGATAGTAGCCAATGAGCGCCAGACCGAGCGCGTCCGCCTCATCTTCGAGGCGCGCCCAATCGGCAGGCGTCATGGCGTACCGATGATACTGCTCTTCTTGCGCGGCGACGTTTTCGATAGGACGGATGCGCACGATCTGCGCGTCGCCCGAGCGCGACAGCCTGCCGAGCAGGAAGCCGCCGCCTTCGTTCGGATAAGCGCGCTCAAGATGCTCGAAGATTTGAGCGATCAGTCCTCGTGTGAGCGTGATGGTCACAGCATGTACCTCATGGTGAGCACAGGCTAACAAAAAGCCGATCCAGTTTGGATCGGCTTGCACATTGCCAAGCGTCTTAACGCCTAGAGCAACGCCTTTCCCAAACTGGAATGGCTATGAGATGGCGTACACATACACACCTCAGCTGCAGCGCTGAGCGTACTGAGCGAATTGGCAACGGCATTCGTGAAAAGCAACTCAAGCATATCATCAGTATAACGCCTCGCTTGTGCTTTAGCAAGCGGCAGGAAAATTTGGCTTGGCGTCAGGCAGTGTATCTGTCTCCTGTCGCGCCATTGGCAAAATGTCTAAAAAATGTATATCATTTTACAGGGCTAGTCCAATGCTCGATCAGAGCATCTCAACTGGAGAGACCTAGAATCTATGAAAGCAAAGACGTTTCTTTTCATTTTCACAGCGCTCGCAGTAGCTCTCAGTTTGCTAGGCGGCGCTTTCGCACCAAGCACTGTGCAGGCGCAACAAGGCAGCTTTGTGCGCGTCACGCACGCCTCACCTGATGCGCCTAACGTGGATATCTACGTCAACAACGAGCAGAATCCGATTGTAGCGAACCTGGCTTTTGGCACAGCCAGCGCCATTCTGCCCATCGCTCCTGGCACGTACACGATCCGCGTGCGTCCTGCCGGCGATAAGCAGACCACAGTCTTTCAAGCGGTTGTCGGCGTGCGTCCGAACGAGATGCTTGAGCTGGTGGCGCAGGGCATCGTTGGCGCCAGAGGAGCGCAGGCGTTCGATATTGGCGTCTATCGCGTCAGTTTGGCTGAGACAGGCGATCAGGCGCGCGTGTATGTGATCCACGCCTCGCCCGATGCGCCTGCTGTGGATGTGCGCAGCGGCGATACTGTCCTGCTGCGTCGCCTTGCCTTCGGTCAGGCGAACACGCGCTCGCCGCTGGAAGTGCCTGCAGGCAGCGTGCCGATCCAAGTGGTGGCGACAGGCACAACGACGGCTGTGATTGATGCCACGCTCGATCTGGCTGCCAATCGCATCTACACGATCATGGCAATTGACCGTCTGACGTCTATCAAGCCTTTGATCTTGCAAGCCTTGCCGCTGCGCGCTGCGCCTGCGGCTGCCGCGCCAACGGGCATCGTGCGCGTGACGCACGCCTCAGCCGACGCGCCTGCAGTGGATATCTACCTGAACAACAATCGCGCCATCGCCAACCTCGAGTTCGGCAAATCCACTGACCTGATCGAATTGCCTGCAGGCGCTTACAACGTGGCGATCCGTCCTGCTGGCGCCGCTGCTAATAGCACGCCTGTCTTCCAGACAGCGCTGAACGTGCCTGCTAACCGCACGACTGAAATCGTGGCGATGGGCTTGCTGGCAGGCTCGCCTGATTTCATGCTCGGCACGTACACCATCGCGCGTAGCGCCACCAATGGCAAGGCGCGCATTTATCTGCTGCACGCCGCGCCCAAAGCGCCCGCTGTGGACGTGCGCGCTAATGGTCAAGTGGTGCTGCAGAACGTTGCGTATGGCACGTTCACTGCCACGCCGCTGGAAGTGGCAGCCGGCGTGACCAACATCGCGGCAACGCCTGCAGGGCGCATCAGTCCTGTGGTCGTGCGCCTGACCGGTCCGGTGGACGGTCTGTTCGACGCCGATACGATCTACACAGTCATTGCCTACGGCAATCCGCTGCGCGAGAAGCCGCTCGTCTTGAAATCAGCGCCTGTCTCTGAGGCTGCTGAAGGCAAGACTGCCGCTGTGCGCGTCATTCACGTCGCCAAGGCGCCTGCTGTGGATGTCTACCTGAACGACTCGCCTGTAGCTGCCATCACCAACTTGCAAGCAGGCAAGGCGAGCGACGTAGTCAGGCTGCCCACAGGTGAACACAAGGTGCAATTGCGCCCTGCCGGTCAGCCGTCGGTCAATCTGCCCATCTTTGAGAAGACGATCAGCATTGGCACGAACGAATGGGTTGAAGCTGTAGCGCTCGGCGTCTTCGGCGGCGAGCCTGCCCTCGATATCAACACCTACAAGCTGGATAACGCCTTCCCATATGGCAAAGTGAAGATTCACGCGTTGCACGCTGCACCCACTGCTGGCGCAGTGGACGTGATCGTGAACGGTCAGGTCGCGGCGCAGAGCGTCGCCTTTGGCGATTTCACAACTGAGGCTTTGACAGCGAATCCTGGCATCACCAACATCGCGCTGACTCGTCCCGGCACGCGCAGCCCAGTCCTCGCAGGCTTGACAGGCGCGCCAGCGACCTACGACGCTAACACAGTCTACACAGTGGTCGCCTTTGGCGATCCGATCAACGCGCGGCTGACGGCGTTCCCGCGCACGCATGAAGGCAACGTCCGCGTGATTCACGCCTCGCCCGATGCGCCTGCCGTGGATGTCTATGTGGACGGCGCTCGCGCTGTGGCAAATTTGGCGTTCACGCAGGCGAGCGGCTTCCTGAGCGTGCCAGCAGGCGCGCGCAAGGTCGCGATCCGTCCTGCAGGCGCCGCAGCCGATAGCGCGCCTGTCTTCGAGACCGAGCTGAACGTGCCAAGCGGTATCTCGGCAGAAGTGGTGGCGCTCGGCAAGCTGGCGGCGAACTTCCAGCTCGGCGTCTTCCCAATTGACCGCAATCCGCTCAATGGCAGAGCGCGCGTGTATGTCATCCACGCTGCACCGACCACTGGTGCAGTGGATATTTTGGTGAACGGCGCGCGCGTGCTGGAAAAGGTCGAGTTCGCCAAGTACAACGCGACGGCGCTGAACGTGAATCCTGCCACATACGATATCTATGTGACAGACAACGCGCGTCCAGGTTTCTTCCTCGTCTCGCTGCCGAAGGTCAGGCTGGAAGCCGATACGATCTACACTGTGTTGGCGATCGGTGATCCGATCCGCAACGAGCCGTTGGTGCTGACCAGCAAGCAGCGCTAAAGCTGACCGCTGACTGAAGCGCAGCGCTCTTCTCAGGCGAGAAGAGCGCTGTTTTTTTGTGCGCAAGGCGTTCTCAGCCTACCTGAATCGGCGATTCTAGGCTATAGTTTTGAGCAGTTCTGAGCATCACTGGGCAGGAGAAGAACGCTTTTATGGCGACCAATTCGCGCACATGGTTTTACAACGAGCCTGAGCGCCGTCCGTACTACATTGAAGAGCGCGTGAATCACACGCTGTGGGCGATGCGCTTCAGCAATATCTACATGGATTGCGTCAGCGCGGAGCCGCCTTTCCGCATGGAAGGCAAGTGGAATAACATCGCGCTCACGATGGAATGGATACCGAACACTTATCTGCGCTTGACTGCCAGCGAGGAAAACAAAACGCTGGTCACAGGCTTCTCGCAGATGTTGCAAATGCCGCCGCTCTTCAGCTATGTGGACGAGAACGGCACGTTCGTGGTGGAATGGTGGCGCACCGAGGAAGGTCAAAAGCGCCTTCAAGAAGTGCAAGGCAAGCCGAACTACACGCGCTTGAAGACTTACAAAAAATGAGCGCCGCGAGCGAGCCGAAGCGCACCTTCGCTGTTGACCTTGCGCAGGACGTGCGCGTTGTGACGGCGATGGCAGATCGCCTGACGCCGTACATCTATGAGAGCGAACTCTACGGCATGTTGGGCGATCCAAGCCTGCCGCGTCTGACGGTCGGCGGCTTGCTGATGCGCCTTGCGCGCCTGCACGCCTTGCGCGAGCAACTCTCGCCTTCGCAACAGGCGGCTGTTGAGACAGCACAACGCAAGCTGGACGAAGTGCGGCGCGTTTGGGCAGTTCATTACGAAGGCAAACTGCAGCAAGAGCTACATGCGCGCATCGGCGCACTGGAACACTTCGCCTACGAATGCGCCGAGCATCTGCGCGCCTGCGCCGATAACTATCCTTCAGCGATGGAAAAGCGCGTCATGGTCGAGCATCTGCGCGACGCCGCGCTTGAGGTCAATGTGCTGAGCGATGACCTGAAAGGCAGGCTGACCGCGCTTGACAATGCCATCAGCCGTTGCATAGAGAAAGGTGAGTTCTGCTGGAGCGAGCAAGTGCAGCCTGCTTATCCGCCGCAGAAATTCTGGTTTCTCTACGCGCGCGTGCGCAAGCCTAT
>DAOTWB010000181.1:0-2364 GCA_034436235.1 Anaerolineae bacterium
TAGGTGAAGCAGTCATGGCACGCTCCTGAACACAGAATCAAAACGCGCTCTCTCCAGCTAGGGACGAGAGCGCGCTTCCCGTGGTGCCACCCTACTTAGCCGCCCTGCACGGCGACTCACTCTGCGCAGGCACAGCCACAACATGGCGATGCCTTCTGCCCTGATAACGGTGGCGTCACCGTCACAAGCTACTGACGCCGCGGCGCGTTCGCCTGTGCAACTCCCCGACCCATTCCGCAGCCGCTATTGTGCCGCTTTCACAGCCACCTGTTTGCGCAGGTCAGCGGCTCTCTGAACAACGCGCCTGCTGCGTACTCGCTCGGCTCAACGTCTTTGAGGTGCTATTGAATTGTGCCGAGATAGTAGCGCGCGCGCTGCGCCTTGTCAAGAGCCTTGACGTTTCGCTCACGATCCTCTACAATCTACAAGGCTAGGCCCTATAGCTCAATGGTAGAGCAGCGGACTTTTAATCCGTTGGTTGTAGGTTCGAGTCCTACTAGGGTCACACAGAACGGCTCAGTCCTCTATCGTGCGAGCGCGTGAGCGCCTGAACTTTTTCCAGCAATTTGTGCGGCATAAAATGCATCATGGTTGACATCGCAGCTGATTGGAGCAGCCGTGCTTCGCTCGCGCTGATCGTTTCTTCCAGCAATATGATAGGCAATTCTTCAGACGAGTATCTGGCGCGCAGCCTCGCATGGATCGCGTCACTGGGCGGCAAGTTATCGCTTATGATCGCCAAATGCGGATGATGTGCTTCCGCGAGCGTGAGCGCTTCCTGCGGCTCGGTCGCCAAGAGCGTTGTGTAGCCCTTGAGCTTTAGCGCCACCATGAGCGACGTAGCGCGTATCAGCTCATGCGCTATGACCAGAATGCGCTCCATTGACTATCGCCACTGTGAAACAGAAAATATAGGCGAGATCGATCACAAAATAGCTGTTATCCACCAAGCCGTGCGCAAGGATGTTCGCCATCGCGCCCAGCGCGCCGACAACGCACGCCGCCATCAACCGATCATCGCGCAATTGACGCCATGCGCGCAAGCCCTTCCGCCAAAAAGCGAGCTGCAGCGCGCCCAGCACGATCACGCCGCCCAGCCCAAGCCGTATCCAAAAATCCAGCAGGATGTTGTGCGGATGCGAGAGATCAGGCTCTTCCCACGCGCTCGGCAGGATATAACGGCTGCGATACAAGTATAGGAATTGATCCAAGCCTGCGCCTGTCAACGGACGCTCTGCCAGCAGATTCATGCTGGCTTGCCACAGTTGCGCCCGCATGAGCGATGACGCGCGCGAAAGATCGAGCGCGCCTTGCAAGCGCGGAATTTGCGCCGCAATTGGCAACGCAATCAGCGCCAGCGCCGCCAACCCGAGCAAGATCGCGCCGCCGCGCCGCCAGTTCCACAACAACAGCACGCAGACGACCGCCGCTGGCACGCCCAAGAGCGCCGCGCCCAGACTTTGCGTCAGTGCCAGCGCGATCAGCACAATGGCGGTCAGCGCGCCCGCGCCTGCGCGCCGCAGTCCGCTCGGCGCAAAGCAGAACATCGCCAAACCGAACGGCAGCACGCGCCCTAAGAACAACGCTAAGTTGTTCGGCGAGCTGTACACGCTCATCAAGCGCCGCGTGCCTTGCTCAGCAACGGCAAAGCCGCCCGTGCCAGTCAGGTAGCCATATAGCCCTACAAGCGCGACCGCCGCGCCCGCCATCAAGAAGACCTCGACCAAGAGCAGCCACTCGCGCCGCGTCGGACGTGCGACGCGCAACAGCGCGTAGAAGATCAGCGGCTCTATCACGATCACGCGCAACTCGCGCAGCGCAGGTCCGCGCTCAGCGCTCCACAGCAAGCTGAGCGCGCCCAGCGCGCCGAAGGCGAGCAGCGTCCAATCGAGCGCGTTCACCGCGATCGGCGCAAGGCGTCCGCCGCGCAGCCACGCGATGCCGCCGCGCACGGCTACCGCGCCCAGCGTCGCCAAAAGGCTCAGCTCGACCATCGGCGCAGCCCAGACGTACAGCTCAATCGGCGATAGAAAGAACGGCGTCCAAAAGGCGACCAGCGCCAAGCCGATCAGCGGACGGTTGTAGATCAGCACGAATAGCGCCAGCAGCGCGACCAGTGTGACGAATAAGTGCGGCGAGAGATACAGCGCGCCGCTGACCGCCGCTGCTGCCGCGATTGTCGCACTATCGCGCCGCAAGACGGCAGGCAACAGATCGTTCACGGTCAGCGCCATGCTCAGCGCGCCGACGATTGAGATGAGCGCGGCGCTGAAGAAGCCTGCCGTGCGTCTCAGGTAGTCGCGCAGCGCTTGCCAAGTCCGTCGCCGACTGTCGCGCGGCATATGGCGTACTGACCACAGCGCG
>DAOTWB010000182.1:0-21645 GCA_034436235.1 Anaerolineae bacterium
AGATCGTAGCGTCGTCAAATGATGGACTGTCTTTGACGTAAGCTATGAGCGCGCTTTTACGCCATTCCACACTGTTGAAGTACAAGCCTTGCGCGCGTACTATGCCGATTCCATCAGCTAAACTCAGAGCATTTAGAGCGATCCAGAAGATCGCCGTGAGCGGTAGAACATACGCTATGAGCTTGCGTTTTTTCGGAATGACCTTGAAGAGAATGTATCCGCTGCAGAGTAGAAAGATTAACAGCGGCATTGCACTCGGTGAGAGCAGTCTCTGATTCAGAGCATTAAAAGCCGTCGTCACCGAAGAGACGATCATGAACGCCGTGTATAGCACGCTGAGCAATGCCGTTAGCAGCAGCCCTTCGGGCTGTGCGGCAAGCCTTCGGCGAAATGCGCGCCAGTGAACGCGGACAAGCACAGCTACCGCTGCGAGCAGAAGCATCATAATTGCAGCAAACAAGATATTCTGGTAGCCATACAGCGTGAGAAGCCAGCCGACTAGCGTGCCGACCGTCTGTGCGAGACTGAGTTCAAGCGTGGCGAGCGCAGGCGGACGAGGACCGAAAGGCATGCCTGTGAGAGCGAAATTCCGCGCCGCCCATAGTCCAAGCGGTAGTAGAGCAACAACTGCATAAAGTGCAATGCTCAGACCGATTTTCAGCAGCGCATCGCGCCGACGCCAATGGAAAATTATCAAAAACAGCGCGACAATGCCGACGACTGCTATGCCTGTATAGCGCGTCAGGCAGAGCAGCGCTGCGATCAGCGCCGCTACGATCAGGCGCGCCATGCTCAGCTGCTCTGTGTATCTGTTGATCGCTACCAGCAGACACAGACTGAGTGTGATAAAAGGTAGCTCACTAAATGCGTAGAGCGCCATATCGAACACAGGGAAATACACTGCTGTAGATATTGCGCCAAGTGCAGCCATAGCCAGACTGCCTGTGTAATGCTTGATCAATGCGGCTGATAGTCCAATAGCTGCAGGATACAACACGATGTTGAGCAGTCGCGCCGCTTCGTCATACGTCACTGAGAAAAGCTGCTTGATGGTTGCGATTAAGAGTGGATACAGCGGCGGCCAGTCTGGAATTGGCGATCCATCGAAAGATACCGGTCCGATGCCGCGAACAATGCCTTGCGCCATTGTGATGTAGGCAACGCTATCTTCAGAGATGCCGATGCCGAACGGCGCAGTCGCATATGCAACCAACATCGGCGCGATCAGGCAAGCGATGACGATCAGCGCGTATGAAATTTTTTTGGTCATTCCAACTTTCCTGCAAAAGATATGCACGGCATGATCGTAACCAGCGGCAAACGGCTGCGCAACTTCGCAGACATGCCTTGCGCAAGTAAGATTCGGCGTGCCTGTGCGTTCTATGCCAGCGAACACAAACGAGCAGAGCGAGGAGTTGAGCTATGAAGCGCAACGTTGGCAATGTGGATCGGATTGTGCGTTTGATTCTAGGTGTCGCGGCGATTGGCGTAGGCATCGCTGCGCAAGGCGTCGGGCTGATCGTCGGCGCAGTGGTCGGCGCGATGTTGATCGGCACAGCGCTGACCGGTCGCTGCCTTGCTTATGTGCCACTAGGCATCAATACCTGCAGCGCCAAAGAGCGCGGACAAGCCTGAGCATCGCCTACAAGCCTAGCGCGGTCGTCAGCATGGCGACCGCGCTGCATGTCGCTTTGCCAAACTTGCCGTCGCTGCGCTAGAGTCTGCGCAAAAGCCTACCAACAGGATACAAACGCAATCGTGATGATCCGAGAGAAAGTCGCACAGCCTGTCGGCGTGGTCAAGTCTGTGCAGTCGAACAGCGCTGCCGCTGCCTTAGGCGTTCAGCCCAACGACGAGCTGCTGGCAGTCAACGGTCAGCCGTGCCAAGACGTGATTGATGTGCAATATTACAGCGCTGAAGAATGGCTTGAGCTGCGCATTCGGCGCGACGGACGCGAGTTCACGCTCTCAGGCGAGCGGCGTTACGATCAGCCGCTCGGCATTGAATTCACACATCCGACTTTCGATACGGACATTCGCCGTTGCAACAACCTGTGCGAGTTCTGCTTTGTGCTGCAGATGGCGCCGCGCATGCGCCGCACGCTCTACATCAAGGATGATGACTACCGCTACTCGTTCCTGTTCGGACACTTCGTCACGCTCACCAACTTGAGCGAGCGCGATTGGCAGCGCATCATCGAGCAGCATCTCAGTCCGCTGTACGTCTCGGTCCACGCCACTGATCTCGAATTGCGCCGCCGCTGCCTGCGCAATCCAAGCGCGCCTGATATCATGGCGCAACTGCGCGAGCTGGCAGAACACAACTTCGAAATTCACACGCAATTGGTCATCACGCCGAACGTGAACGACGGCGAGCATATGGCGCGCAGCGTCCATGATCTCGCCTCACTTTATCCAAATGTGCGCAGCGTCAGCGTCGTGCCGGTCGGCTTGACCAAATATCATCGCTACGGCTTGACGACCAACTCGCTCGATCATGCGAACGCTGTGCTGGATGCCTGCGAAGCGTGGCAACGCGCATTCCGCGCGCAATTCGGCGTCGGCTTCGTATATCCGACCGACGAGTGGTATCTGCTCACAGGGCGTCCGCTGCCGCAGCTGGCTGAGTACGATGGTCTAGCGCTGCACGAGAACGGTCTGGGCATGGTGCGCAGCTTTTTGGATGAGTGGAGTCAAGTGCGCTGTCAGGAAGTGCCGCACTTGCGCGCTGAGCAGCTGCGCGCCAAACGGCTGACGCTTGTGACGGCTGCGCTCTTCGCGCCGACTCTGCAAATGGCAGCCGCTGAGCTGGCTGCTGAGAGCGCGCTCGACCTGCGCGTGCAAGCGATCATCAACACGCGGCTCGGCGAGAGCATCACAGTGGCAGGTCTGCTGACGGCATCGGATGTGATTGAGCAACTCCTGCCGCTCAAAGCAGCGAATGCGCTCGGCGACCTAGTGATATTGCCGCGCATCATGTTCGATCATCCTGAAGGCATCGCGTTGGACGATCAATCGCCGTTGGATGTGGCGCGCGCGCTGAATGTGCCTGTCGCGCTCGCCGATTGCATGGGCGACGTGCTTGACGCCGCGCAGGGTCTCAATAAGCTCACATTCTCGCCGCACCTCTCGCCTGCCGAGGTTCCAATTGTGCGCAAAGGCGGCTGGGCGGTCGAAAAATACCTGTGATCAGACGGGCGGCCACGGGTAATTCGGACCGGGACCTGGACGCGGATACTCGCGGCGCTGCAACAGCTTGCGCAGACGCGCCAGCAGCGCGTTGATCTCTGCCTCAGAGAGCAGCTCGTTCAGCGCGTAGCGCAACGGCTCCATCGGCGACTCAATCTCGCAATACAGCCGCTCTAAATCTGCCAGCAAATCTTCTGGAATGGGCTCACCTGCGAAGTCCCAGATGACCGTGCGCAGCTTCGGCGCGACGTGAAAGCCGATGCCGTGATCAATGCCCCACAAATGACCGTCTTCGCTCACGATGCAGTGTCCGCCTTTGCGGTCAGCGTTGTTGATCACATAGTCAAAAGCCACCATCTTCATCAGCGGCTGACGGAAAGTTTCATCCAGCGTGAAGTAGTTGATCTCAGGATTGTGCGCGATGTAAAGCTGCACTGAGCCGAAGCCGCGCAATCCATCGCGCAGGACGGTCGGCGGCACGATCTGCCAACCCAGCGCTTGTGAGACGAGAAATGCAGCGTACTCACGGCGGCAGAGCGTGCCATTTGGAAAATCCCAGAGCGGACGCTCGCCGCGCTGTGGCTTGTAGACGGCTAGGAGCAGCTGCGGCGCTTCAGGCTCGCTGAGCGCAAGCCGCACGAGGAATGTGCTGTTCGAACTCCAGCGCAGCACGCCTTGCTGCGCCTCGCGCATCTCGCCCGTCGCGAGCCAGCGCAGGACGCGCGGCACATCTTGCGGTCGGCACACACGGTTGACTTCCGCATCGAGCATTTGACCACACTCCTGCCGCAAGGCGGCAGCTCACCAATCCTCGTTTCACGGTCACGTCCAATAGTTCAGCACACGCCCATTGTGCGCAGGATTAGGTCGCCCTTGCTTGACCACGTCCAAAGCGCGCAAACTGAGCGCGCGCATTTGCGTGCGCGTTATCCACAGACGCACGACGGAAGGTGAAACGCGACTTGGATCCTGCCCTTCTTGCAAGACGACCAGCTCTTCCGCCACGACCAGCACGCGGTCGCGCTCTTCGTTGTAGCCGAGTCCAATGCGCGAGACGCGGAACAGCGCCTCAATCGGATCGCGCAATTCCATATCCATGCGCGACATATCGGGCATATCATTGCTCAGGCTCAGATTGCGCTTGAGTTCGTCGAGCATATCGCGCGATGTCTCGCCGATGGCGATCGCCTGTTCTTTTTCAATGATCAGCGAGAGCAGTCGCCCTTGCCCGCCTGCCTGCAAATAGAAGACGCGCCGCCCCTTCGGTCCGACCGTGCCAATCGTGATGAAGTCGACGGAATCCAGCTCTATCTCAAGACCCATAGCCTGTTCAGTCCCTCGTCATGCGTCCACGTTGCGCCACTTGCCGCGCCTGCCGTGCGAGCGCGACGAGCTGCTCAGGCGTCGCGATCAGATGCAGCTGGCGCGGCGCACCTTGCCCTTCACTCAGCAATTCTGTGAGCGTCAGCCGCAGGTGCGATTCATCTGACTCATATTCTAGCGCAATTCGCCCGATCCGAAACATGATTTTGTCAGGCGCGCTCAGCGCAGGCAGCTCGGCAGGCACTGGCGCAGACTCGCCGAGCTGCGCCTCGATCTGCTCAGCTAACAGCAGCGCTTGTGCTTTCTCTAGGATGAACGTGATCGGCTCGCTTTGCCCTGCGCCGCGCGCTTGCAAGTAGAAGACGCGCTCGCCTTGCGGTCCGATGGCGTCGAGCGTCAGCGATGACACGACGAGCTGCTCCAACGCCTCGTCAGCGCTCGCTCTCGCGAGATGGCTTGTCTCGTTGACCTGAACGACGCTTGGACGCAGAAAACTGAGTCGGATGATGCTGATCGAAGCGGGCGAAATCTCAATGCGCTGGAACAGATCAATGTGCATGCCGAGATAGTGCGCAAGGATCAGCTTGATCACGTCGCTGTGCGAGAAAATTGCCACGCGCTGGCGCGGATGCTGCTCG
Source organism: Anaerolineae bacterium (assembly GCA_034436235.1). GTDB lineage: Bacteria > Chloroflexota > Anaerolineae > Aggregatilineales > UBA2796 > CP2-2F. The sequence continues at coordinate 5,151 of DAOTWB010000182.1, forward strand.
GCGAGCTGCTCAAGCGCGTCCACAGCGCGCATTTGAGCGGCGCGTAAGCTCTCGCCTTCTGGGAAGCGCGCGCGGCTTGGATTGAGCTGGACGACGCGCCAGAGCTTGCGCTTTGCCAGCTCGCTCAGAGATGCGCCTTGCCATCTGCCGTAGCGCACCTCGCCAATTGCCTCAGCGAGGACGAGCTTGAGCTGCGGATGATGCGCCAAGACAGCCTGTGCAGTCTCAACGCAACGCTCAAGCGGACTGCTGTAAGCGGCATCCAACTGTGTCTGCGCCAGACGCTCGCCTAGCGCAGCTGCCTGCGCACGTCCTTCAGCGTTCAGATGCACATCTGGCGTCCAGCCGGCAAGACGCCCTGTCTTCACAAAGTCGTTCACAGCGTGGCGGATCAGCAAAAATTCGGTCAAGCGTCAGTTCCTTTCGCAGAAACTTGAGCCGATTGTGGCATAAAGCCTTGCATTCGGCAACCTGAAGCAAACCAAGTCCAACTTAGGCACAAATTGTCAGGACATTCCGACAAATCTAGCACAAAGTTGAACCGCAAAAAAAGCGGACTCATGTAAGATCAAGCTAGAGAATACAGCTTGCACGTTTCGCGCACAATGTGCAACGCTCGGCAAGTGATCAAACCGAGTCTATGCTCGTAGGACGCGCAGGATCAATCTGTTGAAGGAGCGCTGTTTATGAAGTTCTCTCAGATCAGAGGGAGCGCGGCACGCGGTCAATCGTTAGTTGAATACACGCTGATCGTCGTGCTGGTCGTGATCGCCATCGCGCTGGCACTCACGCTCGTTCCGCTCGAAAACGCTATCAGCAACGTCTTCGATGATGCCATCGCAGGCGTGATGAACGGCACGGTCACGCCGCGCAGCACGCTCAGCGAGACCGAGTTCTGGCGCTTGGTGACGGAAGTCGCCTCGATCACGCCGCAGACGCGCATTGCCGCTACTAACACTATCCCTGCCGGCGGACAACCGACCAACACGCCGACGCTGGCACCGACCAACACGCCCGCGCCTACCGTGACAGGCACGCCGCCCACGCCGACCAGCACGCCAACGCAACGTCCGCCTGCCACGCCTGTTGACACTGAACACAGCTATCCTTTCTACGACTCAGGCGACCGCCTTGGCGTATGGCACATCGGCTTTTCGAACGTCATCAATCAAACTGCGCTATGGACGGTTGAATACTTCAACAGCCCAACCGATCCCAATTGGTTCCCCGGCATTCCGGCTGCCACAGAGTACTTGTTCTGGCCTGAAGATATCAATCGGACGTGGTCAGGCGTGCCAAACGGCTCAATTCTCAATCCCGACAATTGGAGCGTCCGCTACACTGCCACCATTCCACTGGAAAATTTCCGCTATCAAATTCGCCTGACCTCTAAATCGCTGGCGCGCTTGATCATCAACGGCGTAACGGTAGCGCAGATCACGCAGGACACAGGCAGCGTCGAGCGCTCTGTGACGACGGACTATGTTGGCACAGCTGGCACAGCGGATGTGCGCATTGAAATGCGCGATATCGCTGGCGAAGCCTCGATTGGCGTCACTTTCAACCGCCTTGCCGATCGCGGCACTTGCGATTGGCAGCTGACCAACATACAACCGCATAGTCCGCCTTCGCAGTACACGGACAGTCTTGGTAGCTACGCGGTCGACTCAGACTGCCATCTGCGGCTGCGCGGCTATATCAGCATCCCTAGTTCTGCCACGCCGCGTCTCGTCTTCTGGGAACGCTGGTCGCTCGGCACACAGGATACGACCTACGTTGGCATTCGGGATTACGATGATCCTAACGAGCCGTGGGTGTGGGTGGCTGTGAACACTGGCGCCAACAGCAACATGAACTGGAAGCGCCGTGTCTATAACTTGATGAACTTCAGCGGGCGCGATTGGCGCGGCAAGAAGATCGAACTCGCTTTCCGCGTTGAGAGCGTTGATGCGAACGTCTCAGATGGTTGGTACATTGATGATATCGCTGTTGAGAACGACACAACGCGTCTGTACACCATCGGTTTCTCCGATCCTGCCGATAATCCTGCTCTCTCGCTGCCGAACTGGCTGAACGAATGCACGTGGCAGCTCACCACCACCAAGAAATACTCAGGCGCCAGCGCCTGGGCGAGCAATCCCGGTACGAATTATCAAAACAATGCCGATTGCTCCTTGACGCTGAACGGCTTGGTAGACCTAACTGCTTACTCAATGGCGAGTCCTGAGTCGCTTGAGCTGTCATTCTACAGCGACGCGACGCTCGCCAGTGTCACTGACCGCGTTGTGGTTGAATGGGCGCCCGAAGGCTCAAGTGCGTGGACAGCCATGCGTCCCTTCGGCTCGACTAACAACTACATCGCGCAAGCGACCACAGCGCCATGGCGGCAGGTCTCAATTCGCTTGAACGAGCAGAAAGGCACGCGCTTCCAGCTGCGCTTCCGCCTGATCAGCGATAATGACGGCAACACGGCTGCCGGCTGGTTCATTGATAACATCGAGCTGCGCGAGCGCGCAGTGAGTGTGCTGGGCATTCCGTTTGACGAGCCGTTCAACGATACGAACCGTTGGTTGCTAGGCGGTTCATGGGGCTTGACCACAGGCGTAGGTGCGCCGCAGCGCAGCGCGCCTTCGGCGCTCGCCGATAGCCCAGGCACAGGTGTGCCATACAGCGTACCTTCAGACACAATTGCCGAACTCAATCCGTCCATCAACTTGGTCGGCTCAAACAAGCCTGTGCTGACCTTCTGGACGTATTGGCAGGCGTCTAGCGCCAATCTCTACGCAGAAATCTCAACTGATGAGGGCGAGACATGGACGAGCGTCTGGCGCAAGCTCGTCGGCGGCTCAGGCTATGACGATGTGCCTGTGCAGCTGGCATGGCAGCGCGTCAAAGTCGATCTGTCTGCCTATAACACAAGCGTCATTCGCCTGCGCTTCCGCTTGCAAGCGCCCGGCGGCATCCCTGACGACGGTTGGTACATTGACGACCTGCGCATCGCTGAAGACGATACAAATGTCTATGCCCTTGCAGCCGGTCCGCTGCTCGAATCATTCGAGAATGACGATGCTGTGCTGGAGTGGTTCAACGGCGGCAACTGGCGCATCACTGATGAGCATGGACGCAATAACACCAAGGCATGGTCGGATAGCCCTGCTTCAAACTACATCAAACCTGGGCGCAGCGTGCTAGAGCCGCGCTATGGCATCGATCTGCGCGGCACGTCCAAACCGACGCTCTACTTCTGGACGCGCTTCGATCTCAACACGAATGATCGGTTGCTGGTCGAGGTGTCTCGCGATAACGGCTACACTTGGTCAAATGTGCTTTGGGATAACAGCTCAGCGGCTGTCTCTGAGTGGGTGAATTTGGGCTGGCATCGCATTCAGGCTGACCTGACGCCGTTCATCCAGACGCAACCGAGCGATCCGCCTGTGCGCATCCGCTTCCGCTTGCAAGCGCTCAACACAGCGCCTGGCGCGGATGGCTGGTACATTGATGACTTCACGCTCTACGACCGCGCTTTGTTGCCGAATCTCGGGCAGACCTTCGCCGATCCGTTCAACAGCCTCAGCAACTGGGTGGTAGAAGGCAATTGGACAGTAGTACCTGACCAATTCACAGGCTGGGAATATCAGCCGACAGCCTTTGTGCCACAACCATTGCTGCTCAGCGGCATGACCGAGCCGACCACCAACTGGATCGGCGACTATTGGCATACGCCGCCGCCCACTGCCTCTGGTCAAACGGCGCGCGTGGCGATCTGGGGCTGGCCCGCCGGCTCAAACGTCAATATCCCGACCGTGCCGCCGAACATTGCTCGCGATACCGCCGTCGGCGAGATCAACTTCGATTACTCACAAGACCTTGAGCAGTTGCCCTATCCTGATGCAGTGACGCAATGGTTTGTGAGCGGCTTGGCGAATCATGAGTGGTACATCATGCGTTGGCAGCGCCGTTACCGCGTGACGCAGCCCGGCGAGTACATGCTGCGCTTGCGCTTCGCAGGCGGCGCGCGTCTGTACATCAACGATGTCGAACTCACGCCGCGCGGCGATCTGCCCAAGCCCTACTGGACGGTCGGTGCAGTTGCCACGCAGCCATGGTCGGTCGATCCTGACCTGCGCTCGCACTTCTACACCTACAACTTCAATAGCGGCGTGGACTACGACATCCGCGTTGAGTACTATCACACGACCACAGCGCAGTCAGGCGATGGCAGGATCGAGTTCAGCATTGCGGCGCGCTCATCGGTTGCGCGCACCAGCTCGCTCGGTCAGCCGTACAGCACTTTCCATCGCACCAGCATCATCCTGAACGGCTACTTGAACATCCCTGCCAGCAAAGTGGGCAACGTGCGCTACGATGAGCGCTTCAGCTTCACTGATGAGGACTACGGCAAGGTCTACTACTCGCTTGACGAAGGCTTCACGTGGGTTGAAGTGACGCCAATGCGCCGCAGCAACAACAATCCGCAAGGTGGCGGCTGGAGCATTGGCTCGCTGCAAGACTGGGTGGAGACATCGTTCTTGATCACAGACTCAGGCGGCGGTCAGTTCAGCACGCCACAGCGCGTCTTGCTCAAATTCGAGCTGGACTCGCGGACGAATCCGGCTGTGGATGACGGCTGGTGGCTCGATAACTTCCAGTTTGTGGCGACCGATACAATCGCCAATGTCGCGCCGAGCTTCACCAGTGCCACGATCAACACGGTAACCAACACACAAGGCTCAACCGTGCCAAACGTGGTGGATCAACCTGGCGATACGCACACTTTCACTGTGTTAACACAGCCTGTGCGCGGCACGGCAGGTGTCGCGCCGGGCGGCAGCCAATTGATCTACCAGCCGCCGCCTGAGTGGACAGGCACGGTCAGCTTCACCTATCGCGCTACTGATCAAGGCGGTCTCTCACGAACTGGCACAGCGGTTGTGAACGTGCGCCCGTTCTTCTTCCGCGGCGTGAATGTCGGCACAGGCAGCTCTACGGCGGTCACTATCAACGGTAATCCTTGGTCAGCGCATGACTCAAGTGTCATTCAAACCGGTAACACAAACGGCAACAACACGACGACGCTGACCATCACGCCGCCGCAGGATGCTGACACCACCACAATGTTGCGCTCACATCGGCAAGCGCAACAGAGCAGCGAGGCGCGCGCCAGTCTGGTCAACGTACCTTCGGGCGTGTACACGCTGTACGTCTGGACTGTGGAGAGCGGGACGACATCGAATACGTTTGACTTAATCCTCGAAGGGAAGCTAGGCGCTCGCGTTTTGAGTAATTTCAACAGCGGCGCGCAGGGGTCATTCAGACGGCACGGACCGTACACGGTCAAAGTCACTGATGGAACGCTGGACGTTCACTTCCCTGGCGCCTCAGGAAGACAAGGGCGCATCGCAGGGCTTGAGCTGTGGCGCGGCGCCGACCCTGACATCTGGATGTCAGCCGATATCGGCGGCGTGGATACAATCGGTAGAGGCTCGACGGCAGTTATCAATCCTAGCACGCTCACCATCAGCGGCTCGGGCTACGATATCTGGGGAACCTTTGATGAATTCCGTTACGCATGGCGCTTCGAGACGGGCGATCTCGACCTGATCGGGCGTGTCGTCTTCAACGCGCTCTCCACATCGGAGTGGAACAAGGCGGGCTTGATGATCCGCGATAGCGAGCGCCGAGGCAGCCGACACTTCTCCATCTTCTTCACTTCAGAGCGGCGCGCCTCGACTCAACGTCGGTTGTCGGAAAATAGCTCAAGCACTAGTAACAGCGTTGACAATGTGAGCGTGACAACGTCTGTGCCAGTCTGGTTCCGCCTGAGCAAGACAGGCAATAACCTGACTGCCTTCTACTCAAACGACGGTGTGAATTGGACGCAGCTCGGTCCGACCGAGAACATGAACCTAGGCGACTACTTCATGATCGGCTTGGCAGTCACTTCACATCTCGATGGCGAGTTCGCAATCGCAACCTTCGACAACATCCAAATCATCCGCCGCTAGGCGCAACGCCTAGCCAGCCATTAGGGCGAGTCTCAGGACTCGCTCTAATTTTTAGGGATAGCGCAGCGCTGCGCAGCTTGTTAAGATAAGCGCCTGCTTTCCTCAAGGGCTCGCAAAAGGTGAATGGCGCGCATATGTTTCTCGATGTGATCTGGATCGCAGTCGGTCTGGCAGGTCTGTTTTTTGGCGGCAATTGGCTGGTGAAAGGCGCAGCGCGTCTGGCGCAAACGCTGGGCGTCTCGCCAATTGTGATCGGCTTGACGATTGTCGCTTATGGCACGTCCACGCCTGAGCTGCTGGTCAGCTTGCAAGCGGCGCTCACGGGCAACGCCGATATCTCGATGGGCAACGTGGTCGGCTCGAACATTGCTAACATCGGCTTGATTCTCGGCGCCAGCGCGCTGATCTTTCCGATGGTGGTGCAGCTGCAATTCTTGCGGCGCGAGATTCCGATCATGATCGGCGTCTCGATCTTGCTCTTCATCCTGGCGCAAGATGGCAGCATTGGCAGCATAGATGGCTTGATCTTTGTGATCGGCGCTGTTGGCTACACTGCCTTTTCCTATCTGGTCGCCAAGCGCGCAGAGCCTGAACTCGTCCGCCAGACTCAGGAATTCACGGCTGTCATCGCAAAGCCAACCAACACGCTGCTCAGCGACCTTCTCTTGGTCGCCGTCGGCATCGTCGTGCTGCTAGTCGGCTCGGATCGGCTCGTCTTCGGCGCAGTCAACATCGCCAATGCGCTCGGCGTGCCGCAGATCGTGATCGGCATCACGCTCGTAGCAGTCGGCACATCGCTGCCAGAGCTGGCGACGTCGGTTATCGCCGCTTTCAAGCGCGAGAGCGAGATCGCCATCGGCAACGTGGTTGGCTCGAATATTTTCAACATCTTCGCCATTTTAGGCATCACCAGTCTCTTCACGCCGATCAACGTCAATCCGCGCTTGCTGCAAGTGGATATATTCGTCATGCTTGGCTTCGCCGTGGCGCTGTTCATCTTCTGCATCAATCGCAGGATCAGCCGTCGGGAAGCGTCAATTCTGTTGATCGCCTACACCATCTTCACTGTCTACGCTTTTCTGCCGCAATAGGTGTGTATGTCTGAGCGTTTTCGCTCAACCTCTGAATTTCTGCGGCACGCAACTCGCAGCTTGACCGCGCACTTCGGACAGCTTGGCGCGCGCCTTGGCTGGCAGCCGAACGCGATCACTGTGCTAGGATTGTTGCCTGCGCTGATCGCGGCGCTTTTAGCGGCGCAGGCGCAATTCTTGGCGGCAGGGCTTGTGCTGATGCTCGGCGCGCCGCTCGATGCGCTGGATGGCGCAGTGGCGCGCGCCAGCGGTCGCTCAACGCGCTTCGGCGCGCTGCTCGACTCGACAGTTGATCGCTACGCTGATGCGCTGCTCTTCGGCGGCATTGGCTACGCTTTCGCGCAAACAGGCGATCTGCTCGGCGTGTTGCTCGCCTTTGGCGCGCTCAGCGGCGCTTACGCGGTCAGCTATGTGCGCGCACGCGCGGAAGGCTTGCACATCGGTTCGATTCAAGATGGTCTCTTCGACCGCGCAGCGCGCTTGATCGTGCTGATTCTCGCGCTGCTGACAGGCTCGGTCGCGCTCGGTTTGCTCATCTTGACCATCGGCGCACATCTGACTGCGCTGCAGCGCTTGTGGCTCGCGCATCGCGTTGCGCAAGATGATGAGGCGCAACTATGAGCGGACAGCCGCTTTATGGCGCGATCATCGTGTTGGCGACGTGGATAGGCATGGAGACGGCTGCGCGACTCGCCAAGCGACGCGGTTTATCGGCTGAGCATGTCTGGCGCGCCATGCTCGTGATCGCGCCATGCGCCTTGATCGGCGCGCGCTTGTGGTTCATCCTGCTGCCGCCGCAATCCGTGGTAGCGACAGGGCGCACGACGCAGTGGTTGATCGCCAATTTCTTCGAGCTGAATCAAGGCGGCATAGCGCTGTGGACAGGCGGCTTGGGCATTTTCGGCGCAGTGATCGGCGGCAGCGCAGCGCTGTGGTGGTATGCGCGGCGTCACAAACAGCCGCTCGGCGCGTGGCTCGAGATCGCGGCGATCGCGCTCGCTGTCGGGCAGACGCTCGGACGTTTGGCGAACGGTTTGAACGGCGAGCATCACGGCGTGCCGACCGACTTGCCATTCGGCGTCTTGATCGGCGAGACGGCGCGCATCGGCATATATGGCGACCTGCAACGCTTTCCGTTGACGACGCGCTTCCATCCTGTCTGGCTCTACGAGATGCTGTTGACAGGCGCGCTCGCGCTCTGCTTGTGGCGCGTCTGGCGGCGCAAAACAACTCACAACGGTAATCTGGCGTTGTGGTATATTTTTTTCTACTGCGGCGGACGCTTTTTTCTAGAAGGACTCAAGGTGAATGTGCCGCGCATTGGTGAGGCGAATGCAATGCAGGTCGTCTGTGCGTTGTGCGCGGCAGGCGCTGCGCTCGCGCTGGAGCGCCGCACATCGGCATAGCGCAAAAGGAGATTTTCATGCAGATTCTTTTCAAGAATGGCACACTGATCACGGCTGAAGGCGCTTACCGCGCCGATCTGCTGATCGCAGACGGCAAAATTGCGCAGATCGCCGCGCAAATCGCGCCGACGGCAGCGACTGAGGTCGTAGATTGCGCGGATCGTTGGCTGCTGCCTGGCGGCGTGGATGTACATACGCACTTCGATCTGCCCGTCAGCGGCACGCGCAGCAGCGATGATTTTTTCAGCGGCGGACGCGCCGCAGCCTTTGGCGGCACGACGACGCACATTGATTTCGCCATTCAGAGCAAAAGCGGAACATTGCGCGCCGCCTACGACACATGGCGCGCTAAGGCTGAAGGACGCGCCGTGATTGACTATGGGCTGCACATGACCATCGTGGATTTGAATGAAGCGGTGGAAGATGAGATCGCGCATGTGCGCGATCTCGGCATCACCAGCTTGAAATTGCTGATGGCTTACAAGGGCAGCGTGATGGTGGACGATGCCACGCTCTTCCGCGTGATGCAGCTTGCCGCTGAGCATGACTTGCTGGTGATGACGCATTGCGAGAACGGCGACGCCATTGCGCAGCTGCAGGCTGATTTCATGGCGCAGGGCAAGGTCGCGCCGCGCTACCACGCCTTGAGCCGTCCCGCCATTTTAGAGGCAGAGGCGACCGCGCGCGCTTTGGCGTTAGCGGAAGTGGCAGGTTGCGCGCTGTATGTGGTGCATATCACTTGCGAAGGCGCGGTCGAGGCGCTGCGCAGCGCGCGCAAACGCGGCGTGCGCGCTATGGGCGAGACCTGCATCCAGTACTTGTACTTGACGGCTGAGGCGCTCGATCAGCCTGACTTTGAAGGCGCGAAGTACGTCTGCTCGCCGCCGTTGCGCACTGCGCACGATGTGAACGTCTTGCGCGCTGCGCTCAGGGACGGCACGTTGCAAGCGCTCAGCACGGATCACTGTCCGTTCTGGTTCGCAGGCGGCGAGTCAGGTCGTTTGGCGGGCAAGGAACTTGGACGCGGCGCCTTCACCAAGATTCCAAACGGCGTGCCATCGGTTGAGGAACGGCTGAAGCTGAGCGCTGGGCTGCTGGAAGCATCGCGCTGGGTAGCTGTGAATTGCACGCAGCCTGCGCGCATTTTCGGTTTGTATCCGCGCAAAGGCGCGCTCGCGATCGGCGCCGATGCTGACTTAGTCGTCTGGAATCCACACAAGGAAGGCGTGATCAGTGCGCAGACTCATCATATGCAGGTGGATTACAGCGTCTTCGAAGGCTTGACCTATCGCGGCGCGCCTGAGCGAGTCTACTTGCGCGGCAAGCTGATCGTGCTGGGCGAAGAATGGCTTGGCGAAGCAGGACAAGGCGAGTATTTGCAGCGCAACACGAGCGCATGGCTCTAGCGTGTGCCGCTCGACCGAATAGAAAGAAACTTTTTATGAACAGACAGCATCTCACGCGCCGCGCTGAATTTCTGCGCGGTATGCGCGATACAGTGCCGCTCGTGATCGGCGCCATTCCGTTCGGCATCATCTTCGGCGCGGTCGCCGTCAGCGGCGGCGTGGTGGCGGAAGGCGAGACGGCGCAGCAGCTCTCGCCGTTGGCTGTGCAGAGCCTGTCGCTCTTCGTGTACGCGGGCGCGTCGCAATTCATCGCCGCTGAGCTGGTGCGCAACTCAGCGGCTGTGCTAGTGGTCATTTTCACCACGCTGATCGTGAATTTGCGCCATGCGCTGTACAGCGCCAGTCTCGCGCCGTACCTGCACGGTTTTCCGCAGCGCTGGCTGCTGCCGCTCGGCTTCACGCTGACGGATGAGACGTTCGTGGTCTCGATTGCGCGCTATCAGCAACCTGATCCTTCGCCGTACAAGCACTGGTATCAGGCAGGCTCAGCTGTGCTGATGTACTGCAGTTGGCAGCTCTGCACGCTGATAGGCATCACGGCAGGACGCGCTGTGCCAGCTGAGCAGGTAGCGCGGCTCGGCTTGAGCTTCGCCGCCACAGTCGCGTTCATCGGCATGTTGATTCCGTTGCTCCGCAGCCGCGCTCTTGTCCTCTCAGCTGTGGCAGCAGGCGCGGCGTCAGTGATCTTCTACAGTTTGCCGAGTCGTCTTGGCTTGTTGGTCGCGGCAGTGATCGGCATCGCGGTCGGCATGTTGGCAGAGCGCGTCAAGGCGGAAACGACACATGGATAGCTGGAGCGAGTTCTTCCTCGTAGCAGGCATGGCGCTCGTCACCTTTGCGGCGCGCTATCCTGTCTTGGCGTTCTTCGGCAGGCTGAATCCGCCGCCTTACGTCTTGCAAGCGTTGAAATTCGTGCCGCCCGCCGTCTTGACGGCGCTCATCGTGCCGTCGGTGCTGATGCCGAAAGGCGAGCTGGACATACAGCTGCAGAACGCTTCGCTGATAGCAGGTATCTTAGCGGCGCTGATCGCGTGGCGCACTAAAAATCTGCTCCTGACCATCGTGTTGGGCATGGCGGCATTTTGGCTATGGCGCGCGCTGACAGGGTCACTGTGAGGCGCGCAGAACGGCGGACTTTCGTCCGCCGCTCCGTCTAAGTATGCGTTCTCTTCTCGTGCGCTGCCGGGGAAACAGCTACACGAACGGCTTGGGTTGGGGACTGTCCGCTTGTGCCGCTGGGTGGGCGGTCACAGCAGAGGTGAGTGAACGGTTGTCTGTCGGTCTGCTTCGTCTCAATCCTGACCACAGTATGCATCGGAGCGACGGCTGCTTGTAGTGAGAGAGATCAGGTTTTCCGCGTGATTTTTGTCACAATTCGTTGTGACAAGGCTAAGGCAGCCAGCGCGGCAAGAAGCCATTCTCAGCAACCTGCCACAGCTTGCCGCTCTCCAGCTCAAGAATCCAGATGCTCGGCACGGGCTGTGCCGTGTTGACTGCCACGCGCTGCATCAGCAAATAGCGACCGCTCGGATCGAGGCTGATCGCGCCGTGAAAGTAATTCTCATCTTGCAAAATCGGCACAAGCGTCTCGCGCGCCATGTCGAGCTGATAAAGTTGCGCACTCAGCGCGCCGCTGCCATCTAGGATGCGGCGCGTGAAGATCAGGCAGCTGCCGTCAGGCGTCCAGCGCGGTTGCCGATCTTCAACGGCGCTGCCTTCGCCGCTGATTCGGCGGATGCCGCTGCTCGGATCGTCCAAGTTGACCATCTCCAGCGCGCTTGAGAAGCGTCCTGCCACTTGGACGAGCTGCGCGTAGACGAAGCGTCCATCGTGCGGATGAAAGACGTAGTCGCCGACGTCGTCGAGCGTCTCGATCAGCTTGCGCGCGCCTGTGCTGAGTTCGTAGATAGCTATCGCGCCTAAGTTGCGATCATAGGCGGCGATGCGCAGTCCATCGGGCGACCACTTCGGCGTGCCGCCTAAGCGAGTCGTATCGTTGAGCAACGGCGCTGTGGCAAGATCGCGCAGATTGAGCAGCCAAGCGCGCGGCACGTCGCGGTCGAATGGATCGAGCGCAGGATCAAGCTCAGTCCGCTCGTAGATCAGGCGCGCCCCGTCAGGACTCCAGTCAGGTGCAGTGCAGCGCGCCTGCACTGCGGCGCAGTTGGTCACGCGGCGCGACTCGCCGCCTGCCACATCCAGCACATACAGCTCAGCTGTGCCGCCTTCGCGCGGCTGCGCATAGGCAATTGAGTTGCCGTCAGGACTCGGCTGAAATGCCTCGATGTTCAGGCTGCTGCGCGTCAGTTGGCGCGTGACGAACGGCTGCTCAGGCGCGACGAGCCACAAGTTGGTCGCCTGTGCCGAGTCGGCGCTGAAAGCTGGCGCCAAGTAAATCACGCGCGGCGAGCGCGGCGTGAATTCATATTTGAAAGGCGCTAAGAGTAGGCGTCCGTTTTGGCTGCGCGCACCTGAGTCGAGATGCAGCGTGTAGCGCACTTCAGGCAACCATGCGCGCGACGGCGCGATGCTGAGCGTTGTGCCGTTCCACGCTAAGCGCACGTCGGTCTCAGGCGAGAGGTGAAGACGCGCCTCAACGCTTGGCGCGTCCATCGGCTCGCTGAAGGTCAGGCGCAGCACAGCCGTGACGCTCACATCGTGCGGCGCGACGCGCGCGATCAGCACGCCTGCTCGGTCGCCGCGCACGACGACGCCGATCAAAGCGATGATCAAGATCAACACGGCGCTCAAAACGCCGCGATCAAGCGCGTCAAGCTGCTGCACAGTCAGCGCACGACCTCGACTTCGCCGAGCGTGATGACAATCGGCTGCCAAGCGCCGTTTGCATCGTAGATCACGTAGCGCACGGCGTGCCTGCCTGCTGGCACATCATCGCCGATGACCAGCTCATAGCGCCCGAAAGCAGGTACGCCGTCTATCCAGCGATCATCCCAGAATTTCCAGCCCGCCGGCGGCTGATCCACTTGTGTGTACAGCCAACCATTGTCGAGTGTGGTCAGCCGTGCGCTGGCGCGCAACGTTGGCAATGTGCGCGCGCCGCGCCGCCACCATGCTTGTACTACGAGCGTATCGCCGACGTGCGCAGGCTGCGGCGCGAATAGCCGTGCTGCCATGAACGTCGCGCCATCTGGCACAGGCGCGATGTTGAACCAATCAGCTTGTGTGGTGGCGCCTTCAATGGCTAACTTATCCAGCAGCGCAAAATCGAGCTTGGTATACCGATCGAGGCGCACATCGCCGAACATGCGCCTGACCTCGGTGTGTTCGCCTGCGGCATCTAACAAAGCGAAGGTGAGCGCTTGCGGATCCATGATATCCGCCTGCCAGCTGATGATCCAGACATTGGGCGGACGGCGCGCGGCGACCTCGCGCATCTTCGCCTGCAACGTGCCAAGATCGAGGTAGCGCGTGACGTCAGGCACGAGCGCGTCAGGCATACCGAACGCATAGCGCGGCGTCTCACAAGGCGGCAGCTTGCTGTAGTAAGCGTGCGCTACAAACAACGTGCCGTCGCGCAGCAAGATCACGTCTTCAGGCGTGCCTTGTGTGCAGATATGCGCATAAGCGCTCCGAAAATCGCTCTTAGGCGGCGTGCCGCGCTCGCCTGAGAGCTGCGGCGCGCTGACGATGACCAGCGCCGCGATCAGTCCAAGCGCGCCGCGCACGCGCTCATCGCGGCTGAGCGCGCTGATCGCCACCACAAGCGCAATGGCGGCTAACAGGTCTAAGCCGAGCCACGCCGTCCAAAAGTAACGTCCTGTCAGCTTCGGATTGATCATCAGCAGCAGGACTGTGATCGCGACTGGCGGCACGCTGAGCGCCAAACCTGCGCTGAGCGCACGTCGCAAGGTTGGCAGCACGGCGCCGCTCAAAACGCCGACCGTGATGAATAAAACGTAAATGCCGATCCACGTCAGCGCTACTTCAGGATCGTCCTGCCTGCCCAACACGCGGAAGCCTGTCAGGACGCGCAACGAGAGATCAGGCGCGATCTGTCCGCTGTAGAAGCTACGATCAGCGCCGCTGCGCGCTATCATGATCGGCAACCATGGCGCGAAAATGAGCGCAGCGAGCGCTATTGGCAGCACTGCGCTCAGCGCTGCGCGCCAAGCGCGAGCGCGCAGTTTGAAGAGCGCGACGCCTAAGCCGATCACGCCGTGCGCCGCAAGACCTGCCAGCGCCGTGTAATGCGTGTAGAGCGCGGCTGCCATCAACATAGCGTAGCCTACGATACGCCACACAGTCGGACGCGCTAACGCTGCCAGCAAGAACGCTGTCGCCCATGTGAAGAGCATCAGCGCGAAGGCGTAAGCGCGCACTTCGTAAGCGATCCAGAGTGTGCCGAGCGAGAGCGTCAACAGCACGCCGCACACGACGCCTAAACTCGCGCTGAACTGCCGTCCAAGTCGCTTGCCGATGTTGATGGCAGCCGCTGCGGTCAGCAGAATGGCGAAGGCTGAGAGCAGCCGCAACGCGAACTCGCTCTCGCCTGCCGCCGCTGACCACGCGCGCAGCACAACGTAATGGAACGGCACTTGAATATCTACATCAATGCACCATCGCCACAACGTCTCCCAAGATTCAGTGGCGACGTACGTTGTGAGCGCCTCATCGTACCAAAAGCTGTTGTGCGGAAAGTTGAGCATCAGCACGAATGCCACGCTCAGCAGCGCGCCGAGCGCTATCCACATGCCTTGCGGATGCGACACAACCTTCTCAGTCATATCTCTCGACCTGGCCTTCTCAGCTTGTGGCATCCTGAGCGCGCACGTCGCTAGAGTTTTTCCGCAGGCGGCACTTCGCCTGCTTGCAAGCGCGCCAATGCTTCAACCGCCGCTTGCAGATTGCCGTTATCGCGCACAACGCGCTGCATATCTACAACGGCGAGATTCATCTTGCCGAGCGCCGCATAAGCAAGGCTGCGATAGTAATACGCTTCTTCAACGTGCTGCATGCGCCGAATCACGCTATTCGCCAGATCGATCACGGTCTGGTAATCGCCGATCATGTAATAGGCTTTGAACGGACCGAATTGATACCACAACATGCGCCAAGGCCAGCCGCCGCCGCGCGCGCGCGCCAGATCATAGGCAAGCGCTGCCTGCTCATACGCGCCGAGCAACACATAACTGCTGCCGACGTTGAACCATGCGAACTGGTCATTT
Source organism: Anaerolineae bacterium (assembly GCA_034436235.1). GTDB lineage: Bacteria > Chloroflexota > Anaerolineae > Aggregatilineales > UBA2796 > CP2-2F. Next base: position 20,245 of record DAOTWB010000182.1, read on the forward strand.
GGATTCAGCTTGGTCTCTTGCAACGCGCGCACCAGCGCTTGCTCGGCGTTCACGCGCTCATCGAATGCCTCGCCGAGCAGCTCGCGCAAGCGACCTTCCTGCTCAGGACGATAGATCACCAAATAGACGCGGTTGAAATGCTTCCAGCGCGTGTCGAGATTAGTGTAGTATTCGCGGACGCCTTTGCCGTCAGGACCGTTGTTTTCGAGTGTATCCAAGCCGTACAAAAAGCCGCCTTTGTTCGGATCGCCTACATCATCCCAACCGACCAGCGTCACGTAGTGACCGAGCCATTGATTGCGCTCATCGTACAAGCCTGTCTCGACAATCACGCTAAAGCCATTGTAGATCAAGCGTTTCATCAGGTCGAGCGTGCCGTTCACGCGCACAAGCGCGCGCAGCGGCGTGAACTGATTGGTGTAAGCCGCCATCTGCCATGGGCTGACGTTCGCGTCGTCGCTGTTCGGCTTCAGCCAAGCTGCCACATCGCGTTGTTTAGTCTCATAGCCTAGCACACGCAAGCCTTGCACCAAATTGGCAGGTCCGCAGTTATTCCAGCCTTGCGGCTCGCGTTGAATGCGATTTGGTAAATAGTAGCGCATCGGCAGTGGCTCGTTCGTGGCAGTTGGACGCGGCGTGTTGGTCGCAGTTGGCAGGACGGCGTTGCCGACGAACGGCGTCGGCGTCAGGGTCGGGAAAGCGCCTTGGCGCGTGGCAAAAGGTTGTGTCGGCGTTGCATCGGCGGATTCGATTCCGAAGGCGAGCGCAGCTTGCGCGGCGCGAGTCGGATCAATGGTTGGCACAACTTCAAGGCGCGGATCGGGCGTGTTGGTCGGCATCATCAGCGCCACGAGAATCGGGACGCGCCGCGCTGCCGCGGCTTGCAAATCCTCTGGCAAGGCGCGGAAGCCTAGCGCGCCGATCACAATGCCAAAAAAGCAACCGCCGATGCAGGCGAGGCTGCTCAGGAATCCACAGCCCCACATCCACGCCGCCGAAACCTGCCGCCGCGAGCGCAAATGCGCGCCGCCATACTGCGCCGATGTGCCGTACGCGCCCACTGAAGGAATTGGACGCCTATAAGCGTTGCTAGAGCGTCTTGCGCGCGCCATGATTCACTCGATCATCTGCTCACTGACCATGCCGCTCACTTTACACGCTCTGCGAGCGCATTGCAAGCAGCGCTCAACCGATGCTCAGGCTATGGCAGCACAGCAATCGCCTCGATCTCAAAGCGCGCGCCGCGCGGCAACACAAGGTTGCTAACTGTGCTGCGCGCAGGCGGATTCTCGCCAAAAAACTGACTGTACACTGCGTTCATAGCGGCGAAATCCGCCATGTCTTGCAGGAAGACGGTCGTCTTGACCACATGCGCCAATGAGCTGCCCGCCGCTTCTAGCA
>DAOTWB010000183.1:0-5944 GCA_034436235.1 Anaerolineae bacterium
GCGTTCGGCACTGCGCCGAACGACGTGGTGTAGTTGCGCGTGAAGGACAGGCTCTCAGGCGTTTGAGACGTATAGCTCCAGCCGACCGCGCCGTAGATGTTCTCGCGCAAATTGATCGGCAGCGCTTCGATGAACGCGCGATCGGCAGCGCTGGGCGTGATGAACAAGCCTGCATAACGGCGCTCGCGCAGCGCAATGTACAGACCTGCCACTTGGGAAGGCGCGCCATCGGCAAAGATCGCTTGCGGACGCTCGCCGAGTAGTCGCGCCGCATTCGCGCTGGCTGCGCTCGGATCGGTCAGATCGTTCTCTACGACCAAGCCGCCGCGCACGAGTATGCCTGCCGCGCGCGCCGCTTCTGCGAACGCTTCAGCGGCGCCGCTACCTGTCGGTTTATGCCGTAAAAAGACGGCAGTCCTGCCCGCTAGTTGCTGACTCAACGCAGTGACCAACGCCTGCGCTTGCAGCTGATCGAGCGCCTGCCCGCGGAAGATCAGGTCGCCCGTCGGCGCGTTTTGCGCAGGCGTGCTGAGGAAGACCGGCACGCCTGCCGTCGCCAGCGCTGCGCTGCTCTCTTCCGCCAGCGCACCATTATCAGGTCCGAAAATAGCGATCACGCCTGCGCTGAGCATCGCGTCCAAGCTCTCGCGCACTTCATCGAGCGAGGCAGGCGGACGGCTGATGGTGATCGGATTGAGGACAAAAGGCTGTCCGCCGGGCAGAGTCGGCGTGCGGCGCGCCACTGCTTCTTGAATGGCAAGCCAAACGCCGCGCGCGGTCGGGCTATCAGGCGCGTCCAGCACGCCGATGTTCAGCACGACGGGCGTCGGCGCTTGGGCGAACGCTGACGGCAAGGCTGCTGCGCTGAGCAGCGCCAATAACGCGATCAGAGAGACTAGCAATCGGTGACGTGGCATTGATCTGCACCTCGCTTGTAACACATAGCGCATAAGCCTACTTTGAACTTTTGACCGAGCGTGCAGCATACAAGTGACGCGCTCATTGATCTTCATCCGCGTCGTAAGCAGCGTAGGCAAGCTGCTTCTCAATTTGGTCAAGCAAGCGCATGATCGCGCCGTGCCGATTGCCGAGCGCGCTCAGCCGATCCACCAAACTGCTCAACGGCTCGTGATAGGTCTGCCAAAAGGCGCGATCTTCGATCTCAGCGACTTTTGCCATGAGCAGCAGACCTGTGTTCAGCTGCTGGCGATTCGGCGCGCCATCGGTCTGCTCAAGAAAGTATTGTAAAGCGTTGATCAGCGCCGGCGGATACATGCTGTAGAGCGCCTCGGCGACCAGATCGAGATTCTCGCGGTCGTGGACGATCACGATCTCGGCGTGGCGGATGACGCGATCGTAGTCTTCATCGAGCGTGCCGCACTTGCCAAGCGCATAAACGAGCAGGGCAGAGAGCTTCGGACTAGTGCTGGAGTCATCAGCGAGGCGACGCAGCAAGCTGAGCGCAGGTTGTTGCGTCGCAATGGCAGCCGCGCGATCTGCTACGAGCCAGCGCAGCATGGTGCGGCTATTGCGCTGTAGGTGCGTGTCCATGTCTTCCAGAAAAGCCGGCAGCCAACGCATGTAATTGACTGCTTGGTCGTCTGAGATCAGCGCGCTTGAGAGCTGGCTGGGCGTCAGTGTGTGCGGCACACCAAGAAAAGCGTTCAGCTCTTGCACTGTGGTGGGATAGCCGCAGTATTGAAGCAAGACGAGCGCCAATCCGCGCTCGGAGAGCGCCGTGAAGTTGACACTTGCCATCTCAGCGCGATGTAAAGCGACCGCCAGCGTGTGCGCGTTCACACCCGCCAGCTCGGCGCGGCTCAAAGCGCTCATCACACGCGGCACGAGCGCAGTTTGACTCACAAGCATTTCTCCTGCTGAGCAGTGCGCTGCGAATGAGCAGAGAGGCGTTCATCCACAGCGCAATACGTTCTAGAAGCCGCTTCGCTGCGTCTCATCGAAGGCAGGTGGCATGGGCGGCGGCGCAGACTTCGCCTTTGGATAGGCGCTGATCTTGAGCGTCAAGCGCTCGAAGAAGCTGTTGGGCGGCAAGGCGCCCGAGCCATACGCTAAGTCAATGATCTGAACCTGCACGATCAGCGTCAGCGTCTCAAGATAGATCGTCTCGCCTGCTTTGGCGAGGACAGGCTCGCCGCGCGGCGCCAGCTCAGCGCGCAGCGCTTCGTCGTTGAAGGCATGTTCAGACATCAACACTTTGGTCACTGTGCGCACGTCATTTTTATCGAAGACGAAGCACTCAATGGCGGTCACTTTCTTCGGATCGCCCACGCCGATTGTTTTAGAGATGCCGGCGCCTGTCTCGCCCAAGAATTCGCCGCTCGGCGTCTCAATGCTGAACGTATCGTCGTAGAAATCATCGCCCATGATGTAAGCGGACATGAAACTATCCACTGCTGTCAAGCCCGCCACTGGCGATGTAGCGGCTTGTGCAGCTTGTGCGGCTTCCAGCTCCGCTTGTTTCTTCTTCGCCTCTTCCAGCAGGCGGCGGCGCTCTGCTTCCTGACCTTCCACCACAGTCGAGGCAGTGGTCGGTTTGCGGCGGATGAGCGTGTTGAACGGGATGATCATGTTGAAGATGACCAAGCCGCCAACGATGATCGCCGTGCCGATCACGCACAAGAAAGGCGTCAGGTTGCTGTTGAAGAAGGTGGGCGTAATTTTGGCGAGCTGCTGAGGATTGTTGCGCGCAAAAGGCTGAATGGCTTGCAAGCGCGGGAACAGCTGCGGATCATCGGCAAATTTGACGAGCATGTTGTTCAGCACATCGGCGGCGTTGCCCATGCCGTCCATAGCGCGCTGTGCCACTTCCGCCGCGCCTGAGGCGCTGAACTGCCAAGCGATCTGCTTGATGTACTCTTCCTTCCACGACTCGCCCAGATGGACAGGCTCAGCAGCCGTGTACACATTCGGCGAGATGATGTACGCCCACAAAAAGCCCAGAATCAAGCCGATCAAGAGCGTACCCACAGGCAACAGCCGACGTGGCGCACCTTGTGAGACGAGAAACGGGATCGTATCAGGCGAGAAGAACGTCTTGATGGATTGCCATGTCGTTCTTTGAGTCATACGCAAAAACCGACCTTTCTTTCTGGGAAAAGCGCCTCTCTGCGCTGCGATGCACGCTCACAGCCGCTCCTGAGGTAAGATTGTATCGTATGCGCTAGAGTGCGCAACTCAGATGCATGTCTACAGAAGCACTTTGCTGCGCACGATCGGCGCGTTTGTGAGCATTTTGTAGCCTCTTGTGAGAAGATACACGTCTAGGCATATAGTGTCAGAGCAATTATTTTTGTGCTATACTAAGCACATTCATGAACTAGGAAAAGTGCTGCTATGAGCCTGACACCCGATCTCTTCCAGCAGATTGTTGACCTGTGCAAGCCTTATATGCAGAAAGTTGATGAGCGCCGTGCGCGCCTGTTCAGCGCCTTCCTTGACTCATCGCTGGAAGATCAGATCAGTTTGAATGACTCAGCAGATGTCTTTGTGCCGAACATGCTGCGCGTCGTGATGAGCCGTGCGCGATACAATGGCGCTCATCCGCTGAGCGTCTTGCTCAAATCGCTCAGAGACTTGCACGGCGATGACGGTCGTGCGCGCATTGACGCCTTGCTGCCAATTCTTGATGCGCTGCCTGACGGCGCGCCTTTGCCTGAGCTGCCGCTCCGTCTTCTCGTGAGCCATGACAACGCCGACTCCGCTTTTGCGCAGCGCCTGCGCGCCGATCTGAAGTGCAGGCACTTCACGTTATTGCCATATGAAAGCCAAGACGCCTTGCAAGCTGCCGATCACGTCTTGCTCATCTACGGCAGTGATGCCGCTCGGCGCGACCGCGACGCTGCACAGCGCCTGTGCAAGCCGACCGTCGCGCTTTTGCGCAGCGCCATGCCTGACGATCTGCCCGATGCGCTCGACTTCCGCGAAGATGCTGCTTATGATGCCGCGTTCGAGCGCCTATTGATGCGCCTAACGCCGCCTGAGCCGCTCGGCGACTTGATCGATCTGCCGTCGCCGCCCAGCTATGGCTTTTTGAAGCGCCCTGAGCTGAAGACGCTGCGCGATCGCGTCTGCGCTCTGCACTCCGATCAGCTGAATGTGCAAATTCTGTACGGCATTGACGGCATTGGCAAAAGCACGCTGATCAACCAGCTGTGCCGCGATTGCGACGTGCGCCGCCGCTTCCCAGATGGCATCATCTGGCTCACCATTGGCGCGAAAGGCGCGCTTGAGAGCAGCTTGGTCGCCTTGCAGAGCGCGCTTGAAGCGCAAGCGAAGCGCATTCAGCGCGCTGAACGCGATAGACGCTATCTCGTCGTCCTCGATGATATCTGGGAAACTGAATTCATAGAGCGTTTTTGCGCCAAGTTGCAGCACTATCCGCGCTCAAGCCTGCTGATCAGCACGCGCAAGCCTGAGATCGCCGATTTAGCAGGCTTCCCGAAGATCGCCCTAGATAAGCTGGACATTCCGCTGAGCGTTCAGCTGCTGCAGATGCGCCTGCCCGAAGCCGATCCAGCGCTTTGCCGCGAGATCGCCGTCATCTTGGACGGACATGCGCTCGCGCTCAGCATTGCCGCCGCTTGGATCGCTCGGCGCGGCAGCGGCAGCGCGGCGAATTTGCTGAATCGGCTGCGCGAGCGCCGAATCTTCGAAGAACTCAGCTTACAGCGAGAGAATCGGAACTATCATCTCGAATACTCGCTCCGTTTGAGCTATGAAGCGCTGCGCGATGAAGATGACCAGACGCCTGCGTACGACTTACAATACTGCTTCAGGCAGCTTGGCGCGTTGGCAGCCGATGGCAGCTTTGACAACGCTGCCGCCGCCGCGCTGTGGCGATTGGAAGGCTACGCGCTGGAAGACGCGCTCGCGGACTTGGTCGCTGAAGGCTTGCTGACTAGGGAAGGGCAGCAGCGCTACCGAATGCACAGCTTGCTGCACGCTTACGCGCGTCTTTTGTTGGAGCACGCAAACGAGCTGCGCGCCGCTGATAGGCAACATTTCGAGTATTTCAGCGCACAGCGCAGCCAGCACAACCGCCAGCAAGTGACCGCCGACTTCGCCAACATCCGCAAGGCGTTGCTGTGGACGCTTGAAGATGATCCGCGCTTTGCCGCCGAGTGGACGATGCAGCTCTACAAGCACACTGTGAACTTGAAGCGCGAAGCGCGCCGCGCCTTGCTGCAGGATGGCTTGCGCGCAGCGCAGCGCGCCGATAAGCCTGAGGCGCAAGCCTTCATGCACCGCGCGCTGGGCGATCTCGCCCGCGCCGAAGGCGACCGTCAGCGCGCTGAGGAACACCATCAGCAGGCTTTGGAGTGCTTTACACGCGCCACGCAGAGACGACCGAGAGATGTGATCGCATGGCAGATGTGGGCATTGCTCGCCAAAGAGCGCGGGCAGATCGAACAGGCGCGGCGCTTGTTTGGGCGCGCGGTCGAAGCCGATGAGCGGGACGCCGCCTCGTGGCAAGCGTGGGCGATCATGGAGCGCGATCTGGGTCGCTATGACGAGGCGCGGCGCTTGTTTGGGCGCGCGGTCGAAGCCGATGAGCGGGACGCCGCCTCGTGGCAAGCGTGGGCGATCATGGAGCGCGATCTGGGTCGCTATGACGAGGCGCGGCGCTTGTTTGCGCGCGCGGTCGAAGCCGATGAGCGTCATGCACCTGCATGGCAAGCGTGGGCGATCATGGAGCGCGATCTGGGTCGCTATGACGAGGCGCGGCGCTTGTTTGGGCGCGCGGTCGAAGCCGATGAGCGGTCCGCCGCCTCGTGGCAAGCGTGGGCGATCAGGGAGCGCGATCTGGGTCGCTATGACGAGGCGCGGCGCTTGTTTGGGCGCGCGGTCGAAGCCGATGAGCGGGACGCCGCCTCGTGGCAAGCGTGGGCGATCATGGAGCGCGATCTGGGTCGCTATGACGAGG
>DAOTWB010000184.1:0-5007 GCA_034436235.1 Anaerolineae bacterium
CAGTATGCTTTGCAACAAGTCTTTCGGCGCTCGATCGCCTTGCGCTGTGAGCGCCGTCTCGAAGGCGCGCTCAAGTTGCGCAAAGGTTGTCTCTTCATCGGCAAGCTGGCGGTACCTGCCGAGTTGTCCTTTCAGCCCTTCCATCAGGAAGGCGCGCTCAGCGTCAGGGAGACGCTCAAGCTGGCTGTATAACTTCTTGCATTCATCGGCGTTGAAAGGAGCGAGATATCGCTCAAACTGCTCCTTGTACTCCTCAAGCTGCTTGAGCATTCTCTGCTGCGCTTCCAATTGCGCTTCGCGCGCATCGGCAAAGGCGATCAAGCCGTCAAGCCTATCGCGGCTCGCCGCAGGCACGTAATCTAGACTGAAGAATGGCTCTGCCTTCAACCGCTGCCTGAAATTTTGAACTTTGCCGAGCTGCTTGGCTAGCTGATCGTCGGTCAGCGACTCGACGGGCTGGCGCTCAAATTCCTTTTTTTGATCCGCATATGGCTTGAGCGTCTCGCGTTCTTTCTCGCTCAGCTTGGCAAGCGCGCTCTCGTGCGGATAATGGTGGTATGCCTTGTACAGATCGTCGAGAGCGAACTGTCCAGGCTTGTCTAGGTGATCCTCGACAAAGCTCAACAAGTCTAGTGCGCTACTGAGCGCTCGCTCAACTTCGGCGGCGTCATCCACCAAGCCAAATTCAGCGAATACATCTGGGCGCGGGTCGCGCTCAGAGACGGGCGGCACATCCGTTTCATGCCCGTACTTGGGCACATATTGCTTTGGATCGAGTTGATAGAGCCCAAGGTGGATGTTTTTGCGAATGTCAGCGCGTTCGAGCTCGGGATTGAGACGGCGTAGTTTGGCAGAGCTAGCATTCCATGCCCTGACCAAATTCGAATTGAAGGTCACCTCATCCTGCCCTTGCGCTTGATCGCTCTGCCCGATCACCTGCGCGACTTTGCTGAAGTAATTGCGCGCCTTTCTCAGGCTATCTTCAGCCAGCTCTCTGCGCAATGTTTCGAGCTTTTCTGCGACCTTTACGCGCCTGCCTTGACCTGTCTCGATGACTTGATCGTTCTGTACCTGCGGCTCAACAACTTCGACCACGCCTCTCTGCCACAAACCGTCGTAGTACTCAATGAGTGGTAAAAGCTCCAGATGTTGCGTGCGCGAGTCGAACTGCTGTGCTTGCTGCCCTACCTGTTTGAGCGCCTCCTCTACACGTTTCCTGAGGTCGGGCAAGCCTTTGCGGAATGGAATGCTCTCAAGCTTTGTGCGTTGTGCGCGCAACCATTCCCAGTTCGCTTGGCGGCTATCGCCGAGCTCAAAGCCTGCCACGACGCGGCTGACGATGATATCAGCGCGCACTTGCGATTTCGAATTGCTCAGTTCGTCGCGATACGCGGCAAGCTCTCTGTATTCGTCACTTTGCCCAATCTCGTCATCCAACCAGAGGTCTGGGCTTGTGGCATGGCGGTGAAGCTGCTCGACCTCTTCGAGTTCTTTCGTCAGATCAGCGCGGCTTGCTATCGCTTCTTCAATTGCTTTGCGACGCGCGTTGACTTGCTCAGTGCGCACATTTGAGATAGATTCATTGAGCATTGAGTCAGCGTCTGTGCTAATGCGTCCTAGAAGATATGTGCGGAGATATTTGATCGCTTCAGTGTACTTATGCTCCGCTCGCAGCGCTTCGGCACGAGCTAAAATTTCCGCTAGGCTGATTTCTTTATCCATATCGCTACCTTCGCTCGAATTGCTATTCAACGCTATGCACCTAATGATAAACATGCAATGCGCCGTTGTCAATAATTTACAAATTTGACGATCTTTTGAGCTATTACGTCGTAATTATTGAAGATTTGTCGCAGTCTGAATTGCGCGCTGAGCGAGAAGCGCTCGATCTGGCGCGCCGCCTGTGCGCCAACAAAAACGCCGCTCAAGGCTGAGCGGCGTTCCTGCATCTAGCGAGCGACTGAATTACTATTACTTACCGACGCATTGCGGCAGAACAGGGAAGCCGCGCTGCCCGTATTCTTCTGGCACGTCTACCGTGCTTGCCAACGAGACCCAGCCGCCCATCACGAACAGCCGTGCGAAGCCATCTTTCTCGTCAATCACGAAGGCAGTCTGGCAGGTCTTCATCGCCAAGCCGGTCGGCGCGCCGCCGGGCGCCTGCAAGACGGGCGTATCGCCTAGGAACAGCACCAAATTCCGCTTGCCGGGCAAGCCCGGACCGCCGAAGAAGGTCGGCAAGCCTGGACACTCACCTGTCCACTGCGCGACGAGCTGCTCTTGGAAGCCGTTGCCAGCAAGGCTGATGAAGCGCACCGTGAGCGGATTATACTGCGGCGTGCCGCTCCAAGAGAAATTTCCAACTGGACCTGTGAAGCCAACATTCACTGAGCTGGCAAAGAAATGGAAGACGTTGCCAGCGCCATCTGTGCCAATGAATTGATAGGCTTCTTGAGCTGTGCCAGTATTATCCCGATCTGCTGTGAAAGATGAGCCAAGATCAGTGAACCCTGTGCAGCCCACAATGCCATTGCCGCTGCCGCTGAACGCTTGCGTAGCGACCGCAGGCACTGCCAATCCGACGATAGCCAGCGCGAAAAGCGCGAAACGAACGAGACGCATACAAATTCTCCTGACTGTGCAAAAAATCCATGCACATTATAGCACAACAACGACGCTTAACTGAGAAGCTTTTGCAACTTTGTATCATGCTTTTATTTTTCTTTAACAGTTGCGCTCTTCCGCGCAAAGCCGCGCACGACCTCGCATTTTGCGCAAGGCACAAGCTATGCCACAATTGAGTTACAGCCACCACACGAAAGCGAGAGCCTGAATGTCTTTCAAAGTGAAGATGCTGACGCTCGGTCTGGTGCAGACCAACTGCTTCATCATCGGCGATGATGCGAGCAAGACGGCTGTGCTGATCGACGCGCCCGATAACGCGCCGCTGATTCTAGAAGCGCTTGCGCAGGACGGCTGGCAGCTCGCCGCCATCTTGCTCACGCACGCGCACTGGGATCATGTGCGCGCCGTGCGCGGCGTGAAAGATGTCACTGGCGCGCCGATTTACATGCACGCCGATGACCTGCCGTTGCTATCAGAGATGCCTGAACGCGTCCAACACTGGACAGGCGAAGATGAATTGCCTGCGCCAACGCCCGATCTGTTCGTCCAGCACGGTCAGCGGCTGACCTTCCCTGCCTGCGCGCTCGAAGTGCGTCACACGCCTGGTCACACGCTCGGTCACGTCAGTTACGTCTGGCACGAAGGCGCAGTGGTCTTCAGCGGCGATTGCCTGTTCGAAGGCAGCGTCGGACGCACGGATTTCCCTTACTCCGATCACAACACGCTGATGGAATCAATTTTCAGGCAGCTGCTCAGCTTGCCCGAAGATTACACGGTCGCTTGCGGACACGGACGTACGACCACCATCGCGCGCGAGCGCCAGACCAATCCGTTCATCTTAGACTGGCAGGCGCGGCTTGGCGGCAGCCGATGAAACAACGCGCCTGAGCAGCCTATTGGCGCAATTGCCTGCCCTGACGCACCTGCTCGATCTCGGCTGTGGCATCTGCGCCGACGTGCCGACCTATTTCGCTGCAGGCGCGCAGCGCATCTGCGCAGTGGATTGGGATCGCATCGCTTTGCGCGCGGCGCGGCGCATCCATCGCAGCAAGGCGCTCTGCCTGATCTACGGCGACGTGCGCACAATCGCTTTCGCGCCGCACGCCTTCGATGCAATCCTGATCCGTCATCCGGACGTTGAGCGCGCGCCGCTGATCTGGCGGACGGCGCTGGCGCGCGCGCCGCGCTGGCTGAAGCACACAGGCAGGCTCTTGCTGACGACCTACAGCCTGACCGAACTATCCGCGTTGCGCAGCATATGCCGCGCTGCGCGCTTGCGCGCCGTGCCGCTCGACGAGCATCGCTTGAAGCCTGCGCCGCTCAGCGGACGCGACTCATACGCGCTATGCTTCGCGCTCAACACATAATGCCGACTCGTGCGCAGAAGATCGGACGTAAATCTTGCGCCGTCTGCGCTTGCACAGCGTCGAAAAACATACGCGGCGTGCCAATGCCCAGATTCACCTGTCGCACGTAGGCGCTCAGCCCTGCGATCAACGTACTGTCGCCGATCTGCTCGCCAAGCTGCCGCAAAAAGACCGCGCCGCCGCCATAGACTGTGCTCATGTAATCGTTGAAATCGCGGAAGTCCTCAAGCGCTGTGTTAATCGGACGTGTAGTAGTGATGCGATTATACCACGTCAAAATATGCGACCAATATTCTTCCGCTGCATTGCCACCGCCATAGCCTGAGTATTTATACAACAAATAGCCCGCTATCTGCGCCATGCTTTCATCTAGCCAAGCGTGGCGCAATGTATCGTTGCCTGCAATGCCATAAAACCATTGATGCGCCACTTCGTGCGCTGTGATGAAGCGCCGATAGACATTCGTGCGGTCGTTATTGACGAAGATCAAGGTCGGATACTCTTCGCCGCCGCTTGGAAAGCGCATGGCGATCACGCTCAGCTCAGCATATGGATATGGACTGAAGACTCGGTCGAAGTAGTTGAAGGCAACCGCGCTGATTTCAGCGATCTCTTGCGCGCCGATCGGATCGCCGCTGTACAGCACGCTGATCGGCACATTGGCGCCTGTCGCGGTCAGCACGCGCCAGCCGCGCACTTGCACCAGCACAAAGTTGCGCACAGGTCCGGTCACGATAGTATACGTCGTCGTGCCGTCGCCGTGATTTTCGGCGCCTTTGAGCGTGCCGACGAACCATGTGCCGTAATCGCTCGGCGCGCGCACGCGCACAGCGTAGAGCGCCGTCTCAGTGTAGGCGTAATCCAGACCTTTGGTCGCTACATCTTGCCGCCAGCCTGTCTGATCGTAGATGGCGACCATCGGCAGCGGCTCGCTGACGTAGAAGAAAGTGCTGCCTGCTGGCACAGTGATCGTATAATCGAATTCGAAGGTGAGCGCGCCGTTCGGCGGAATTGG
>DAOTWB010000185.1:0-3421 GCA_034436235.1 Anaerolineae bacterium
TAGAAGCGGCGGAGGTACACCCGAACCCATCCCGAACTCGGCAGTTAAGTCCGCCAGCGCCGATGGTACTGATCTGGCGACGGATTGGGAGAGTAGGTCATTGCCAAGCCCTGCTGCGCAGCTCTGCGCCGCGCGCGTTTATCCACAGCTGTGAAGCCTCTCAGCTTTGTACGCTTTACCCAATAAACTGCCCTCAAAATTCCGTGCAGTTTATCCAATGCGCAACCTGCCATCTAGCGTAGACTTGTGCAGGTATCCAATGCTCACAAGAGAGGCTAGTCCATGTCCGATTTGCGAGTTTTCCTCGAAATTCCCTACGATGAACTAGAAGAGCGCAATCTTGCCGCAAAGCAGCAGCGCCTCGACCGCACGCCAATGGACGTGCTGCGCGAAGAGCGCATGAAGTACCTTGCCGATGAGAAGCGTATCAAGGCGGTCACGGTCTGCTTCACTGACCTCGAAGGTCGCCTGCACATGCTGGACTACGACAAGAAGTTCCTGCTGAAGGCTGCCGACAACCTGACCTTCGATGGATCGTCCATTCGCGGCTTCTCGCAGCAAGCTGAGTCCGACTTGCGGCTGGGCATTGATTGGTCAGCGTTCTACTGGCTGCCCGCCGATGTTTTCGGGCCCGGCAAAGTGCTGGTCTTCGGTGAGGTGCTAGAGCGTGACGGCTCGCCCTACATCGGCGACATGCGCTCGCTGCTCAAGCGTTTCTTGCAAGAGCTGTACGAGCAGCATGGTTATACTTGTAACGCTGCTAATGAGATCGAAGGCTTCATCTTCAAAGGTCAAAACGCCGAGCAGCACTACCACGAGACAGGTCGCTTTGAGTTTGTGACCACGAGCGGCTACTATCATTCGCTGCCGACCAGTCCGTTGCGCCAATTCATTGACCTCGCAGCGGAAGTGCAGCGCGCCATGGGCTTCGCCAACGAGAAAGATCATCCCGAAGTGGCGCCTTCGCAATTCGAGATGAACTACTCCTATTCAGAGGCATCCATCGCGGCTGACCAAGTGCAGCTCTACAAGCTGCTGTGCCGCCAGACCGCTTACAAGCTCGGCATGACCGCCAGCTTCCTGCCAAAGCCTGTCACAGGCGTGAACGGCAGCGGCATGCACACCAATCTCTCGGTCTCGCAGAACGGCACGAACCTGTTCTACGCCGCCGATGGCGTGCATAGCCTCTCGCCAATGGCGCACGATTTCATCAAGCGCATTCTGAATCACGCGCTCGACCTCTGCCTTGTGCTGAACTCAAGTGTGAATGCGTACCGTCGCCTCGATCCGCATTATGAAGCGCCGAATGAGATCAAGTCGTCGCCTATCGATCGCGGCGCAATGATCCGCATCCCAATTGGCAATGAGCGCTCTGCACGCATTGAAGTGCGCTCCATCGCGCCTGACGCCAATCCGTATCTCGCCTTCTACATGCTGCTCAGAACAGGCTTGGAAGGCACGTTGCCTGCGCAAGTGCCTGAAGGCGCAATCCTGCCCGATAACATCTACGACGCTATCAGCTGCTTCAGCGGCAGCTCCTATGTAGAGCAGCTGATCGGCTCAGAGATTCAAGCGCGCTTCACAGCGCTCAAGACCATGCAAGCGGATCGTTGTCCACGTCGTCTCGGCTCGGTCATCAAAGTGGCGGAAATCCAGTATCATCACGAAGTGACCAATCAGTACTTGTGGAGCATGTTCTAGGCTCATAGGCACAGGCGCTCGGTCACCGACCGAGCGCTTTTTTGTGCGTCAGTGCTGCTCGCCAACCTGCACCCACAGATCGAGCGCGTGGTAGCCCGTCCGTGCGTCCCACAAGCCTTGATTCGCCAGACGGATTGCGTAGCGCGGATCGGCGGACAGGCTTGGCTCAGGATCAGGCAAGCTGAGCATCAGCTCATAGCGACCGTCGGGCAGACTATCGGGCAGTGCGGCGCGGATAGAGAGCGTGATCAGATCATCGGGCAGCCACAAGCGCGGATCGGGCACACTATCCAACAGCAGCGGCTGCACTGCGCCGTCCGCGCTGCGCAGCGCTAACACAAAGCCGCGCGGATTGTACGGACTGGCGAAGCCGTCGTTGCGCAAAGTCAGCCTGACCTCTATAGCATGCGCTTGGCGCAAAGCTGAGGCTTCGATCAGACGCAGGCGATAACCTAGCCGCCGCGCGATCTGCTCAAAACAGCCTTCGCGCTGCCAAGCGCTGATCACCTCAGGATGATAGTCGCGATTCAAGCTCGACCAGCGCAAGTAGGCAAGCTCGGCGAGCGCGTTCTCACAAGCGATGAATGGACGTGCTTCTGCGTCGCTGTTACAAGTCTCGCCGCTCTGCACCACATAGCGATTATCAGCGTGCAGATAGGCTTTGAAGTGAGCGATGCGCGGCTCGTCATCAGCGTCCAAATAAGTTCCCCAGTTGATCTCTGAGGCGAGAAAGCAATCCTCGTGAGCGGCAAGGCGCGCTTGTGGACTGCCGCTGAACACTTGTGACTCGTCCAGCGGTTGGCTGCCGAAGAGCTGTTGCTTGAGCAGCGGATAGCGCAGGGCGATCATGCGCGTCTCAGGTAGCGCATCGAGAAGCGCGGATAGGATCGCTCGCGCAGGCGCATTGATGCCGCGCTCAGGGTGATCGATCAGCAAATTAGACGAGCTGTGCCACTCGCCCCAAGCGCCGATAAAACCTGCTTCCATGTGCGCGATGACATCCGTGTGTGCGCGCAGAGTCGGCTTGAGTTGCGCGATGTGCTGCAAGACGACCGCGAGCGGCGCGTCAAGGCTGCGCTCGTAGTCAACATTTGTCGGAAAGTTATAGCTGAAACGTAAGATGACTTTGAAGCCATTGGCGCGTGCAGTATTCATATTTGCTGACAACGCTTCAAGCACAAAATCATCCAGCGGACGGTCGCAATAGCGGTCGAGGACGTAGTAGGTGCGCACCAAGCTGATGCCTTCGGCGCGCGCTTCGGCAAGCTCCTCAGATTCAAGCGGTATGCGCTCGCCATCGCGCCACAAAGGCGTGCGCTGAATGAAGAAGCCGCGCTCAGGATTGGCGAAATTGGCGCCGCTCGGCTGATAGACCTTTGTGTCAATTAGCTGCGCTAGAGTCGCTGCTGAGCCTGCCATCAGCCACACTGCCGCGCACAGCACTATTAACAGACGCTTGATCACGCTATGCCTGAGCCTTTCGGTGCGTCGCCAACACGATCAAATTCGGACTGTTCTCATCAAACGGCGCGCCTTCGTAATCGCCCATGCGCTCAAGGCACACCAGACCGCACAGCTCCAACAGCAGGTCGAGTTCGGCGGGAAAAACGTAGCGCAGCGTGAGCGGCGCCACTGTGCGCCGCAGCGCGCCATCCGCGCTGATCTCATCGTAAATCCACGTGATGTGCTGCACTTGCTCGGCACGGTCGAAGGCGCTGAC
>DAOTWB010000186.1:0-7132 GCA_034436235.1 Anaerolineae bacterium
TTGGCACTTGCCAACCGTCTGGCAGAGCTGGTTCAGATGCAAGCGATCGTGGCGCGCTGTGAAGTGCGCCATTTCCAATAGCGTGGTCGGACCGAAGATGGCGTGCCGCGCAGGACGCGACCATGCCTCAGGCGGCAGCTGCTCCAGAAACGCTAGCGTCTGAGCGCGCTCGCGCCAAAAATCCGCCGCGATCGCGTCCGCCGTCTCGGTCAGTTGCACACTGTTGGGACGGAACGGCTCGGGCGGCGGCGGCAGGAACGGATTGTTCTCATGGGCGATGCGCATCAGGCGCGGTCGCTGCACGTCGCGCTCGCTCACGCGCAGATGATGCACCACTTCGAGCGGCGTCCACTCGTTCGGCTCAGGGCGCATCTGCCAAGCGTGCGGCGGCGTGGCATCCACCATGCCGAAGAGCGCCGCCGTATTGCCCAAGAGTCGCGGCACGATCTGAGCGCGCCGATCTGAGTCCACAGGCTGCCGCGCCAAGCGCTCCAGCAAGCCGTCCTGAACTTCAGCGGCGAAGTCGCGCAGCGTCCGCTCTTCGTTTATCCAGTAGGCGTGCATACCGACCGCCTGCGCAGGCGCGATGTCGTTCTGAAAATCATCGCCGACCATGATCGCCTGATCAGGCTCGAAGCCGATGCGCGCTAGGACTTCCTCATAAAAATGCGGATGCGGCTTGGCGAAGTGCAGCTCGTCAAGGTTTGTGATCAGCGCGTATGGCAGATCAAGCGGTAAATTGCCCCAGACCATGCGCTGACGGATCGCCTCAAGCGAGAAGACGGGATTGGTGACTACGGCGAAGGCGATCTCGCGCCTCAAGAGATACTCCAAGAGCGGCAGCGCGGCAGGCTCAGGCGCGACGAGCGGCGCGAGCGATGGATAGACTGCTGCGTGCGCGCGCGCAAAGACATCGCGGAGCGGCGCCAGCGGCATGGCGAGCGACTCGGCGAGGCTGCGCTCAAACACGGCGCGATTGCCGCAACTCGGATCGAGATCGGCGACCACAGCTTGCGCGGCGCTGCGCAAGGCTTGCGCGCAACGCTCAGCGGGCAACTGAAGCGCCTCGGCGAGCGTCGCGCTCAGTGCGCGGACGTATTCGCGCACGAAGATCTCAGTTTGCACACGGATCAGCGTGGCATCTAGATCGAGCAGGACGACTTTGATCATTCGCCGTCCGTGTTGCGCAGCGCGTCCAAGAAGAGCGAGACGCCGGGACGTTCGGCGTTGCACGCTTCGCAACCGACGTAAGGATCGTCAATGGCAGCCTTGTGCTTTTCGCAGAAGGCGCTCACGACCAACGTGCGACCGATGCCCAAGAAGCCGGGCTTCACTTGCAAGGTCAGCCGTAAAGACTCGCTGGCATTCGCCCGAAGGATGTCAGGCACGCTGCAGCGGCTGCAATCGCCAGGATGCCAAGGCGCGCTATGCGGATTGCGCTTGATCAAGCGGCATTCTTGCACGCGCCTGCCGCGATGGAAATCGGCGTGATATTCAGGGCATTCCTTGCCAGCTGGAGTCTTCATCGAAGCATCCTCAACTAGACGCGCGTGATGTAGCTGCCATCTCGCGTATCCACGCGAATTCTATCGCCGACGTTGACGAAGAGCGGCACAGTCACCTGCAGACCTGTTTGGGTGGTCACTTTTTTGGTGGCGCCAGTCGCTGTGTTGCCTGCCACTGCTACTTCCGCTTCAACCACTTCGTGTTCAACTGTGGTCGGCAGCTCGTAGTCAATGATCTCGCCTTCATAGCTGCTGAGCGAGAGCTGCATGTTCTCATACAGATACAGCACGTCATCGCCGAAGATGCTGGCAGGCAATTCGTACTGCTCAAAGGTCGTGGTGTTCATGAAGTGCAGCATCTCGCCGTCGCTGTAGAGGAACTCGACAGGGAAGCTCTCCACGCGGATATCCTGCACGCGGTCGCCAGAGGTGAAAGTGCGCTGAATGGTGGCGCCGGTGCGCAGGTCGCGCAGCGTGGTGCGGATGGTGGCATTGCCGCGACCAGGCTTGTGATGCGAGTACTCCAAGACGCGATAAATTGCACCATCTATGGTGAAAGTGACGCCTTTGCGCAGATCGTTCACGTCAATCATGCGTTGTCTCTTACCTTTTCCGTTCAGATTAACACTACGATTATAGCTGATCCTGCTGAGCGCGGCTAGGCTATCAAACAAGAATGCCCACACGCGGTGGGCATTCTCGCTAACTCTATAGTGGGGAAAATCTATAGGCGTTAAATCTTTAACTGATGCCGATTATAACGCCGCGATCCGTGCCATCAAAAGAGACGGCTTGAGAGATGCTGAACAAAGCGTTGATGACGCTTTTCACATTTATGCTTCGCTGAGATGAGCAGAAATTCATCATCTGTACGTCTGTCAATTCGATCAGCTCATGCTGATCAGATTGACCACTGTGACGCCATCGCCGCCTTCGCTCTCTTCGCCGCGCTGATACTTGCTGACCAGCGGATGTCCGTTGAGCGCGTCGCGAATTGCTTTGCGCAGCGCGCCTGTGCCTTTGCCGTGAATGATGCGCACAAATGGCAAGCCTGCTAGATAGGCAGCGTCAAGGTATTCCTCAACGCGCTCCAGCGATTCCTCAACGCGCGCGCCGCGCAAGTCCAGCTCCAAGCCGGGCGACGGTCCGCGCTCAGGCAGCTTCTCGCGGCGCTTCTCGCGCACAGCGCTGCCGTCTTTGCCGCGCCGCTCGATCTCATCGAATTTGGCGCGCACGCGCAAACGCCCGACCGTCACTTCAACGTCCGTCGCGCCGATCTCAGCAATCTGTCCTTCCGCTTTGAGCGGCAGCACCCAGACCGTCTCGCCCAGCCGATAGGTCGGCGGCGCGTCCTCAGCAATTGGCAGGCTTGGCGCGCTGATGGCAGGCGCTTCAAGGTTCGGCTGAACTTCAAAGGCTGCTGCTTCCAAGCGTTTGACCGCTTCCGCCGATTGTCCTGCATTTTGCAGCGCATGGCGCAGCTTGCGTATCTCCTTGCGGACGTTCTCCAGCTCGCGCTCGGCAGTGCGGCGCGCCTGTGCCAGCACGTCAAGGCGCTCGCGCTCGGCATCTTCAAGGCGCTGACGCAGCTCGCGCACCAGCCGCTCTGCCTCTTCGCGCTGCGCGAGCGCCGCTTCACGCGCACGGCGCGTCTCTTCGCGCGTCTGCTGCAGCTCGTCGAGCAGGTCGTCGGTCACAAGCTCTTCCACGCCGATCATGCCGCGCGCCGTGTTGATGATCGACTCAGGCAAGCCGAGCCGCGCTGCGATGGCGAGTGCATTAGAGCGTCCAGGAATGCCAACGATCAAGCGGTAAGTTGGACGCAAGGTCTGCAGATCGAACTCGACGCTGGCGTTGCGCACGCCTGCGTGCTGCTGACTGAACGTCTTCAGCTCAGGATGGTGCGTTGTGACGAGCGTGGTGATGCCGCGCTCCAGCAAGTGCAGCAGGATCGCGCGCGCCAGCGCCGCGCCTTCGCTTGGATCAGTGCCTGCGCCAAGCTCGTCGAGGATGATCAGCGAGCGCGGCGTCGCCTGCGCCAAGATTCGGATCGTGTTGGTCATGTGCGCTGAGAACGTTGAGAGCGATTGCTCAATGCTCTGTTCATCGCCAATGTCGGCGTAAATGCCTTCGAAGACCGAGAGTTCAGCGCCTGGATTGGCAGGAATGTGCAAGCCGCATTGCGCCATCATCGCCAGCAGACCGACCGTCTTCAAAGCGACCGTCTTGCCGCCCGTGTTCGGTCCGGTGATGACCAAAACGTAGGTCTTCTCGTCAAGCACAAGGTCAATCGGCACGACCTTCTCAGGATCGAGCAGCGGATGACGCGCGCCTTCCAGCTTGATGGTGCAGCCTGGATGCGGCGAATCGGCGTGCGGCTGAAAAGCGACCAATTTTGGCGCTGTGGCGCGCAACGCAATGGCGTACTGCGCTTTGGCGAAGATCAGGTCGAGATGCGCCAGACCTTCCACAGTGCGCGTGATGAACTCGCCTTCATGGCTGACCAGTGCGCTCAGCTCGCGCAGAATGCGGCGGATTTCATCTTCCTCAGCCAGTTGCAGCTCGCGCACGGCATTGTTCAGCTCAACGGTCACCAGCGGCTCGATGAAGAGCGTGGCGCCGCTGGACGACTGATCGTGGACGATGCCGGGAATCTTGCCTTTGTGTTCGGCGCGCAGCGGCAGGACGTAACGTCCGTTGCGTTGCGTCACGAGCTGTTCCTGCAGATATTTGGCGTAGTTGGCGTTGCTGATCAGGCTGTTCAAACGGCTCTGCAGGCGCTCTGTGGCGACGCGCATCTCGCGACGGATGATCGCCAGCTTCGGCGACGCGGCATCGTTCACGTTGCCTGCATCATCCAAGACGCGGCTGATCTCGCCTTGCAAAGCGGCGCATTCTTCAAGGCGCTCAGCGATGCTGGCGAGCGTGGGAAATTGGTTGCGCAGGCGTGCGAACGTGCGCTTGAGCGTTGTGGCGCGGCGCAGCGTGCCGCGAATATCGAGCAGCGTAGTTGGCTCAAGGATGATGCCGCGCGCCGCTTGTCCAACTGCCTCGCGCACGTCGCGCACGCTGCCGAGCGTGATATCGCTCCTGAGTTGAAAGAGCGCGACTGCCTCAGCGGTCTCGCGCTGCCAATCAAGCGCTTCGCGCAGGTCGCTCGTCGGTCGCAAGGCGCGAATGCGCTCGGCGCCGCCTGAGAAGCTGGCATAGCGCACCAGCTGCTCCAAAATCTTGGGCAGCTCCAGAACTTGCGCTGATTTTTCATCCATAACCATCGGAAAGGCTCTCGCGTGCAATATTCGGCTAGTGGAATCGTAGAGTTGCGCGGTCGGAATGTCAATTCTCAATCTGCGCAAGACTGTGCAAAGTTATGATAGATCGAAGGCGCGCATCACGGCGTCAGTTGCGCTGCCAGATATTTCTCTCAGCGTCGTACGTCCAGCCGAGCGGCAGACTCGGTTGGCAAGTGCGATCATAAGTGACTTGGTCAGCAGGTATGAATTGGACTGTGACGCTCGCGTCTGCTTGGTCGGGCAGGTTGCTGAGCAGCGTCTGCAAGAAGCTCTCAACTAGAGCCTTGGCTTGGCTCTGAGCGCGCTCTAATAATCCGCTGCGCTGCGCTTCGTCGCGAAAATTGTTGATAGCGATGTACTGCGCCACTTGGCGTAACTCATCATAGCTCACGTTGCACAAAGGCGTCGCGCCAAAGGTATCGTACTGAATGATTTCATCAACCGAGCAAGCGGCGACCGTCGGCGATGGTAAGCTCAAAATGAGCCGCTTCGCGCTCTGATCGTAGGTAATATCCTGCTCGCTGAGCTTGGTGAGATCAATCGCTGCGCGCACAGTGCCTTGCACAGCGTGCTTGGCGCCAACATAGCACGTGCCTGCAACGCCCCAACGCAACGAGACTGACACGCCTGCTTTGGCGAACTGCGCTTCATATGTGGTCAGCTGACCGAGCGGTCTGACGCTGTTGATCACGGTTTGCGTTGAAAACGCTCGTCCCTGTGCAGGCTGAATCAAGCTGGGCAGCACAAGGCTGTTCATCGCGCCTGCCGTGAAGGCAAGACAGATAAGCACGAAGACGATCACAATAGGAATTAGCCTTCTCATGGCGTCTCCACGCTAGTTCGCGCAAGCGCGCTCGTAGATCGTCTGGATGCTGGGACGAATGTGACCGCGAATCGCGTAAGGCACGCGTAACGTGTAGATGTTGTAGCCTTCATCGGCGTTCACATACACGATGATGTTGCCCAGCAGCTCCACTTCTTGCCAGATGAAACGATATTTGGCGTCTACGCCGCTCGGCACTTGCTTCGAAAGATTGTTGGTGATCGTGATCCAAGGCTGACCGTCAGTGATGCGGCGGCGCTCTTCGAGAAATGATACAAATCGTGCAAAGCTGATCGGCGCTTGTAAAATGGGATGCAATGGCGGCACCATAGCTGCCATGCTCGTCCATGTGTTGTCTACGGCGATTTTCACCTTAGGCAGCTGCGCGACGTTTGTGCCGCGCTCGACGACCGTCGGGAATTTTGAGTCGCAATTGCTGATGGAGACATCCTCAGCGTAGAAAAAGCCTTGATCAGGCGGCAGAATCACCTCAGCAGTTTGTTCCCAATCAAAGCTGAAGTGGCACTGCGTGAGCATGGTCACGTCACGGAAGCCATTGGCGACCTGATCTTTGCGCAGCAGACAAAGCCTGATCTCTGCGCCATTGCGCTCTCCAAAACGCAAGATGCTCGCTGCCCAGTCCTCTAGCACGCCATAAACTAGCACGCTCTTGCGACTGTCACCTGCCTCGACACAAAAAGCGCGCACCCAGAAGACGTTTGGCTTCACAAAGTCAATCTCTTGATAGGCAGGATCGATCTTTTTGAGTTCGTCCACAGTGTAATCGCGATTTGGAATGTTGGTGATAGACTCGTTCTGCCCGCTCATGTAATAGAGCTGAAGATCGTAATCGTATAAGCAGCGGCGCTCAGCGGCGTTGTTCGCGATGGTCACGTCCATCACGAGGAAAGTGCGCGCAGGCGACTGAGGACGCTTGCCACCGATTGCATCGGCTTCGCGTATGCGATTGACCACAATTGACCACGTATCATCAGCCATTTTTCCCACGACAGGCAGCGGCGTGAAGGTGGCGGTGGCGGTCGCCGTGCGCGATGGCGTGAGCGTAGCGGTAGGCGTGAGTGTGGCAGTCGCGGTCGCTGTGTTGGTAGATGTGGCGGTCGCCGTGCGCGACGGCGTGAGCGTAGCAGTAGGCGTTGATGTGAGCGTGGGAGTGTCGGTAGGCGTCAAGATGATCACTGCGGCAGTGGGCGTGCTGAGCGCAGGCGCACACGCGCTCAAGCACAGCAAATAGACCAGTCCGAGAAGGTGGCGCGCGCTAAATTTCATCTGTGTAGCTCCACGTTCCATTGGGCAGCTGCAGCGATTGTAGCGTAGCAAGCGCAAAAGAGGAATGAAGCATCAGGCACATAAACGCGCGCGCGGCGCAGAGCTGCGCAGCAGGGCTTGGCAATGACCTACTCTCCCAATCCGTCGCCAGATCAGTACCATCGGCGCTGGCGGACTTAACTGCCGAGTTCGGGATGGGTTCGGGTGTACCTCCGCCGCTTCTA
>DAOTWB010000187.1:0-5761 GCA_034436235.1 Anaerolineae bacterium
CCTGATATCGCCGAAAGTGCGCAGGCGCAGCCTGAGGTCGCTGAGACTGAAGCAGCGCTCGACTTGGATTGGCTGAGCGGCGCGCCTGATATCGCTGAAAGCGCGCAGGCGCAGCCTGAAGTCGCCGAGCAGGAAGCGGCGCTCGACTTGGATTGGCTGAGCGGCGCGCCTGATATCGCCGAGAGTGTGCAGGCGCAGCCTGAGGTCGCCGAGCAGGAAGCGGCGCTCGACTTGGATTGGCTGAGCGGCGCGCCTGAGCAAGCGCAACCTGAGGTCGCCGAAAGTGAAGCGTCATTCGACCTAGATTGGCTGAGCGGCGCGCCTGATATCGCCGAGAGCGCGCAGGCGCAGCCTGAGGTCGCCGAAAGTGAAGCAGCATTCGACCTAGATTGGCTGAGCGGCGCGCCTGAGCAAGCGCAGCCTGAGGTCGCCGAAAGTGAAGCGGCGTTCGACTTGGATTGGCTAGCCGGCGATGCCGAGCTGCCGAGCGCGCCTGCCGCCGTCGAGCCGCGCCTGCAGACCGACGAGTTGGCAGCCATCGAAGCCGATCCGCTGGCGTGGCTGTCCGAGTTTGGATTGAAGCCTGTGCCGGAGCCGCCTGCGCCGCACGTCGAGCTGGACGAGTCCGACTTGGCTGAGCTTGAGGCGCAGATCGCCGCGACGGGCAATCTGGTCACATCGGAAGAGCAGCCTGAGAGCGGCGTGCCGCGCAGCGTGGCACAAATTGCCGATGCGCTGAGCGCAGCGGCAGCGCTGGAGCAGCTGAGCGAGTACGCGCCGAGCGCGCCTGCGCCATCGCCTGACGCAGTCGTGCTTGAGGACGAATGGCTGCTCGCCTTCGAGCCTGAGTCAGCCGCGTTGCCGCCGCTCGCGCCGTCCGCCGAAGCAGAAGATTGGCTCGAGACAGGCGACGTGTTGGTTGAGGACGCGGAAGCGCCTGAATGGCTGATCGAGGCTGAGCGACCAGCAGGCGAGACGGCATCGCTAGCGGCTGAGGCAGATCAAGCCTTCGATAGGTTGCTCGAGCAGGCGCGCCGCGCCGCCAATGCGCCGCGACCGACAGGCGATACCGGCGTGCTTTCGCCTGATAGCTTGCCCGATTGGCTGGCTGCGCTCGCTGAGCCGCCTGAGATGACACAGCTCGCCGATGTCCTCGCAAGCGATACAACGCAGTCCGCTGAGCCTGTGACGCCGCCGGAAGCGCTCGCCGAGTCGGCTGATGAGACGTGGCTCGCCGATATTTTCGCCAAGCGCGCGGCGACTGCGGATAGCGAAGCAACGCTCGAAGATTTCACGCCCGATTGGCTAGCTGCGCCTGCCGAGCCTGCCGCTGAGCCGCCGCTTGCGGCATCGTCCGTTTCAGCTGATACTACACAGGCGCAACCGAGCGACGCGCAAGCTGACGCCGATGACGAGCCATTGACCTTCACTTTCCGCAAGCCGCCAGCTTGGAAGCGCAAACGTTTTGGCAACGTTGAGTGATCGGTAGTATGCTAATTTTAGGCATTGTTCGAGGATCAGTGAGCGCGGAGCGCGCTGCGCGCATTTTTGAGAGGCATATGGCATGACACTTCCACCAAATGGCGAAGGCACTAACAAGCCTGAAGACGATCCGCTTGGCGGCATGGATCCAATGGCTTGGCTTGAGAGCTTGGCGCGTCGGCAGGGCGCGAATCCTGAGGAATTGATCACTGCCGCCGATTTGGACGTGCCGTTGCCGTCCGCTGAACAGCCTGCCGAGCGTCCGCGTCCGCAAGCATCAAATGAGCCGCCTGCGCCTGAGCCTGCGCTATCCAATGCAGACGATCCGCTCGGCGGCATGGATCCGATGGCTTGGCTTGAGAGCTTGGCGCGTCGGCAAGGCGCAAATCCTGAGGAATTGATCACTGCCGCCGATCTGGACGTGCCGTTGCCGTCCGCTGAACAGCCTGCCGAGCGTCCGCGTCCGCAAGCATCAAATGAGCCGCCTGCGCCTGAGCCTGCGCTATCCAATGCAGATGATCCGCTCGGCGGCATGGATCCAATGGCTTGGCTTGAGAGCTTGGCGCGTCGGCAGGGCGCGAATCCTGAGGAGCTGATCACCGCCGCCGATCTGGACGTGCCGTTGCCGTCCGCTGAGCTGCCTGCTGAGAGTCCGCGTCCGCAGGCATCAAATGAGCCGTCTGCGCCTGAGCCTGCGCTATCCAGCGCCGACGATCCGCTCGGCGGCATGGATCCAATGGCTTGGCTTGAGAGCTTGGCGCGTCGGCAGGGCGCGAATCCTGAGGAGCTGATCACCGCCGCCGATCTGGACGTGCCATTGCCAAGCGCTGAGGCTGAGATCACGGCGCCCGGCTACACCGATTTCGATCCGTTCAGCGCAGGCACGCTCAGCGCCAGCGCGCGCGCTATTGAGTCGTCTGCTCAACCTGAACCAGCTGCGCAGCAAGAATCAGCCGTGCCTGCTGACGATCCAATGGCGTGGTTGGAAACGCTATCTTCAGGGCAAGCCGCTGACGATCCAATGGCATGGCTCGCCAGCCTTGGCGAACCTTCGATAGACGCCATTGGCGAGGTGAGCGCTGAGCCGCCTATCGTTGAGAGCATGACGCCTGATGAGGCGCTCGCCTGGCTCGATTCGCTGAGCGCCGAGCCTGAGCCTGCGCAGACCATCTCGCCGATTGAGGCAGGCGGACTCTCGGACGATCCACGCGAAGTGCAAGCATGGCTGACTGAGCAGCTCGGCAGTCTGATGCAGACGCGCGATGCTGAGACAGAGGACGTTTTATCTGACGTGCCGCCTGCCGAGCCTGCCACTTCGCTGCCTGATTGGCTGAGCGAAGCTGTGGTAGACCCGACCTTGCCGGCGGCGCGCGCCACGCTCGAACTTGAGATTAAGCTGCCCACGCCGCCCGAAGACCTGCCGACATGGCTGATCGAAGAGCCCGCCGCCGATCTCGACCTAGAATTCGGCGAAGATTTCATCCCGCCGCAAAGTCCGTTGCCGCAAGTGCCTGAGGCGAGCCTCGATCTCGATCCGCAGGAGATCGAGCGCATGATCAAGCCAAGCTCGCCCGAAGAAGTGGACGACCTTGCCGAGTATTTCAATGAGGAATACGATCGGCGGCTCGCCGGCGACGAGACCATTCCGCTGTGGTATTTGGAAGCGCTGCAGCGCGCCGAGAGCGTCATCGCGGCGCCGCCAAGCGCTGTCGCGGCGCCTGCGCCTGAACCTGAGCTTGCTGAACCTGCTGAGCCTATCACAACGAGCGATATCCCGTCTTGGTTGCTGGAAATGCAGCCCGAGATGACGGCGCCGTCTGCTAAGACCAGCGCCGCGCTGCCTGAAGAGCTGAGCTGGCTGGAAGCGCTGGCGGAAGGTCTGCCTGAAGAGACGCCTGCCGCGCCCGTTGAGCCGCCTATCATCGAGCCTGTCGCCATTGAGCGCCCAGAGTGGCTGGCGCCAACAGGCAAGCTAGACCCTGCCGTCGTCGAGCGTCACGAAGCGGAGCGCGCCGCCGCAGAGCAAGCCGCTCGCGTCGCTGAGCCGCTGCCCGTCCGCAAGGTTGAGCTGACGGTCGCGCTGCAGCAGGCGCGCCAGCAAGTGGCACAAGGGCAGCTCTTGCCTGCCCTAGAGCGCTATCAGGCGCTTGTGGACGCTATGCAAAACCTTGAAGAAGTGCGCGCCGACCTGCGCCAATTGGCTGAGCGGCATCCCAAAGAGCCGAAGGTGCGCCGTCTGTTGGGCGATACGCACATGCGGCTCGGCGACTTGCAAGCGGCGCTCGATACCTATCTGGCTGCCTTGCGAGAACTCTAGAGGCTGCCTTGTCCGAGCAGACCATCGCGCTGATCGCTCACGACGGCAAAAAGGCGGATATGATCGCCTTCGCCCTGCAAAATCGCGAGCGACTCAGCCGCTATCGCCTGATCGCCACAGCGACCACAGGCAAGCTCATCCACGAGAAATGCGGCTTGCCTGTGCAGTGTATGTTGTCCGGTCCGCTCGGCGGCGACGCACAAATCGCGGCGCTGGTCGCCACAGGACAAGTGGCAGCCGTCTTCTTCTTCGTAGATCCATTGGCAGCGCAGGCGCACGATCCTGACATCCAATCGCTCCTGCGCATTTGCAACGTGCATAACGTGCCGCTGGCGACCAACGCCGCCACGGCGACCTACATCATCAGCGAAAAGATGCTGTGAGTGCCGCCGCGCTGCTCGATCTCTCAGGCAAGACGGCGCTCATCAGCGGCGCCAGCAAAGGCATCGGCGCGGCGACCGCACATCTATTGGCGGCAGCAGGCGCCGATCTCGTCCTGTTCAGCCGTCACATGGCGCTAGAGCCGACTCAAGCGGCGTTCACGGCTGCGTATGGACGCGCGCCGCTGGTCTTCCGCGCCGATGTGAGCGACGCGGCTGCGCTGGAGCGGATCGTGGCGCAGGCGGCTGAACATTTCGGCAGCGTAGATATCTTGGTCAACAATGCCGCCGTGAACATCACGGCGCCGCTGCTGGAGACGAGCGACGCGCAATGGTGGACGGCGCTCAACGCGAACTTGGTCGCGGCGGCGCGCCTGAGCGCACTTTGCGCGCCGTATATGCGCGCGCGGCGCTGGGGCAGGATCATCAACATCAGCAGCAATCTGGGCGTCTTCGCGCTCGCCAATAAAGGTGCGTACGGCGCCAGCAAAGCCGCGCTGCTCCAACTGACGCGCAACCTTGCCTTAGAGCTGGGCGAATATGGCATTTTGGTCAACGCGCTCGCCGTCGGCGCCATCAACACGGATGCCGAGGCGGACGACGGCAAGCCTGCCCGCGATTACGACGCCATTGCGCGCACCATCATCCTCAAGCGGCTTGGCACAGCCGACGAAGTGGCGCGCGTCGTGCTGTTCCTCGCCTCTGAGCTGAGCAGCTACCTGACAGGTCAGACCATTTTTGTAGATGGCGGCGGAAGCGTCTGGTTTCCCGCCTAGTCCTGCGGCGCAATGCGCGCCATGAGCGCCATGAGCGCTGCGTTCACCTGCACTTGCTGCTCGGCATGGCTGAGCGCAGCGTCCTGATCGCGATCTTGCTTGCCATACCAGCCGAACTGCGCGTGATTGCCGCCTTCGATCCGTACGAACACGACCGACTCAGGATAGAGCGGACGCGCACTTTCCACTTGCTCAGGCAATGCCAAGCCGTCGCGCGTGCCATAGATCACGCTGACCGCTAAATCTGTCCGCGCTGACATATCCATGCTGCCTTCAGGATAGCTGGCGATGACCGCTAGACCTTGCACCTTGCCGACGTTTTGCGCAGCGTAGCGCGCTGCCATGGCACCGCCTAAAGAATGCCCACCGATTGCCCATGCGCGGATGTTGGGATATTGCGCGATGATCGAGTCGGCGGCGTTGACGTTCAAGATGGCGAGATTGAGCGGCATCGGCACGATCACGGCAAGATAGCCTGCTTCTGCCAAGGCGCGCGCCGTCGGCGCGTATGCCTCAGCCTGCACACGACCGCCGGGATAGTAAATGAAGCCTGCCGTAGGCGTCTTAGTGCGCGGCGCGAAGGTCAGGACGCCGTCGCGCGTCACTTGCACTTGCGCGTCCGATTCAAGCGCGGCGAGTGCCTCAGGCATCAGCGCGCCGCTCGGCGTCGCTGCCCAGAGGACGAATGCACTTGTTCCGATAATGACGCTTATCAGCAACACCAGACCGATTCGCTTGAGCATGTTGCACCTAATGCGCTGGTCGAGAGTCTTCCTCAGCAAGGATAGCAAGGTGCAGTTCGCTGT
>DAOTWB010000188.1:0-45300 GCA_034436235.1 Anaerolineae bacterium
GGCGGTTATACGGCGTGGCAATGCCTGTGTTGCTGAACGGCTGCACTTTGGCGAGCGCCTCAGCGACGGGCAAGCCGTTCACGGCAATAATCTCAGCGCCCACTTGCAAGCCTGCGCGCGCGGCAGGCAAATTTTCGAGCAGGCGGTAGACGAGCAGCCGTCCGTCGTCCAACAATTGCGCCCAGATTCCGACGCTGCCGAGCGCAGCGCGAATCGCGCTATCAGGCACGTTATTGATGCCAATATGTCCATCAGGAAAGTAGCGCACTAGGTCATAGAGCAGCTGCAGGAACGTCTCGCGGTTATTGACGCGCTGCGCGCGCGGACGCAGTTCAGCGCGCAACTGATCGTAATCAATGCCGTAGTACTCGCTGAAGGCGTATTTCTGCTCCAAGAGCGCGATCAGGTTGTCGAAAGCTTCCAGATAGCCTTGCTCAGAGAAATCATCCTGCACGGCATAAGGCGCTTCCAGCAAATCCACAATAGCTTGGCGCGGACGGCTGAAGACGAATGGCTCGCTGCCGATCTCAACCAACGTGTAGCCATCGGGCAGGCGCACAAGCGGATCGTCGGCTGTGAACAGCACGCCATCTGCGCCGCGCCCTGAAGGGAAGACGCCGCGCCCGTCTTCTGCGAAGAGCAGCAGCTTACCGTGCTTCAGGCGCTCAGTAGTGATGACGGCAGAGCGATACGCGCCGAAATATTCGCGCTCGCTCAGAAACGGATCGCCGAGCAAGTTGGAGATCAGCGCGATCAGGTAGACGCGCACCTCGCCTGTGCCGAAGGCGGTCGGCACGCCGAGCGGCGCCTTGGGCAGCAGCAGCTCATAGGTAAAAGGCGAGACTCTTGGATCGCTGGTGACGCGCCCTAGCGCTTGCGCGTCGCTTGGCACATTCGTGCGCTCTGCCACGAAGCCGCCGTTGCGGATGTACTCTGAGAGGTTGAACATGATCACGTATGGATCGGGCGAGAAGAGCGCGAAGCGCAGCGATGTGTAGGCAACTTCACCTTGCAAGCGTTGCACACCGCCTTCATCGTCTTGAATGACAGCAATAGGCAACAGATCGCCCTGAGCGTGCGCCCTGAGCGGCGCGCTGCTGATAACCAGCGCCAATAACATAAGCACGAGCGCGCTGCGTGCGAATCGGTTCATAGCTCTAAGCCTTTTCACTAGCCGCGTTTCATGGATTATACGCATGAAAAGGCGAAGCGCGTAATACGTTGTCTCTCAGCCGACGGTAGCGCTGGCGCTGTTATACTGATCGAGATTGAGATAGCGGCTGAGAATTTCGCGCGTGATCGGCTTTTGGACGTATTCGTTAGCGCCGATTTGCAAGGCGTAAGCGCGCTCGTTATTGCGCAGCAGCGCGCTGAACATCAGAATCGGACGATCGAAGCCAGCGGCGCGCAAGCGAATGCAGGTCTCATAGCCATCCTGATTGGGCATCATGATATCCAGCAGCACTAGGTCAGGTTGCAGCTCCAGCGCGATCGCCTCGCCTTCCACGCCGTCTTTCGCTTCGTACACATCGCATTTCAACAAGCGGAGCAGCCGCTTCGTCACCAAGCGAATGGCAGGATCGTCGTCAACAACCAGAACTTTTAGCACAATTGCTACTCCTGAGCGCCGAGTGTGCGGCAATGCACTTGC
This sequence comes from Anaerolineae bacterium, assembly GCA_034436235.1. Taxonomy (GTDB): domain Bacteria; phylum Chloroflexota; class Anaerolineae; order Aggregatilineales; family UBA2796; genus CP2-2F. Next base: position 1,652 of record DAOTWB010000188.1, read on the forward strand.
TCTCAATTGATAAGTTTAGTCGCGATTGAACAGCTTGTATATACGCACAGCGTAACTATAATATCCCAATTGTGCCTATTGTGCCGCTCAGGGGTGAGGTTGGCAAGGCGCGCCTGTGAAATGAGCGTGTCTAATTTAGGTTGCAAATTGCCCCTTGCACAGCGTTGCCGCTTCTGCTATATTTGAGCGTGTTACCTGCGCTGTGGCGCGGCAACATGGCCCCGTAGTGTAGCGGTTAACACGCCGGCCTGTCAAGCCGGAGATCGCGGGTTCGAACCCCGTCGGGGTCGCTGTAAATGCGAGGAGCGTCAACTGAATGCGTTGGCGCTCCTCGCGCTTTGTCTGTCTAGCGTTGAAGCCAAGGCGACCTCTGGCTATAATCGAGGCGTTTGAGAACAGGAAAAGAGCTATCCTCATGTACAAACAACAACTCCTCGAACGCATTCACGACCGCTCTGCTCTGATCGGCATCATCGGTTTAGGCTATGTCGGCTTGCCTTTGGCGGTCGCCTTCGCCCAGGCAGGCTTCAAAGTGATCGGACTCGATCTAGATACCAAGAAGGTCGCCTTGCTCAACGACGGTCAGAGCTATGTGTCCGACGTGCCGAGCGCCGACGTGGCTGAGATCGTCCGCCAACAGCGCTTCCACGCTACAGCTGACTACGCGGCGTTGCGCCAAGCTGATATCGTCAGCATCTGTGTGCCAACGCCGCTGCGCAAAACCAAAGACCCTGACATGTCTTACGTGATCAGCGCAACTGAGTCCGTAGCCGCTGTCGCGCATCCAGGTATGTTGGTCGTCTTGGAAAGCACAACCTATCCCGGCACCACCGAAGAGATTCTGGTGCCGCGTATGCGTCAGGCAGGTCTGCAGCCCGGCGAGGACATTTTCATCGCCTTCTCGCCTGAGCGCATTGATCCGGGCAACAAGCAATACGGCGTCAAAAACACGCCGAAAGTCGTCGGCGGCTTCACTGAGGCATGTCGCGAGGTCACTTGCGCCTACTACACGACCGTCGCTGAGCAAGTTGTGCCAGTCAGCTCGGCGCGCGCCGCTGAGATGGTCAAATTGCTGGAGAACACTTTCCGCGCCGTGAACATCGGCTTGGTCAACGAGATGGCGCTGATGTGCGATAAGCTGGACGTGGACGTTTGGGAAGTCATCAGCGCAGCCGCCACTAAGCCGTTCGGCTTCATGCCATTCTACCCAGGTCCCGGACTCGGCGGCCACTGCATTCCAATCGATCCGCTCTACTTGAGCTGGAAGCTCAAGACGCTCAATTACACGGCGCGCTTCATCGAACTGGCGAGCGAAGTGAACACATCCATGCCGCGCTATGTAGTGAACAAAGTGGCAGATGCGCTCAACGACGACTCAAAAGCTGTGCGCGGCGCGCGAATTGCCGTGCTAGGCGTCGCCTACAAGCGCGATGTGGACGACGTGCGCGAATCGCCAGCGCTGGATATCATCCAGTTGCTCAGCGAGCGCGGCGCACAGGTCAGCTATCACGATCCATTCGTGCCGAGCCTGCGCTTAGAGCATGAGAAGACGATGCAGAGCGTCGAGCTGACCGCCGAATGGCTGCGCAGCGCCGATTGCGTCGTGATTGTCACCAATCACTCTGCTTACGACTATCAATGGATCGTTGAGAACAGCCACTTGCTGATCGATACGCGCAATGCCACGGCGTCTGTTGCGGCGAATGGCTTGACGAGCCGCGCGCGCATTGTGCGTCTGTAAAGACGGCTGAAACGCTCACATGCCGCTCTTCACGGTCAACTTTCCGCACACGGGCGAGCCGCCTGAGGTGCTGCCGATCCAGACGCGGCTTGGCGCGCACGGCGCCTTCAGCGGACGCGGCGTGGTGATCGCGTTCCTCGACTCAGGCTTCTATCCGCATCCTGACCTGCGCGGACGGATCATCGCGCACGTGGACGCCGTCACGCGGCGCGTCATCAGCGGCGATAAGTTTTTTCACGACCACCTGATGAGCTGGCACGGGCAGATGACGAGCGTGATCGCCTGTGGCGACGGTCGCACGTCGCACGGCAAGTATCGCGGTCTGGCGCACAGCGCGCAGCTGCTCTTGATCAAGGTCAGCGACTTTCAGAACAACATCAAAGAGCATGACATCCTGCGCGGCTTGCTATGGCTGATCGAGAATCATCGCGCTTACAACGTGCGGCTGTGCAGCATCTCGGTCGGCGGCGATTTTCCGTCCGCCGATCCTGATCATCCGCTCCACGCCGCCATTCGTATCCTATACGATGAGAACGTGCTGACAATCTGCGCGGCAGGCAACAGCGGCACGGCGCAGCTGCTGCCGCCTGCCAGCGCGCCTGAGGCGCTCACGGTCGGCGGCGTGGACGATCACAACACGACCGACGTGACCTGTTGGCAGCCTTACCATCACAACTATGGCGTCGCTTATGACGGCACGCCCAAGCCTGAGATTCTGACCGCAGCGCGCTGGATCGCCTCGCCGATTTTACCGTATTCCAGCATGGCGCGTGAGGCGCGCTGGTTAGCGCCGCTGTTGCAGGCGCGCACGCTTTCAGAAGCGGAAGCGCTGCTCGCGGCAGGCTGCGCTGACTTAAGTCTGGGCAACCTGCCGTGCGCGCTAGAGACCGAAGCGCAATTTGCGGCGCTGCAAGCGCGCATTCACAAATACAAGTTGGTTGACGCGCAGCATCAGTACGTGGACGGCACATCAGTGGCGACGGCGATTGCCACATCAGTCGTCGCGCAGATGCTGGAAGCCAATCCGCGTCTACGCGCAGGCACGATCCGCGCCATTTTGCGCGCCACAGCCGTCTCTTTTCCGGATGTGCCAGAAGCAGTGCAAGGCGGCGGCATCTTGGATGCGCACACAGCAGTCTTGGCAGCTTTGGCGCATTGACCTTCACGGCAGCCGCTGCCAACGCGCGCCTTCGCCATACAGTCCGATGACGCGACCGTCGCGATCGCGCAGGAAGAACGCGGCTGCACCTTGCTGAAATTGCGTCTCAAACGCGCTCTCAGGCGCAGTCGCCCAGCCGAGGCGCCGCCGTACGTTCTCGCGGCTGCGCCAAGCCAAGCCGAAACCGCGCACAGGCTGCGCCAAGCCTTCAGGCGGATTGAGGCTCGGATCGCTCTCAGGCTCGCCGTCGCGATATTCATCGGCGAGCGATAGCCACGCCGGCGACCGATCATCGTTGAACAGCACGTAGATCGTGCGCCCTTCCGCCAACCAGAACATGCTGCCGCGCTCGAACGGCTGAAAGACCGCCAAGCTCGGCACGGCAGGCGCTGTTGGACAGCCTGCATCGCTCGGCGACGGCTCGAAGAACCAGATTTCCGCGCAGCTCGCCGTCACGCGCACTTCTTGCGCGATCTCCTCGACGCCGTTGCTCACCACCAGCACAAAACGCACCAGACCATCGGCATTGGGACGGACTGCCACGCGCAGTGAGCCGTTGCGCGGCACACGCCAGGCTTGTCCGCGCGCGATAGCCTCGCCATCGCCTTCCAAGCGATAGATCGTGGCGAGATCGGCGCCTTGCACTGACCAATAGAGCGTGATCACGTCGCCGGCAGCCGCGGCGTTCACATCGGCTGTGAAGTACCCGATGCGCATCAGGCTGATCGGCAATGCCTGCGCAGTGACAGTCGGCTGCTCTGCGAGGCGCGTCGGTATGAAGCCGAGCAACGGCGTTGGACTGACGCCTGCAGGCAAAGTCGGACGCGCCGTTGGACTAGGCGTCGGACTGATGCGCGGCGTGATCGTCGCCGTCGGACTGGGCAGCGCAGTGCGCGTTGGACGCGGTGTCGGCACGATTGGCTCTAGAGCAGCGCTGCAGGCGCTGAGCCAGATGGCGATGAACACCGCGAAGAGCCAAGCCCGACCGCGCATACGAGCGAATCAGTTACGCGCCTGACGGCGCTTCAGGCAGATCGTCTTCAGGCGGCGGCACCGGCAGCTGATCTTCAGGCACATCTTTGTAACGCGCGCCGATCTCCACCATCATGCGCGGAATGCCGTCCACAATCGGATACTTATAGCCCGAGTCATCGCAGATGAGCCAGTAGTTGTTGCGCGCCAAGCGCAACCTGCCTGGATCGTCGCCGCGATCCGTGTAGTGGACTGCCACAGGACAACGCAGCAACTCCAGAAAATCAGGGCTGAACGCAAGTGTCTCTTGCGAATCGTTCTCGATCATGGCGTGACGCGCCTCACATCATCAGGATCATTAGAAAAAAGTTGTGGCGAGTAGAGTATAGTCAGGCGGCAAGGGCGAGTCAAGTTTGTTTGTACGCTATCAGGGACTCAAAATGCAGCGTGTATCTCGGCGCGCAGACGCACTATCGCCTGCCATTGTGCAATGTGCGAAGCAATAGCACCGGCAGGCGTGACTGACTCAAGCGCTGCCGTCGCAATCGGAAGCGCCTCAGGATGCAGGTGCGCCAGCAGCGGCTCGAAATATGTCGGAAAGCTGCTATCGAGCCAGCGCGTGCCGTTAGGCGCGATCGCGTTCTTCAGCAGATACTCAATGTACGCAGCGAAGCGCTGGCTGAAAGCAAGCGACCACGAATGCTCACAGCGACCGAGCAGCGCGATTTCTTTGGCTTGCCAAACGCGCTTCTCGAAGAGCGACGACGCCTCAGCTTCGCGCTGCTCAGGCGATGGCGACGTCTGTTTCAAGCGCTCGATCAAGCCATTGGCGCGCTCGCGCACGCCGAGCGCACGGTCAACTTGTGCCACTTGGCTCAAAAAAGGCAGGTCAGCTTCTGAGAGATTGTGGATCAGCGCATCGAGCAGATCGGCGCGCTGCTGCGCAGGCTCGCGTTCCCACGTCTCTGCCAAGAGCTGGCGCGCGCGCTCAGGTTCAAGCAAGCGTACCGCGCCCAGAAATGTCTTGCGCGTGACGAACGCGCCTGTGCGCCACGCCGAATCGTCATCCAGCTGGAAAGCGGCATATGTCCACTTGCCGAGCTGCGTAGCGAGCCAACGTCCGCGCACGCCGACCACCAACGCGCCGAGCGCAGGTTGAGTCTGCTCGCTCAGCGTCAATAGATCAGGCGCGTGAGATTCTGGCACGCGCTTGCCGTGCGCAAAAGCGAGCCGCAACCATTCTTCCAGCAGGTACGGTCGCTTCACGTCGAAAAACAGCAGCAGCCGAGCAGCTTCAGCCGACATAGCAGGCTGCGGATCGTGCGGACAAGGCGACGGCAAGGCGCGTCCCAACGGCGTAGGCACAGCGCCGCTGCGCCGCACGTAACTCAGAATGGCAGCCGCGCTCAACAAGGCGCCTTCAGGATCAGAAGCGTCAAGTTGGCTGAGCAATGCGCCAAGCGCGCCTTCCGTCTTCGGCACGGCGAATGGCTGCCGTGCCGTGCCGAGCAGCGCCGCTGCCAACACTTTCTGCCACAAGGCTTCTATCGCTTGACCGTTCATCTGAGCGCGCGCCATCCGCCGTCAAAACGCTGCCAAATTTGATAACCTGCCTGCTCATAGAAAGACGGCACGTTCGTCCAGCCGATGTGCGCGATGCGCACGCCGCTCGCCTTGAGCAGCCGCGTCCCTTCTGCCACCAGCGCCAGACCGATGCCACGTCCGCGCGTTGCCGCGCTCACGCCAACTGCCGAGAGCGCGCCGAGCGGCTCGCCTAGTTCCGACCACCACAGCACGTCGCCGCGCATTTGCCGCGAGCGCGGCGTGAACATGATCAGCGTGCCGAGCAGCGCGCCGCTTGCCTGATCGCGCGCCAACAGGATGTCCTGTCCATCGCCAACGGCGATGACGTGCGCGTACTCAGGCTGCCAATTCGGAAATTCTTGCGCGTGAAAGGCGACGATGTCGTCGTAATCCTCAGGCGTCGCTGTGCGCAACGTTGCGCCGCACGTCTCGGCGCGCTCGGCGAGCGACGGCGACGGCTGATAGGCGCTCAGGTTTTGGATTAGATCGCAGGTCGCCTGCTCAGGGCTGTTGACGTGGAAGCCTTGCGTCACGAAGAAATCGGCGGCGGCAGGCAATGCTTGCGGCACGCCGGGAAAGAAACGCGGCAAGTGTCCGCCGAGCTTGATCGAGAGCGCGCCTGCCTGCGCGCAGGCTTCGCAGACCGTGCTGAGCAGCGCGCGTCCGATGCCTTGCCGCCAAAACGGACGCGCCACGCCGATCGCGCACAGGCAGGCGTGCAACGGCGCGTTCGGCTGCTTCACCAGCTGCGTGAGCGCGAATCCGACCACTTGATCGGCGTGGCGCGCCACAAAATGCTCGCCTGCGCGGTACGGACCTTCGTTCAGCGCGATGGCGCGCAAAGCGCGCTCATCAATGCGAAATCGGTCGCCAAAAGCGCTCTGCCAAGCTGCCAGCAGGCTGTGCGCATCGCGCTCATGCTGATAGTAATCTACGATCACGCCATCGGACGGCATCTCAGGTCTCCATGCTGCACAGCATACCGCAAAATGCGCACTTGCGCACGGTTGTGAAGTGTGCTATGCTATTGCGCAGATTTGGGGGATAGTTTAATTGGCAGAACGACGGGTTCTGGCCCCGTTAGTCTTGGTTCGAGTCCAGGTCCCCCAGCACGGCGCGCTGCTCAGACGGCGCGTTTTTGCTGACACTTCACGTGCTACCCTGCACAAGGCGCGCGTACTCAGCGAATTCCGCCAATTCGCGCTGAGTCAGGCTGCGCGCGGGCGTGATAATATAACATGCATCCAGCCAGAGCCGCGCTTTGCCCGCCCGCGCCGCGATCGCGCGACTCAGTTGCTCAGCAGCTGCCGAAGGCGAGACGCCGGACGGCACGCTCACCTGCAAACTGATGTGCGTTGGCTGAATTTCCACGCCTTCCACCTGCCATCCTTGCGCTGCCGCCGCCTCAGCGAAGTAGCGCGGCAAGAGCGCCGCCAGATCGTCCTCAAGCGGCGGCTCCGACGGCAACAACGCCAGCGTGAAGACCAACGGCGGCGCCACTGTCGCCGCTTCGACCGCCTGCCGCAAGCCTTGTGGCGGACGCAGATCAGTCGGACGCGACAGCAAGGTCTCTGCCGCCTCAGGCGTCCGCGCGACCGTCTCAGCGCTTTCAGCAGCCTCAGAGCCTGCTGCCTCTTCGCTCGCCTCAGGCTCCACAGACTCTGGCACGCGCGACATCGCCTCGTGCAATTGGCGCGCCACTTGACGGATCGTGCGCATGGATGTGCCGCCGTAGAAGAGCAAGGAAAGCGTCAGATCGTCCACCGTGCGCGTGGAATACAGCAAGTAGAGCGTCTCAGGATTGACCTGCAGCGGACGGAAGACGGTTGGCGCGTTGGCGCTGCCCTGCCACATGCGCGTGATCTCGCGCAAGGCAAGGCTGCGCGTCAATTCATCTAACTCGCCCGAGCTGGCGAGCGCGATCACGTCGCTGCCGCGCGTCAAGAAAGCCGCTTTGACGGCAGCGTCAACGCTCATCTGCATGAAGCGCAGCGCGAGCGCAGCGATTGGCGTGGCGGCAGCGTGCTGCGAGCGTTGCACCAATTGCGCGGTCTCGTGCAAGGCGTGGCTGAGCGTCTGCTCGACATTCGGCGCGCTCCACGGCGGACGTGCCTCAGGCGGCACTTTCTCCGCCTCGCTCGCCAGATGTTCCGCCAATGTCTCGAGCGGCACTGAGTCATCGGCGGCGCTCTCAAGGGCGACCTCAGCGGCGATCAGCGTTTGCGGCGGCGCAGCGCGCTCAGGCGCGCGCTCAAGCGGCTGTGTGCCGCTGATCACGGCTTGCAGCGTGGCATCTGATGGCACGGCAGGCTCAGGCGCCGTCGGAGCGAGCATGAGCGTAGTGCTGCCATCGGCAATGCCTGCGATGGCGCGCAGGAAGGTCTCATCAGGCTGAGCGCGCTGCACAGGCACAGTTGGCGCCGCCTGCGCCATGCGCGCTTGGATCAGCGCGTCCAGCTGACGGGCGAAATACGGCTTGACCAGACTCGGCAGCGCGTCCGTCTCAGGCGGAAAAGCAGGCGGCTGATCAGCGCGGCGGCTGATGATGATCGTCAATTGCGGATGCAAGCGGCGCAAAGTCTCGACCAATTCGATCAAGCCTGTCGCTTCGGCTGAGACATCGATCACAGCGAAATCTTGCGGCTCGCGCGCCAAGAGTTCCAGCGCGGCGCGGCTGCTGGCGAAGACGTTCACGCGGTAGCGACCGATGCCTTCCAGCGCCTGCTTGATCGGCACGGCAAAGCTGATTTCAGGATCGAGGATCAGGACGCGGATGACTCTCATGGCGCGCGCTTTCACTGCCTATGCGCTGATTATAGCACGCCGCTGGTCAGTTTGCGCCTCAAATTGCCTTGCGCGTGGTATACTCGCGCCAAGCGCCTGCCATCTCAGAAGAAAGCGCATGGATAATTCGCAGAAGTTCGCACAATTAGGCATTGCCGTGACGCTGCTAGGCGGCGTGATCGCCTTCATCGGGCTGTTCCCAAGCGTGATCGGCTTGGAAGCCAGTCAAGGCGTCGGCGTGCTGCAAGTGCTGACCATTCTAGTCGGCTTCTCAATCCTGATCAGCGGCGCGTATATCTTCGCTCAAGCCACTTATTATCCTAACGAGCGGCATAACCTTGCGCAGAAAATTGGCGTGCGCCTGAGCATGACAGGCTTGGTGCTGGCGGCAGCGATTGGGCTGGCGGATGTGCTGGGCTTCGGCTCGAATTCGCCTTTGATCGGGCAACGCCCGACTCTCGGGCCATGGCAGACAGCGGGCTTGGTCGGCAGTTTTGTGATCGCCTCGCTCGGCTTGCTGATCTTCGTGCTGCTCGGCGATAACACGCCCGACGAGCCTCACGATCCCGACGACACAATTCAGCTCTAGACCGTGTTTCAGTACTTTATTAGGTCGTAGCTAAGACCTTAACAAAAGGTGAAATTTTGTCACGTCCTCTCCATGCCCGATTTTCCGCATAATTTCGATCCGAGTTGCGACAAGAAAGCGACCACGATTTTTTCGATGCAAACGGCACTTGAAAGGTTTGTTTTGATGCGCAGCAGTATTAAATTGCTGTGCTTGATTAACGTCTTCAAATCGAGTTGAGAACGGCATATGAAAGCAGCGGCATTTTTGCGCCTTCGGAAAATTTTTCAGCTCTCCAGCCAAGCGCTGCCGCCCGGCTGCGCCGCGCGAATTTCGCGCACGCCTTCGATGGCGCTCAGCTCGGCGCGCACGCGCTCAACCGCCTCAGGCAGGCACAGGCAGTGGACGTTGGCGCCGGCGTCAATAGTGTAGCAGACGCCAATGCCTTCGGCGCGCAATTGGCGCACGCGATGCATCACGGCGACGGTCGGCGGCAGCCAATAGAGCAGCGGCGGCGCGCTGGTCTGCATCACAGCGTGCATGATGTCCGAATCCAATTCCACAAGGCGCGCAAACCGTTCGAAATCGCGCTCCAAAACTGCCTGAACGCATTGCTCAAGGCGCGCAGACGATGTGGCGAGGCGCGCCGCTTGCAACGGACTGCTCTCTGCCAACTGGTGACCTTCCGTGCTGCCGACCGCCTTGTGCGCTGTGCTGATGATCGCCACCAGATCGGTCAGCTGCCAGTGATCGGCAGGCGCGACGCTCTCAGCGTAGCTGCTGCGATGATCCTCGCCCATGTGCCAGATCACGAAGCCGCTCGGCACGCTGCGCGCCGCTGAGCCTGAGCCGAGCCGCGCATAGGCGCTCAGTTCCGCCTCGCTCAGGCGCAGGTCAAGCGCTGCTGCGGCTGCCAGCGAGAGCGCGGCGAAGGCGGAAGCCGATGAGGCAATGCCGACGCCTGCGGGAAAATTATTGTGCGAGATGACCTCAGCGCGCAGCGCGCAGCCCGCCAAGCGCCGCGCGTAATCGAGGTGCGCCGTGATGCGAGCAAGGCTTGCGCCTTCCAAAACGCGATCATCCACCACGGCGCGGTCAGCGCTCAGCGCCGCGCTGAAGCGGACGGTGGTGCGCGTGAACAAGCCGCCTAAGTTCATGGAAAAAGATGAATTGGCGGGCAGGCGCAGGGCGTGGTCGCGGTTGCCCCAGTATTTGATGAAAGCGATGTTGCTGTGCGCACAGGCGGTCGCTTGCATGGGCTATCCTTCGAGGGCGATCAAAAGCGATCAAGGGCAGGGACGCTCAGGGACGGATGAACGAAGGCGGCGGGCGATCAATGCCGCAATTGGGAAAGCCGTAGCAGGCGTCAGGCTCAAGGTAGCCGTTCGCGTCGAAGCGTCCTTTGCGGATGTCGTTCAGGTCGAGCTTCTCAGAGCTGGACGGCATGACGCAATCGAGCGCGGTCAACGGATTTTCGGGCGTGCGCGGCGTGACCATCGGCTGGCTTGGATTGAAGTAATTATAGACGATGCGCGAGACGCCTTCCATGATTTCCCACAGCGCGATGTTGCCAACTTGCTGACCGGGCAACAGGCGTTCCCAAGTGTAGATGACCAAGATGTAATTACCGCCAGGCGTGAAGACAATGCCGACATCGTTGTTATTCCAGCTCTGATTGCCGGGCGCCCAGCCGTTTTTGTGCGCCACGCGCGTGCCTTGCGGCACGCCAAGCTCGATCAGGCGTCCGATGATGTTGCCGCTGAGCAGCTCAAGCATTTGTTGGCATTCGGTCTGCGTGAATTGCTCAGGCGCGGCGGCAGCCAAGCCGCTGCCATATTGCGCGCAATCGTAGAGCTGCAAGAGCAAGCTCGCCATATCTTCAGGCGTGGTGCGGCTCCAGCGGTCAGGGCGCGCATCGAAGTTCGGATTTGGCACAGGCGGCGGATTGTCGTTGATGCTCCACAGGTCGCTGGCGCCGACCCAAAGCGGCGCGTTGATGAAAGTGTAGCGCGCGCCGACGCGCCGCATGGTCTCGTTGACTTGGCGCAAGCCATCGGCGAGCTTGGCGCGCGGAGAATTGCCGCGACCTGTGTATTGCATCAAGAAATTGGTGGATTCATTGATGCTGCACAGGATCGAGCTTGCCATCAGCCAGCGGATATCGGGCTGCGGCGTGAAATTGAGCTGCGCAAAAGTGTTGATCAGCACGGGCAGCTTGATGGTGCTGGCAGCCGAATAGGCAATATCGGGATTGATCCACATCTCGGCGCCATCTTGCAGGTCAATCACGCCGACCGAAGCGAGCGTGTCCGGTCCGTTCGGCACAAAGTTGCGGCTCTGAAAATATTGCAGAATGGCGGCGCGCAAAGTGGACATATCCGCCGCCTTGGCGCCTTCCGTGCGCATGGGCAGCTTGACGGCGCGATTCTGCGGACGGAAGAGCGCCGCTTCGATCAGCGGGATGGCGCGCTCGATATCGAGGCGCGTGCCTGCAGCGCCTGCGCCAAAGGTGAGCGTGTTCAGATCGAAATTGCCGCTGCTGGCGGCTTGATCGTAGCGGCGCGCGATATCTTGCAACACTTCGCGCAGGCGCGCTTCGGAATAATCGGCGATGAGCGGCACGCTGATCGGATCAGTAGGACGGCGCCATAGGTAATTCCAAAAGTCTTGCCAATAGTTGCTGCTGAGCGCGGTCTGCGCACGAATCTCAGACTGCATCTGGTCGCTTTTGATGACGAAGCCAATGCTGGCAGGCGAGAGCTGGATCGGATGTCCGAGGTATTCGAGCAGGACAGGCTGCTGATAAATGTTTTCCCAAGCGGTGACCGCTTCTGCCAAGCGCAAGCCGCTGACAGGCACGCCTGCTACAGTGATATCGGTCTGCAGGCGCTCGCGGCTCTGCTCAAAGTTGATCAGCTCAAGCGCGAACAGCACTAACGCCGCGATCAACATCAGCCCTGAGAAGAAGCTCAGCACGGGCAAGCGCACGGCTTGCCGCCGCGTGCCTAAGCCTGTCACAGACATAGCCACACTCCACTGCGCAAGATCAGGCTGCCATTATAGCCAAGCCTAGGCATCGCAGCTAGGCTGCGCGGAGCGCGCTCAGGCTGCTCTAACTTTCGTTGCGCACAATGCGAAATCCGATGAATTCCAAGCCGAAGTCAGGGCGCATTTCATCGCGTTTGGCGGCGCGGAAGCTATCGGCGTCTCTGTTCACCCAAGAGCCGCCGCGCCGCACGCGTCCTTTGGAAAGGCATTCCAGCGACTCATCGCCTGTCTGATAATCGGTCAGGCACCATTCCCAGACGTTGCCGCACATGTCCACTGCGCCGAACGGACTATCGCCGCTGCCTTCATAGCGCGTGACAGGCGTTGTGCCGTCGCTGTTGCAGTTGCAGCGCGTCGGCTCAAAAATATCGCCCCAGGCATAGACATAATTGTGCTTGCCTTGCGCAGCGCGCTGCCATTGCGCTTCAGTAGGCAGCGCAATCGTCTCGCCGCTGACTTCGCTGAGCCAGTGGCAAAAGGCGACCGCTTCATACCACGAAATGCCGACCACAGGATAGTCAGGTCTGTTCCAGCGCGCAGCATCCCAGAAGCGCGGCTTGCACCAAGCGCGCTCAATGCGCACGCGCCAGCCTTCGCTCGTCCACCAACGCGGCTCATCATAGCCGTTGGCGCGCATGAAGCGCTCAAATTGCGCGTTGGTGATTGGATATTTGGCAATCTTGAACGAGCTGACGATGCGCGCCGTGTTGTGAGTTAGATAGCCGCCGCGCTCAAGGCGCACCGGACCTGCCAGCACATCGCACCACTCAAACGGCTGACCAAGAATCTGCGCAACTGTGCGCGGCGCGCGCGGCACGCTGATGATGTTGGTATCTTCATTCACGCTCAGCTGAGCGCGCCTTGAGCTTTCTTGCGGACGCAACGGCAACGTCTCTTCGCGCTGGCGCTGTAAGGTCGCCAGATGTTCAAGCAGCGGCAAGGCGTGCGTGTAATCGCCGATCTCACACAGCATGATCAGCCGTCTGTGCAGCGCGGCGCTCTCTTCATCTAGGACGCGGTCAGGCGGCAGCACGGCAGGCTGATAGGGCGGCGGCGGATTGGCGATCGCCTTCGGGATGAACTCGATCAGTTTCTCAAGAGCAGCATCGTAGAAGCGCGGATAGAATTCAATGCCTTGCCTGCCGCCGATGGCGCGGATATCGAGCGGCAGCTGATCAGGATGCGGCGGATAGCGACCTTCATGCGCCAAAAGCACGATTGGCTTGCCAAGGCGCAGCGCTTCGCCGATCTCGCGGCGCATCCAATCCTGCGGATCGTGAATGCGCTCGTCGAAGGTATGCTCAGAGACGACCAACAGCACGCAGTCGCTCTCGCGCAGATGCCGCAAGATGCTCGCTTCGAAGTCCGTGCTATCAATGCTGGAAAAGTCAATGAAAATATCGGCGCTGATCCGAGTGCGCAGGTCTGCCACAAGGCGATGTGTGAAGTCCCAGCTTTTGCGCCGATAGCTGACGAAGAGTTTGTACTTGGGCTGCGCAGGCGAGAGCTTTTGGCGCAGCTGCTCAACGTAAGGCTGCAGGCGCTCGATCCAATCGCCTTCTTCGCGCTCTTGCACAGCCTGCAGCAACGCCATCAGCGCGGCGCAATTGTCGCGCGCTAGATGAGCGATCAGCTGTTGCGTGAAGTCTATGGCACTTTGATCCAGATTGACGCGGTGCTGCGAACTTTGGTCGTCCCAAAATGCCCACATCAAGATGTTCTCGCGCCGCTCGCGCGTGCTGAAGAGCGGCGTCAGCGCGCGGATCAAGCGCTTGATATCGTCAGACGGCAAACACGGCATATGAGTCATTCTGTTGCGAACCATCATGCTGACTTCAATCATGCCTTGACTGAAATTAAACTTATCTAACTATCCTATAACGAAACAGGCTTAAAAGCAAGCAGCGTCTTCGGTCTGAAGACGCTGCTCTGCGCGCAGAATGCTCAGCTCAGGCGGTCACTTTTGGAAGGTGCTGCGCAAGCCGCTGAAGATATCGTTGATCCACGAGATGAAAAAATCGGCAAGGCGCAAAGGCCACGGCGGATTTTTGATCGGCTCAGGCTTCATCTCCTTAGCAGTGTTCACTTCGCGGTTGGCGTAGCGCATCAGCAGCGCAATGCCGATGGCGAGCGACGCCACAGCGCCGATCACCACTGCGACCACGACGATGAACGTGATCAGCTTATCGCCAGTGACAGCGACCGCTGAGGCGGCTTCGTTCGTCGTCTGCAGGCGGCTGACAGGCACAATTGGATTGGTGACGATCATGAAGATGATGAAGATCAAGCCGAGCGTGACGCCAACTGCCACAGCGATCGGCTGGATGAGCGGACGGAAAGTCTCGATGAGCGGCGGAATGACCTTGCGCGCCAGAGCAATTGCCTCGCGCAGACCGAAACGCGGCTTCTGAGCCGCTTCGAGCGCCGCCCAGTAAGTCGGACCTTCATGCGCTGAGGCGCCCGGCGCCAACGCGCCCATTCCCCACAAAAAGCCGAACGTGCCGCCGATGCCCGCTAGGATCAACAGCGAGCCTTGCACCACGCCGTCGCCCGGCGCCAGCGGAAACGCCACCAGAAACGTGACATAAGCAGGCACAACCAAGACTGCCACAATGCCCGCGCCAATGAAACGCTTGACCAAGAAGCCATGCGTCAGCATACCGCTTGGCACCAGCAGCAGATAGACGATCAGCGCTACGAGAATCGTGCCGAAATCGGCAGTTTGCGGCGGCACTGGCCAATGCAACAGCAAGTGGACGGGCACGTGCAAGATCAAACCGAGCAGCAAGCCGCGCACGCCGCCGAAGAGCAAGCCGAAAATTGCCATACACAGCAGCGCCACGATGTACTTCTCGCCAAGCGCGAGCGCTGCATAGGCTGTACCTACCACCACGCCGCCCAAGATCATCCCGTTCACAGCGCGGATGAAGCCAGGGCGGATCAAAAAGGCAGGAATCGGTAAGACCATCTCTAAGTTGCCTCTCTGCATTCTCTAAAGCACATAGATGACGGCGAAGAAGACGAGCCACATAGCGTCCACAAAGTGCCAGAAGACCACGCTCGCCTCGACGCCCCAGTGCCTCTCAGCCGAATAGCGACCGCGCCACACGCCAATCAGCACTGCGCCTAGCAAAAGCGAGGCGACCGTCACGTGCAAGCCGTGGAAGAAGAGCATCGCCCACGTGATCGAGCTATACGGACCGCTTGGCGTCACTTGTGCGCCTGCTGCCAACAAGCCGACGAAGAATACCGCGCCGAGCGCCAGCGTCGCCGCGCCGAAGCGCAGCGCCTCTCCGAATTGATTGGCGCGCACAGCTTTGAGCAAGCGCGTGGCAGTCATGCCGCTGAGCAGGATGACCAGCGTGATCGCAATGGGCAGCGCAATCGGCAAGCGCTCCACGCCGGGCGGCGGCCACGAAGGCTGAACATTGCGCATCAGCAAGTTGGCAAACACGAAGAAGATGAACGCCATGCCATTCGCAAAACGCCACAGCAGCAAGCCTAAGCGCGCATTCTTGAGCGCTTGGGCGCGCTGAAATTGCTCGTGATCGAAGGCAGTTTGCATTGCCGTCATGGTTCAAGTTCCTATACAACGCTCAGTGGTTGTGAAACAATGGGCGGGCAGCGCCCGCCCAAGTTTGAGATGCACTCAGTCGCCTGTAGCAGGGCGCTCAATTGGCTGATCGGTGTGCGCGTGACCGCCTCCGCTGTCAGGTAGCGCCATCTTGCCGCCGCTCGCCAAGTAAGCCGCGCCTTCAGGCGTGCCATAGCCGTATGGATCGCTGGCAGGGATCGGCGGCTCATCGAAATTGTGATCAGGCGGCGGCGAGCTGGTCATCCACTCCAGAGTGAGCGCACGCCATGGATTGCTGCCGGCAGGCTTGCCCGCGACCAAAGAGACTGCCAGATTGACCAAGAACGGCACGATCGCCACTGCCATGATCAACGCGCCGATGGTCGAGAGGACGTTCAGCGCCTCATACTTCGGATCGTAGGTGTAGATGCGGCGCGGCATACCTTCCAAGCCCAAGAAGTGCATCGGGAAGAAGGTCAGAAAGAAGCCGATGTAGGTCAGGGCGAAGTGAATCTTGCCCAAACGCTCGTTCAGCATCCGACCGCTCATCTTCGGGAACCAGTGGTAGAGACCGGCGAAGATGGCGAAGACCGAGCCGCCGAACAGCACGAAGTGGAAATGCGCCACCACGAAGTACGTATCATGCAGGTGGATATCCACAGGCACTGAGGCGAGAAAGACGCCCGTGATGCCGCCCAGCACGAACATCGAAAGGAAGCCGAGCGCGAAGAGCATGGCGCTGGTGAAGCGAATTTTGCCGCCCCACAGCGTGCCGATCCAGCTGAACATCTTGACGCCCGTCGGCACTGCGATCAGCATCGTGGTCAGCATGAACGGAATGCGCGCCCAAGACGCTAGCGAGGTGAACATGTGGTGTCCCCAGACGATGCAGCCCAAAAAGCCGATGGCGAGGCTGCTCAGCGCGATGAAGCGATAGCCGAAGACGGGCTTGCGCGCATGGACGGACAACACTTCCGAGAGGATGCCCATCGCCGGCAACACCATGATGTACACGGCAGGGTGTGAATAGAACCAGAAGACGTTCTGCCACAGCAGCGGATCGCCGCCAGTCGCAGGCGAGAAGAAGCTGGTGCCTGCCAGACGGTCGAGCAGCATCAGCGTCAAGCCGCCGGCGAGGAACGGCGTCGCCACTAGGATGATGATCGAGGTGGCGAGCGTCGCCCACACGAAGAGCGGCATCTGCCAGATAGTCATGCCCGGCGGACGCATGTTCAAGATGGTCACGATGAAGTTGACCGCGCCCAAGATAGACGAAGCGCCAACCAAGTGCAAGCTGATCGCCCACAGCGTCTGCCCATCAAAAGGACTATACTGCGGACCAGAGAGCGGGAAATAGCTCGTCCAGCCCGCCTGCGCAGGTCCGACCAGCCAGCCTGCCAACATGATCACGCCCGCTGGCGGCAGCATCCAGAAGGCGAAGGCATTCAACCATGGGAACGCCATATCCTTCTGACCGAGCATCAGCGGCACAAGGTAATTGCCAAAGCCTGCCAACATCGGCACCACAAACAGGAAGATCATGATCGTGCCGTGCATGGTGAAGAGCGTATTGTAAGCGCCGCCGTCTACCATCAAGCTGGCGGCAGGCGTCAGCAACTCAATGCGAATGAGCTCCGCCAAGAAGCCGCCTACCAAGAAGAAGAAAAACGATGTGGCGATGTACTGAATGCCAATCACCTTGTGGTCAATGCTCCACGCAAGGTACTTGGCAATGCCGCGCGGCTTGGGAACTGCCACCGCGGTTGGCTGAACTGTGGTTGCCATAACGCTATAACCTCTCTACATTTAGTCGCCGATCTTCGCAGGTCACTAACGGATCGTCAACAGGTAGTTGACAATCGCTTCAAGGTCGTCTTCGCTCATCACGTTCGGATTGCCGTAGTTTTGCGGCATGATGCCTGCCGCATAGCCGGGCACAAGATATAGGTTCGGATTGACAATCGAGCCGCGAATGTACGCCGCCGCGTCCGTGCCGCCGACCAAACCTTCGCCGCGCTCGGCGTGACCTTCAGCGCGCGTGGCAATGCCGTTCAAGCTCGGTCCGATGTTGCCGACCAAGCCGGCGTCGTCCAAAATGTGGCAAGCGCCGCAAGCGTACTTGTTGATGACCAGCTGCCTGCCGACTTCCGGCGAGCGCGGATCGCTGGCTGTCTCTTTCGCTTTGGCGTAGAGCGTCGCAATGTACTGATCGAATTCGCTCTGCTCCAGCACCACCACTCTGTTGATCTGAGACATCGCCGCATGACCGACGCCGCACAGCTCTGCGCAGATCACCCACCACTCGCCTTTCTCAATCGGCGTGAAGTACGCTTCAGAGACGCGACCTGGCGTGGCATCCTGCTTGATGCGGAACTCAGGGATGTAGAACGAGTGAATCACATCCTGCGACTCGATGATGGCGCGCACAGGGCGATTCAGCGGCACGTACAGCGTCGAGTCGATCATATATTGCTTGATACGCTCGCGCAGCTCAGGCGTCACCTCAGGATCGTCATCTTCAGGCATCTCATAGGTGAACTTCCACGCGAATTGCTGCCCGATCACGCCGACGCGCACTTCGTTATCCTTCGGCTCAGGATTCCGAATGGTCACGTAGACCTGATAAGAATAGATCGAGAGGATGAACACGATCACCGCAGGGATCGCCGTCCACGTGATCTCTAGCGCCGTGTTGCCATGAATGGGCGCGCCGTCCGTCTCATCGCCAGGGCGACGACGGAAGCGGATGATCGAGTAAATGATGCCGCCTTCCACGATCAAGAAGACCACGACGGCGATGGCGAGCATGAAATTGAAGAGCGAATCCACAGCGGCAGCCTCTGCCGATGCCGCGACAGGAAACAGGCGAGCGGTCAGCCCGACGAACACGCCTATCGCGATGAAGACTGCGCCCACGATAATGTAGATGGCAAACCGATTGAGCTTCACGGCTGTTCAAGCACTCCGTTATAACTATCTACGCGGATATTGTGAAGGCTTTCATTAATTGATCTAATTATACGCGCTCTATCCAAAAAAAGGTACTCCAAATTCGACGATAGACCATTGTAACCTGCAATCCATTAGTCTCGCCTTAAAAGGCGCGCCTTTTGCCATGAGCGCTGCGCTTCAGCTAAGATTCCAGCATCAGCCAACTGACCAATTGCGAGGCATTTTACCGTGAGCCAACAGCGCATTCCACCTGCGGCAGGACAAGAGTCCGTCTGGGATTATCCGCGTCCACCGCGCCTAGAGCCGACCGACAAACACTTGCGCGTGATCTTCAACGGCGTCCTGATCGCTGAGACGCGCCGCGCGCTGCGCGTGCTTGAGACCAGCCATCCGCCAACCTACTACTTTCCGCCGCAGGATGTGCAGCGCCAATACTTGCAGCCGATCGATCGCCAGACCTATTGCGAATTCAAAGGCGCCGCCGCTTATTATACCATCGTCGTCGGCGAAAAGCGTGCCGTCGCTGCTGCTTGGTACTATCCCGCGCCGAACGCCGCCTACGCTGCCTTAAAAGATTATATCGCCTTTTACGCAAGCCGCATGGACGCTTGTCATGTGAATGACGAGCTGGTGCGAGCGCAAGACGGCGATTTTTACGGCGGCTGGATCACCAGCGATATCGTCGGTCCGTTCAAAGGCGCGCCCGGCACGCAATATTGGTAGGCTACGCCAAGTGCCGCAAGCGCTGCAAGCTCGCGCCGAACGCCAGAGCGCCGATCAGCAACGGCACGATCACAGCCGTCAGCGCAAGGACGAGCGTCTGCTCGGCGTGAAGCGCAGCCGAGCGCGGCGGAAAGGCTGCTGCGACCAACGGCGTCCAATGACCGACAGGCATCAGCAGGCTTGCCAATGCGCCGATCGGCGCGTTGACGATCAGCCACAAGTTGCTCAGTCCATTCAGCGCGCCAATACTCAAAAGTAGCGCGCCGTAGGCGTAAATCTTCGCCCAGCGCGTTTGGCGCGCCAAGACGGCTATCAGCAAGCTCAGGCTGCCGACCATGAACACTTCGCTGAACGGCTGCGCCATGAAGATCAGCACGTGCAGCACATCCGAGAGACTGATCGCGCTTATCTCGCGGCTGCGCTGCGCCGCAAAGGCGACTGGCAGCACGAGCAACGCGCAGCCGCGCAAGGCGAACAGCACGCGCAACACACCATACCACGCACGTCCGACCGTCAGCGTCTTGGCGATAACCAGCTCATCGCTCCGATAAGGCGTCAGGCGTAACACGCTCCACGTCTGTCTTTCCAGCTCCTGCCCAAAGCTGTGCGCCATGTGCCTGCTCACGCCGAACAGCAGCGACCAATACAGCGCAGAGTGCAGCACAGCGAGGATGATCGGCGTGCCAAACGGCGTCAAAAACGGCGAGATGAGCGAGATCAGGTCTCGGTTCGGCGTATTGTAGACCAAGATCGCCACGAAGAAGAGCGCACCGTGAATCAGCGCTGCAAAGCCGACCAGCGTCCAGAAGTTGGTGAAGCGACGCACCCAAGCAGGCATCAGATCAGGCATGAAGTGCGCCTCGCGCAGCGCGATAGGATGCCGCGCGCTCAGCATCGGAAGATGCCTCAAGGCGTGCGCCCATAACAATCTCATCGCAATATTTTCCTGAACTCATCCAAACGACACGGATCGCTCGCCTTTCGTTGTGCGCAGCGCTGCCGCGTAGCGCAAAATGCCTTCTGCAAAGGTGAGCGTTTGATCGCAGTGCGCGCACCGCAAGCGCCGCTCGCTTTCCTTCCGAAAGCCAACTTGCGCACAGCGCGGACAGCGCAAGACCGCCTGCCAAGTGCGCGGACGCGCCATCTCATCCGCCTGACCGCCCTTGATCGCCCAGATCAGATCGTATTCCATCTGCCAGGCTTCCACCTCAACCTGCTCCAGTCCGTATTCGCGGCGCAATCGCTCGGCAAAAGCGGCGCTGGATCGCACTTTGCCGCGCAGCAAGCGTGCGTAGAAGCCGCGCCGATTGGTCAGCAGGATCGGCGCGCTCGGTCGCGCCACGCGCACGATCTCAGCCAGCGCCGCCGCCTGATCGGGCAGAAATTCTAGCGCCTCTAGGCAGACGACCGCGTCGAAAGTTGCGTCGCTGAATGGCAGCTGCGTTGCGTCTTGATGGATCAGCACTGTGCGCCGACTCTTGCCCAATTTCTCCGCCGCTCTGCGCAGCATTTGCCAGCTGTAATCCACGCCGATCACCTGACCGTTGAAGTGCGGCACGCGCCGCAAGAGCTTCGGCACGCGCCCTGTGCCTGTCGCCACATCTAAGATCAGCGGCTGCGGCACGCCGCTCAGCGCTTTGACCAACGGCGTCGCCAATGTCTGCAATTCCCATGCTTCATCGAACTGCTTGATCCGATCATAGCGCCGTGCGTACAGATCGTAGAGCGCGATCACCACGCGCCGACCGAGATACACGCCTTCAGTGGCGATCAGCAGATACCACAGCGCCGCGCCGATCAGCACAATGGCGACGCCGATCAGCCAAGCGGACATCGCCTCAGCGAATGACAATCGGCAAGCTGGCGGTAGTCGCCGATTGCCCTAGACTGTTGATCGCCTGCGCCCAGACCAAGCCGCGCGGCACACCGCTGAACGGCGTGGTGTTGAAAATAATGCCGATGCCGTCGTTGAAGTTGGTATCTTCGCCCAGCAGGATCGGCGCGTTGCCCGGACGCTCATCCACGAAGTAGAATAGAACTTTGGTGGCATTGTTGACGGCTGAGACGGTCAGCAGCACTTGACCGATCGGCAGGACGCGCACAGCAGGCTGAGCAGGATCAGGTTGCGAAGGCGTGATGCTCAAAACGCCGATGGTCGGCGCAAAGCCTGCGTCAGTGAACACAATCACGTACGGCGTCTCCGTCGCTTGGTTGTTGGCTGCTATTGCCACTGCCCACAGCCGCGCCGAGAGCGTGCCGCCGGTCACCAGCCACTGCACAGCGAAGCCATCTTGCGGCGTGCTGCTCTCGCCGATCAGCACAGGCGCGCCTGTGCCGATCTGTTGCAAATAATAGGCGACGCGCACAGCGCCGCGGACATCTACCGCGCGCAAGGTGATCATGCCCGGCGCCACTCGGAACTGTCCCGCGCCGCGTTGATCGGACGGCTCGATTGAGACGCCGCTGATGACTGGAGCGCTCGGCGTCGGTGTGCGCGGCGCGGTCGGCGTGATGATGACCGGCTGGCGCGGCACGCGCAGCGCCTGACCGACGAAGATCACGTCCGGATTGGTGAGGCAATTCGCCTGCACCAGCGCGGCGACCGTCGTGCCGCTGCGCGCCGCGATATTCGCCAGAGTGTCGCCCTGCCGCACGAAGTAAATCTGCCACGCTGTGTTCGGCGTGCAGATCGGTTGCGTTGGCACGATCACAGGCGGCGGATTGGTCACAGGGCGCGGCGTCGGCGTGGCAGTCACAATGATCACAGGCGGCGTGACGAGGATGAACGGCGTCGGCGTCGGCACGGCTGAGACGCCTAAGTTACAGGCGAGCGACGCCAGCGCCAGCGCCAGCGCGATCAAGCCGAACGCGCCGCGTCCGCCGAAACACTTTCGAAAGTCAGTCATGCGCCGAAAACCTCACTTCACTATCTCACGGCTGTGAGGACGCTTGCGCGCTGCAACCAGAGCGCCGTGCGTCTCATGCCTTCTTCAAGCGTTGTGCGCGCGCGCCAATCCAACAGCTCCGCCGCCTTCGCCATGCTGTAAGTCGCCTGATGCGTCAACATGCGCACATAGCCCGCTAGATCGAAAGGCGTGCCACGCAAGCGCGTCAAGGCGGTCACCAGTGGCGCCGCGCTCATCAAAAGCGCAGCAGGCAGCGCCAAACGATCCGATCTGCCCGCCATGCGCGCATAGTAGCCCAAGAATTCCGCCCAAGTTGGTGCAGGATCGGGCGCGGCATTAAAAATCTGACCAACTGCGCTCGGATGCTGCGCTGCGCAGATGATCAAATCGCACAGGTCGCCGATGTAGATCGGATGCGCGTTGCCCCGTCCGCCGTCCACTAGCGGCATCGGCAGACGCCGACACAGCTCGTAGAGCTGCCGCGACCAAAATTGCGAGCCTTCGCCATACACATAGGCAGGACGGATGATGGTGAGCGCGATGCCCGTGCGCGCCGCCTCGTGTTGCACAGCGCGCTCGCCGTGCGCCTTCGAGAGCGCGTAAAAATCATCCCGCGAAGGTCGCAGCGGCTGCTCTTCGCGCACCACGCCTTGCACATTGAAGCCATAGACGGCTACTGTGCTGATGTGAATGAAGCGCGCACAGCCTGCTGCGACGGCTGCCGCCACGGCGTTCTGCGCGCCAAGCACGTTGACGTTGTAAGTGTAGGCTGCGCTGCCTTCCATCGCCGCTGCCACATGGAAAAAAACATCGCAGCCGCGCGCCAGTTCGGTCATCCGTCTGCGATCTTGCACGTCGCCGCCGACCACTTCAGCGCCCAGCTCGGCGAGCGCAGCGCCTTTGCGCGGCGCCCGACACATGGCGCGCACTGCTGTGCCGCGCTGCAGCAAGGCTGCGCTCAGCGCTGCGCCAATGAAGCCATTTGCGCCTGTCACCAATGCCTGTTGAAAGGTCATTTTGCGCCATGCCACACTTGCCAACGTCACTTTAAGTTTACCACAGCCGTCGCCGCCTTGTGTAGCGTTCCCAGCTGCAAAAAGATGTGCAGACCTGTTAAAAATGCAGCTGAGTTGGCGCGGCGTGTGTTACAATGGCTCAGCCGAGTGAGACTCTCACAGGCGAAGTGTGTAGATATGGCGGAATTTTCACAATGAGGCATGGCGAATGAAGCGCTGGCAGAGCGTGCTGCTGGGCGTGGTCATCAGCGTGGCGACACTTGCCTACGCGCTGAACGGCAACGATCTCTCAAGAATTGGCGATGAATTGGCAGGCGGACGCTACCTGTGGGCAATTCCTTGCGGGCTGCTGATCGCGCTCGGACTCTGGTTTCGCGGTCTGCGCTGGCGCTTCCTGCTCAACGAGCGCATCACGCCGATGCACAGCTTTCACATCACCAACATCAGCTATTTTCTGAACGCATGGCTGCCTTTGCGGCTTGGCGAGGTGGCGCGCGCATACCTAGTCACGCGCTTGAAGCCGCCGATCTCGATGTTCACCGCGCTCAGCAGCGTGGTCGTCGAGCGGCTGATCGACCTATTGGCAGTGGTCGTTTTGGTGGTGCTGGCAGTGCAGCTGACTGACGTGCCGAGCGAGGTGCAGGTCAGCGCGCAGCTGATCGGCATCATCTCAGTGCTTGGGATGCTAGTGCTGGCGTTTTTTGCGGCGCGGCGGCAAGTGGCGCATGCCATTGTGCGCTTTTTCCTGAGCATCCTGCCTTTTCTGGAGCGGCTGGGCGTGCGCAGCCTTGCCGATAAAGTGCTGGATGGCATTGCGCCGCTCGGCTCAGTGCGCGGCGTGAGCTACTCGCTATGGTGGTCGCTATGGGCATGGACGACATCCATCGTGGCAGGCTATGTGCTGCTCTTCGCCTTTTACGATCAGCCGAATTGGGCGGCGGCGCTTTTGATGATCGCGGCGGCAGCCTTGGCGATTGCCTTGCCGGCAGTGCCGGGCAGCGTCGGTCCGTTTGAGGCGGCGATCATCGTCGGCTTGCAGCTGAGCGGCATGATCGATCCTGCCAATGGCTTGCCGCAAGAGCGCGCCTTCGCCTTCGCCGTCGTGCTGCACTTGGTGAACGCCGCTTGCTACGTGATTCTAGGCTACCTTGGCTTGCTGCAAGAGCGCGTCTCGCTCGGCGAGGTATTCCGCGCGGCGCGCGACGCCGTTGCGCGCAAACCTGCTGCCGATGCCGCGCTCAAAACGCCTACCACAGAAGGATGAACGCTGAGGTGTCTGACTCTGCTCAACAACGTCCGCTCAAAATCTTGATCAGTTTGCTTTATTATGTGCCACACTACACAGGCTACACCATTCACGTGCAAGATGTAGCGGAAGCGCTCGCCGCGCGCGGACACGAAGTGACTGTGCTATGCGCGCGTCACAACCTTGACCTGCCGCGCGACGAGACCATCAACGGCGTGCGCATTGTGCGCCTTTGGGCGCCGATCAAACTCAGCCGCGCCATGATCATGCCGTTTTATCCTGTCGCGCTCTACGCTTTCATGCGCCAATACGATCTGATCTTCTCCAACACACCGATGTTCGAGACGTGGATGGTCGCCATCATCGCCGCGCTGACGGGCAAAAATGTGGTCAACACGCACCACGGCGACCTGATCTTGCCGCCCGGTCTCAAGAATCGGTTCATCCAATTCGTCACCTTCCAGCTGTATAAGATCATGGCGCGCAAGGCGTATCGCATCATCGCCTATAGCCAAGATTACGCCGATCACAGCTACTATTTGCGTCCGTACATGCACAAGGTCGTGCCGAACTATCCGCCTGTGCGCATTCCGCAGCCGAATCCTGAGCGCGTCCGCGAGCTGCGCGCGCAATGGCAGAAAGACGGCGGTCCGTTGATCGGCTATTCAGGCAGATTCGTGCAGGAGAAACGACCTGATATCCTGATCCGCGCTTTGGAAGTCATCAATCGCAAGTATCCGAACGCGCGGATCGTCTTCGCAGGTCAGTACAACATTCCTTATGAAGATACTTGGCAGCGTCACCAAGACTTAGTGCAGAAGTATCGCGATCAGCTGATCTTCTTAGGCGTGATCACCAGCCGCGAAGCGCTCGCCAACTTTTATGCCGCGCTGGACGTGATGGTGCTGCCGAGCGATACCGAATGCTTCGCCTTGGCGCAGGTCGAGGCGATGCTGTGCGGCACGCCTGTGGTCATGAGCGATACGCCAGGCGGCAGAGTGCCGGTCACAGTCACAGGCATGGGCAAGATTGCGCCGCGCGGCAATTGGCGCGCCTTTGGCGAGGCGATCTGCGAAGTGATTGAGAATCGCGAGCGCTACTTGAAGCCGCGCAGCGCGATCGAAGCAATTTTCAACTTTGAGCGCACTATTGATACCTACGAGCGCATCTTCCGCGAAGCGGCGCAGCACAGCCGCGTCAAGCTCTCAGATTTTCACACGCGCAAACGCAAGGATGCCTGAGCGACCATGCTGGACGAAGCGACATTTCTGCGCTTGACGCGCAACGAAGCTGATATGGCGTTCAAAAAGCGCGTCCGCTGCATTTTTGAGTGGCTGCAGCCGACCGACGAGAAAGTCATCCTCGATTGCGGCTGCGGACGCGGCTTCTATCTGAACATGATTCGCGCCGTGAGCGCCTGCAAGCTCTACGGCTTGGAAGTGGACACTGAGATCATCGCCAAGACGCGCCGCAATCTGGCGCATCTGCCCGATATCGCGCTCGTACAAGCCAGCATCTACGAGCAGCCGTTCGACGACGCGCAATTCGACGGCGTGATTCTCTCCGAGGTGCTGGAACACATTGAAGACGACGTGCGCGGCTTGTGCGAAGTCTACCGCGTGCTGAAGCCGAGCGGCGTGGTCGCAATCACAGTGCCAAACGCGAATTATCCATTTTGGTGGGATCCGATCAACAAGTCGCTGGAGACGCTCAGGCTGCCGCCGATCAAGCGCGGCATGTTCGCAGGCATCTGGGCGAATCACGTGCGGCTGTACACCAAAGCGCAGCTGCGCCAAGCGGTGGAAGCGGCAGGCTTCATCGTGGAAGAAGAGCGCGCCTTCACGCATTATTGCTTTCCGTTCATCCACAACTTGGTCTATGGCATCGGCAAGCCGCTTTTGGAGAGCGGCGCGCTGCCTGAGCGCTTGGCACGCGCTGCCGACCGCACAACGTTCGATCAGAATGACGGCAGCCTGCGCAATCCGATCAATCTTGGCTTGGCGATCCTGAATTGGTTCGACCGTCCGAATCGTCTGGACGAGCCTGATGGACGCACAACAGTCAACTTAGCGCTCAAGGCGCGCAAGCCGTCCTAGTCGCGCGCGCCGTTCAGCTGAGCGATGCGGCGCTGCAAATATGGCGAGAAGTAGCCTGCGTAGCGCTGCTGCAGCTCAGGAATGCGCCAATCGTCGCCTGTGATCACGCCGCGACAGTTCGGCTGTCCGCACAGGCAGGTCATGCGGAATTCAGGATCGCCATCGCACATGGCGTAATCGAAGCAGACTTCTTCGCCTGCCGCGATGTCGCGCAACGCGATCAGCGTGATCTGTCCTTGTAAGCCCGCATTCGGATCGCACGAGTGATTGACGCAATCCGCCAGATCGTCCACCATGCCGCTGGTCAGGTGCAGGTCTTCTTCCACCTGAATTGAGCGATGTTGCGCCATCTCAGGCAATGTGCGCAGCGTCGCCGTATCCACGACGATTCCGCCCCAGACGACCAGCAGCGCGCCTTTGGCAATCGGTGCGGTCGCCACCAGCGAGTAGCCTGCGCCTTCGGTCAGCTTTCTATCGAGATGCGGATGATTCCACGCCACGCGCCGCGTTGTGATCAAGATATCCGCCATGTACGATCAGTCCTTTATCGGCATCAGAAATCAAGTTCGTCGGCGTCAAGCGCCTCAGGCGCTTGCGTCTCAAGACGCTGCACGCGCAGCTGCGCCGACTCCAGCTTGTGCTGGCAGAAGGCGAGCAAGGCGCGTCCGCGCTCGTAGAGCGCCAACGACTCGTCAAGGCTGAGCGCGCCGCGCTCTAGCTGATCGACAATTTGGCTGAGCCGCTGATAGGCTTCCTCAAACGTTTGAATGGCAGTCTGTTCGCTCATGATCCATCGCTCTCAGTTCGCAAGGTGCGCTGTTGCACGCGCACGCGCAGATGACCGTCTACCAATTGTACGTCAAGCTCAGCGTTTGGCACAGCCTGCGCTGCGCTTGTGATCGGCTGACCTGTGGTCGGATCGCTGAGCAAGGCGTAGCCGCGCGCCAACAGGCTCAGCGGATTGGCGCGCTCCAGCGCACGCGCCTGACCATTCAGCTGCTCAGCGGCGCGCTCCAGCTGCGCTCGCACAGCGCGCTCCAGACGTTGGCTCAGCGCGTCGAGCCGTTGTAGCTCGCCTTCAAGGCGCGGACGCGGCGAGACGAGCCTGAGCTTGTGCGCCATGTTCTCTAGCAGCGCCTGTTGGCTTTGAAGACGGCTTTGCAGCGCGCGTCTCATGCGCTCAGCGCCCTGCGCCAGCTCAGCGCGCAACATGACGATATCAGGCGTGGCGATCTCAGCGGCTGCCGAAGGTGTCGGCGCGCGCTGATCTGACGTGCCGTCTACTAACGTCAGATCGATTTCATGTCCGATGCCAGTGACCACAGGCGCGCGCGTTGTGCGCAAGGCGCGCGCCAGCTGCTCATCGTTGAAGCACCACAAGTCCTCAGCGCTGCCGCCGCCGCGCACTAGCAGGATCACGTCCACGCCGAGCGCGTCTACGCGCTGCAAGGCTGCCACGATCTGCGGCGGCGCATCGTTGCCTTGCACAGGCGTGTGACTCAGCCAGACTTCAGCGAGCGGATAGCGGCGGCGCAGCACATTGCACACATCTTGGAAGGCAGCGGCGCTCTCTGAAGTGACCACGCCGATGCGCTCAGGGAAGCGCGGCAGCGGACGCTTCAGCTCAGTCCTGAACAGACCTTCCGCTTCCAATTTTGCCCACAACGCGCGGAATTGTGCGCTCAGATCGCCTTGTGCCTCAGCCAATTGCACGGCATCGGCATACAACTGATACAGTCCGCCTTGCTCATAGACGCCGATCTTGCCGTGCGCAAGGATTTGCTCGCCATTGCTCGGCGTATGGCGCAGAAGTCGCACTTTATCGCGCCAGATCACCACGCGCAGCTCAGAGAACGCGTCCTTGAGCGTGAAATACAAGTGTCCGCTGCTCTGCGCGCGCAAATTCGAGACTTCGCCTTCTACCCAGATATCTTGGAGCGGCGCGTCGCGCTCGATCAGGCGGCGCAGATAGGCGTTCAAAACGCTGACCTTGAAAACTTCAGACATGGCAGCTCACTTTCATCGCTACGCGCATAGGACTAGCCTAACACAGATCGCCGCCATGCGCACGCGCAGAGTCAAAGTCTGATGACGGTCAGCCGCAAGTGCTCCTGAATACAGCGCAGCCTTGCTATAATCAGCGCATAGGTACAGGTTTTGAGAGTGATGTTATGAACGCCTCAGCTTTCACAGCGCGCCAGATGACCGTCTTGCGCCTGATCTGCGATACGCTCGCGCCTGCGCTCGCCGTCGAGCTGCCCGATCCGCACGGTCTGTACAGTCGCCCTGCCAGCGTGCTCAATGTGCCTGCGCGCCTTGCCGAAATTTTGCAGCAAGTCGCGCCTGAGCGCCTCGATCAGATCAAGTTGGTCTTGGACGCGCTGACGCAGCCGCTCGCCAATCTGCTCCTGAGCGGCAATTCGCGCTCGATCTTGGAGATGGACTTGAGCGAGCGCACGGCGCTCTTGCGCGCTTGGGCGGATAGTCCCTTCGATCTGCAACGGCGCGTCTTCTCCACTTTCAAGCGGCTCACCTTGCTGCTCTTCTACGCCGATGCCGATGCCGCAGGCGAGAATCCGAATTGGGCAGCGCTGAATTATCCTAAGCCTGCGCCGCCGCCAAAAGCGACCAAGCCGCTTCAGCCGTTGCGCTTTGAAGGCGATACAACGCTTGAGACGGACGTGGTGATCGTCGGCAGCGGCGCAGGCGGCAGCTTGCTGGCTGCTGAGCTGAGCGCCGTCGGCTTGGACGTGATCGTCTTGGAGAAAGGCGGCTACTACGCTGAGCCTGACTTCGATGGCTATGAAGTGCGCAGCCAAGCGCGCATGTTCGAGAAAGGCGGCTTCGCCGTCAGCGAAGACTTGGGCATGATGATCTTGGCGGGCAGCACGCTCGGCGGCGGCACAACGGTCAATTGGGCGGCGGCGCTGCGCACGCCTGCGCACGTGCTATCCGAATGGGCGGATGAATACGGCGTGGACTTCACGGACGGCACGTTTGAGCGCGCGCTAGACATCGTCTCAGCGCGGCTGCACGTCACTGAGGACGAGTCGACGCCAAATGCGCGCAACGCGGTCTTGGTGCGCGGCGCGCAAGCGCTCGGCTACACTGTGAAAGTGATTCCGCGCAACGTGAAAGGCTGCGCGGATTGCGGCGCGTGCGGCTTCGGCTGTGCGCACGGCGCCAAGCAGAGCGCGCTCAAGACGTATCTGCAGGATGCTTGCCAATACAACACGCGCATCGCGGTCGGCGCGCATGTGGAGCGCGTGTTGATCGAAGACGAGACGGCGCGCGGCGTCGAGGCGGCGGCGCACACGGCTGACGGTCGTCCTGTGCGGCTGACCGTGCGCGCGCGCGCAGTGGTAGCGGCGGCAGGCGCATTGCACACGCCTGCGCTCTTGCTGCGCTCAGGCTTGACCAACGCGCACATCGGGCGCAACTTGCACTTGCATCCAAGCACGGGCGCTTTCGGCTTCTATCGCGAGCCGATCAACGGCTGGTCAGGCGTCATGATGAGCCATTACGTGCCGCAATTCAACAATCTGGACGGTCGCGGCTATGGCGTCACGCTTGAATCGGCGCCTGGACATCCGGGCTTGGCGGCTGTGGCATTGCCATGGCAACATGGCTTGCAGCACAAGCAATTGATGGCGCGCTACGCCGATCTTGCCAACATTTTGATCATCACGCGCGACCGCGACAGCGGCGCGATCCGTCTGAAGCGCGACGGCGCGCCTGCCGTTTTCTATCGCATGTCCAAATACGACCGAGCGCACTTGCTGCGCGGCGTGATCGAAGCGCTGCGCATTCACTACGCGGCAGGCGCAGAGCTGCTGGCGGCGCCGCATCACCGCGTGCCGATCTATCAGCGCGATCAAGGCGACTTCGAAGCGTGGCTATCACAAGTGGCTTCGGCAGGCTTGCCGAGCAACGCTTTCATCCTAGGCAGCGCACATCAGATGTCATCTTGCCGCATGGCGGCTAATCCTGCGCGCGGCGCCATCGCGCCTGACGGCGAGACCTTCGAAGTGCGCAATCTGTTCGTGGCAGATGGCAGCGCCTTGCCAACGGCTTCCGGCGTCAATCCGATGCTGACGATCATGGCGCTGGCGCACATCATCGCGCAGCAAGTGAAGGCGCGCCTGTGCTGATTCAGCCTTTGGTCGCGCCTGCCGTCAGACCGCGAATGATGTAACGCTGCACAAACAGCGTGATGATCAGCACGGGCAACGTGATCACGACGGCAGCCGCCATCAGACCGCCCCAGTCCACGCTGGCGTAGGTCAAAAAGTTAAAAATGGCGATGGGCAGCGTGCGCGTGCGATCATCTGCCAGCACGAGCGAGAACATAAAATTGTTCCACGAGAAGATGAACGCCACAATGCCTGACGTGATCACGCCCGGCATTGAGAGCGGCAATGCCACGCGCAAAAACGCGCCGATCGGCGTCGCGCCGTCAATTTTAGCCGCCTCTTCCAGCTCGATGGGCAGCTCTTCGTAAAACGAGATCATGATCCACGCGATGAACGGCAAGCCGACCAACATATGGCTCAGGATCAGCGGCACCAGCGTCCCGATCAGTCCAAGACGGCTGAAGATGATGAACCATGGGATCAGGAACGTGATGCCCGGCACAATGCGCGCCGTGAGCAAGATCACGCCGAGCCATTGCAGCCGAAAGCGCGCGATGGCGTAGGCTGCCGGCAAGCCTAAAATCAACGAGAAGAGTGTTGAGAGCGCTGCCACAGCAAAGCTGTTCAGCAAATAGCGCAAAAATTCATACTGCTGAAAGACGTTCTCATAATTTTCAAGAGTCGGCGTGAAATTCAGGATGTTGCGCGTGTTGGTGATATCCACTTGTGTCTTGAACGAACTGAGCAACATCCACAAGAACGGCGCGAGGAAAATGAACAGCACAACTGCGATCGCGGCGTAGCGCAAGGCGCTCAGCAGCGCCTGACGGCGGCGGCGCTGCACGGCTTGGACGCTCAGCGCGCTGTGCGGCACAGGGACGGCATAGTTGGTGGTCATAGCGCAGTTCCCCAGCGGCGGCGGAAACGGATGAAGAACAAACTGACGCCTAGAATCAGCGTGAAGAAGACGATCAGCAAGCTGGACGCCTGCCCAAGCTGAAAATACTCAAACGCTTGAATGTAGCCGTAAGTGTTGATCGTCTCAGTGGCAAAGCCTGGTCCGCCGCGCGTCATCGTGTAGATGATATCGAAGGTCTTGAGCGCGTCAATCGAGCGCAAGAGCGTCGCCGCGATGATGGTTGGGAAGAGCAGCGGCAAGGTCAGCTTGGTGAAGCGCTGCCACGTGCTGGCGCCATCCACGCGCGCCGCTTCATAAGGCTCTTCAGGCAGCGCCGCCAGCCCTGCCAGCAAGATCAGCGCCATGAGCGGCGTCCATTGCCAGATATCCACCACTGCCAGCCAGAGCAGCGCCGTCGTCGAGTTGCCCAAGAAATCTTGTGGCGGCAAGCTCAGCGCGCGCAGCAGCGCGTTCAACGCGCCGATGTTTGGCTCGTAGAGCAACAGCCACGCCATGCCAATCGCAACAGGCGTGGCGACCATCGGCAGCAAAATCAGCGTCTTCACCACGTTGTGTCCTAAAAACTTGCCGTTGATCAGCAACGCAATGCCGAGTCCGAGCAACAGCTCAGCGCCAACTGCGACGCCTGTGAAGATGAACGTGCGCGCCACGGCGTCGCCAAAGCGCGGATCGCGCGTGAATAAGCGCTCGTAGTTGCTCAGCCCGACGAATTCAGGCGCGCGCCGCGCCGAGCCGCTCCACACATGCAAGCTCAGATAGCTAGTGTAGAGAATCGGCACGATCATCATGGCGATCACGAAGATGAGCGACGGCAGGATGAAAGTTGTGCGGATATGGCGATTCAAGTAGTTCATGGCTACGCTCACCGCGAAAATAGCAGGTGCGCCGTCAGCGACGCCGACGACGCCCCTGCGCTCACAACTAGCGGTCTTCCTTGAGGAAAGCGTTGAATTGCTCGTGCGCTTCTTTCAGCGCCGCCTCAAGGTTGCCACCTTCAATGGCGACCACAATCGGCGCGCCGACGATATCGCGCGCACGTCCGACGCTGATCACGCGTGGACGGTCATAGCCGACGCCGCGTGTGGATTGCAGCTTTGCCACTTCGGCGTACTCAGTCGGGAAGCCTGATAAGCCTTCGGGCGACTCCCAGACCGAGATGCGCGGTCCCGGATTGCCGCTCTTCTGCAGCGCCATCACGACAGGCGCGCTGGTCGCCCATTTCACGAATTCCCACGCCGCCTCTTTGTTCTCAGATAGCTCGTTGATGCCGAGCGCCCATGAGGTGATATTGTACTGACGCGCACCTGCCGGTCCGGCTGGGAATGGCGCGAAGCCGATCTCAGCGGCGACCGTCGAGCGCGTTGGATCGGTCGCATTCAGGAACAAGCTATCGGCGTCAATCCACATAGCTGCCTTGCCTTGCTGCAAAACTGCCACTGCCTGAGGCCAGCTCATGTTGGTAGTGCCCTGCGGGCCGTATTCGCGCAGCAGGCGTCCGTAGAACTCATAAGCGGCGCGCGCCTCAGGCGTATCCAAGCCTGAGCTGCCGTCTTCCTTCGTCCAATCGGCGCCGAAGCTGTACAGGAAGCTGCTGAACTGCGTGACGGCTGCGGCGCGCTGTCCGCGCATCACGATGCCGAAGACGCCATTGGCAGGATCGTTCAGCGCTTTAGCGGCTGCTTCCAACTCTTCCAGCGTGGTCGGCGCGCTCAGACCTTTGGCTGCGAACAGGTCTTTGCGGTAGTAGACGACTTGCCGCTCGGTCACAATTGGCACGCCGAAGACCACGCCTTCAAAAGTGACCGTGCCGCGCGCCGCCTCTTGGAAATCTTCCCAATTCCAGTCCTTCTCAGCTTCGGCGAAGGCTTTCAGGTCGAAGAGCCAGCCGTTCTTGGCGAAGAGCCGACCTTCCTGCAAGGGACGGAACATGAAAGCGTCCGCTGTGCTAGTGCCGCTGGTCAGACCGACTTGCAATTTCTGCGAGAGTTGGTCTTCGAAGTAGCTCTCGATGCGCAGGGACATGCCGCTAGCTTTCTCAAAGTCAGGGATCAGACGCTGAATGGTGTTGTTCCAAGGATGGTTGGCGAAGATCAAGCGCAACTCGGTGCCGGCGAACTTATTGCTCACGCCTGCCGTCAGCGGATTGTCTTGCGCAGTCAGAGACGTGATAGGTAGGAGCGCTGCCAGCGCAAAGGCTGCGGCGAGCGCTAAGCTGAACATCTTAAAGACGAGACGTTTGGACATAACCTGAAATCCTTTTACGCGATGAAACACAACGGGCTTTTGTTCTGAGCATGCGCTCAGAGTGTGCAGATCATAGCGCACTTTGCACAGTGTGCAAGTCCGCTTTTGCCTGTTATAATGGCGGCAGTTTAACAAGATTCTAACGCTCGGTTCAAGTAGCGAGGTGTCATGCGAGCGCAAGGCAAGCGGGAATCACTGATGGCGCGGCTGCGCGCAGCCGAAGCGCCGCCGGCGTGGCGGCTGACCAATGGCGTCGTTTTCGTGCTGGCATACGTGCTGTTCTCTATCGTCTGGCTGCTCTCAGTGAGCGTGCTGGCGGATGAGGCGCAAAGCGGCGCGCCATCGGCGCGCACGCTCATGCTCAGCGCGCTGCTGACCGCCATCGTGATCACGCTGGGCATTGGGCAATGGGCGCGCCGAAAGTTCGGCGAGCGCTGGCTGAGTGTGCTGCGCTTGCTCGCGCCGAGCCGTCCTGCGGCGCTTTTAGCAATTTTGCTGTTCGGGCTGGGCATCGCGTGGACAATTGATCTGGGCGGGCGGCTGCTGAACCTGACGGCAGGGCAGATCGTGCCGCCGACGCTTGAGGTGTTGCGGCAGGGCGAGCCGCTTGCTTTTGTACTGGGCGTCTTGCTGGCGGTCGTCTTTCAGCCTGTGGCGGATGGACTGCTCTTCGGCGGCTTGGTCTATCCAAGCGTGGCGCGCGTCAGCGGCGATAATCGGATCGGCATTGTAGCTGTCGCGCTGTTGTATATGTTGGTGTCGCTGCTCACGTCAAGCTCACAAGGACAATGGTACGCGCTGATTCAGCCGTTCTGCATGATGTTAGTGGTCTTAGGCGTGCGCGCTTATACACAATCCGTGCGCGCGGCGATTGTAGCGCGGGCGGCGTTCGGCGTCTTCTTTGTGTTGGCGGCGCTTTTCAGCGCAGGTTTTGCGAACTTGCCGCTTCCAAACTGAGGCACGGGCATGATCGAAGCAACGACGCACGTCAGTTTGTTCTATACAGTCGCGCTCAAGGGCGATATCGCGCTCTTGCCGCGCTTGTTCACTTTCCTGAATCGAGAGCGCGCTGCTGTGCAAGGCGTCTCGCTATTGGTGGATATGGGCTGCGCCTGCGCGCCAGAGGCGTGGATTTGCCGAGCGACCGATGGACGCGCTATGCTTGTGGCGATGGACGGCATGGGCTATGATGCTTTCCACGTCGGCGTGCGCGATCCGCTCTACCAGACGCCGCATCTTGTAGAGCGACTGCAGCACCTGATCGTGACGCGCTTCGCCGCCGGTCCTTGGTCGGCGCGGATTGAGCGGCAAGGCGTGCAAATCGGTTTGGTCAACGGCGCGCAAATGGCGCGCGCTGCCGCTGAGCTACCTACAGCCGATCTGTTGATCGGCTTGCGCTATACCGATCAGGCGACAGCTGAAGTCGCATGGCGCGCGCCGCAGCGTTGGCTGCTCTTCGATTGCGGCGATGGTAGTATCATCGGACGGCTTGACCTGAAATTATCGCCGATAGCGCCATATCTTGAAGTGATCAGTCAGCGCGCGCTCACGCTGCCCGAAAACACGCCGCCCGATCCGACTATCAGCGGCGTCGTTGATTTTGTGCAGAGCGAAGCGCGTCATGCCGAACAGAGGCGAGATAGGCTATGATCTCACAAGCAGAGCTAGTTGCCCGCTTAGATAGATTCTTCAATGTAGCCGCCTTCGATGAGAGCGGCGACCGTCGTTTCTTCCCTGCTGGCTATGAGTCTATGGCTGAGCGCTACCTCGCCGAAGGCTTCTTGGCAGGCACGCTCAACGGATTGATGCTGGACAACACGGCACAAGTTGAGCGCGTCTACCTGATCGTCTTTCCGTCCACGCAAGTGCTAGATACGATCATCGCGAAAGAAGTGGAGCGCGGCGCGCCCGGCGCCCTTATCTTCAGCCATCACATGGCGGATTATCAAGAGAACAGCGGCACATATACTTACATCGCTGAGGCGCACCTGCAAGAGCTGCGCGAGCATCACATCAGCTTTTACTTGTGCCACGCGCCGCTCGATTGTCATCCGCAGCTTTCCACGTCAGGCGCGTTCGCCAATGCGCTCAAGCTGAAAGATCAGGCGCGTTTCGCTGAGTATTACGGCGGCATGTCAGGCGTTTACGGCAACGCGAACGGCATCGGTTTTCACGAGTTTGCCAAGCGTGTGGCAGAAGTGAACAATTTGCCTGCCTTGCGCTATCACGCCGTGCGCCACAACGGACGCGCTGTGAGCAAAGTGGCAGTGGTGGCGGGCATGGGCGGCACGCCTGAGAACTTGCGCGAGGCGGCGCTGCTGGGCTGCGATACCTTCGTGACAGGTGAGTGGTGGCTGCTTGGGCAGAGCGAGGCGCAAGCGCGCGCGCGCGAGGCGATGCGCGAGCTGCTCAAACAGCTCGACCTGAACATCATCGGCAGTTCGCATTATTCAAGCGAGGCGATTGTGCTGCGCGATGCGCTCTGCGATTGGTTGCAGACGAACATTCCTGCCGTCGATCCGATTTTTGTGCCGCAGACAGATGCGTGGCGTTGATATGCGGCGTCTGATCGCGCTCTTGGCGCTGATCATCTTCCTGAGTGCTGCGCCTGCCGCTGCGCAGGAAGACGGCTTGGCGATCATCGTCTCGCCTGCGCCTGCGCAGACCTTGATCGGCGTGGTGACCGTGCAAGGCACGGCTGCCAGTCCGAATTTTCAGCGCTACCGCTTGGAATACGCCGTGCAAGGCAGCCTTGAGCCCGAGTGGTTCGCCATTGTCGAGATCGCGCAGCAGGTGACGAACGGCACGCTGGCTTTGTGGGATACGACAGCCGTGCCTGATGGCGTCTATCAGCTGCGCTTGCGCGTCTTCTTGCGCAGCGGCGCAGTCTTGCAGACCGTTGTGCAAGGTCTCAACGTGATCAATCGCAGCGCCACAACCTTGCCGACCCTGCCGCAGCCTGCCACGCCGCTCGCCACAGCTTTCCCAACGCTCGGACCATCGCCGACCGCGCTCATTCAGCAGCCGCCGACCTTGCCGCCGCGCCCGACCGTCGCCAGCATCGCGCCAACTTCGCCGCCGCCGAGCGAAGGACAGCGCGTTGTAACACAAACGGCGCTGATCTTACAGGCGTTGCAAGGCGCGTTCTGCAATGGCGCGCTCTTCACGCTGTTCGCCTTCAGCTTGTTCGGCGCGTATCGGCTGTTTCATGTGCGCGTGCGTCCGCGCTTGCGCCGCTGGCTCTCGGATGGTCGTGACGGATGAGATCAGGACGCTTGATCGCCGCACTCGTGATCGGCGTCGTGCTGATCGCGAACGTCATCGCTTCGTATCAGCTGTTCACGCGACCGTATCCCGG
The DNA here is from genome assembly GCA_034436235.1 of Anaerolineae bacterium. Lineage (GTDB taxonomy): Bacteria > Chloroflexota > Anaerolineae > Aggregatilineales > UBA2796 > CP2-2F. The sequence goes on from DAOTWB010000188.1 coordinate 38,675, forward strand.
CTTCAATGATTATTTGACAGTCTGGGAAGCCTCGCGCCTGTTTTTCTACGAAGGACTCGATCCTTACAGCGCACAGACCAGTCTCGCCATTCAGACGCGTATCTTCGGGCGCGCCGCCTTGCCCGACGAGCAGCCTAATCACTTCGCCTATCCATTTTACGCGATCTACTTCGTCTATCCGTTCATCCATGCTGAGTACGCTTGGGCGACGGCGGCTTGGCTAGTCTTCCTCGAAGTCTGTCTGATCGGCGCGCTCGCGCTGCTCCTCGATCTGTTCAAATGGCGTCCGCGTCCGCTGACTGTGATTGCGCTCGCGCTGCTGAGCCTGCTGGCGTATCCTGCGGCGCGCGGCTTGGTGCTAGGGCAGGTCAGCCATTTGGTCTACCTGCTGCAAGTGGCGGCGATCTGGGCGTTTGTGCGGCGGCGCGATGGACTGGCAGGCGCGCTATTGGCGCTCTCAACCTTCAAGCCGCAGATGGGCGTCTTCATCGTGCCGTTTTTGCTGGCGTGGGCTGTTGCGCGGCGGCGTTGGCGCGCAGTCAGCGCGTTCGGCATCGGCATGGCAGCGCTGCTCGGCTCATCGTTCCTGTTGCAGCCGAATTGGGTTGAAGGTTTCTTGTACCAATTGACGCTCTATCCGAGCTACATCGAAGTCTCGACGCCGATCTGGGTCGTGACGGACTATTTGCTCGGCTTAGGGCGCTGGGCAGAGATCAGTTTGAACGGGCTGGGCGCGCTCGTCATGCTCTGGGCGTGGTGGCAAGCGTTGCGAGATGGCACAGTTGGGCATTTCGCGTGGACGCTGATGCTGACGCTGGCGCTGACGCATGTGATCGGTCTGCGCACGGCGACGCCGCACTTTGTGGTCTTTTGGCTGCCGCTGATGTTCTACCTGCGCAGCTGGGCGCGCCAGCGGCGTCATGTGCTGATGATTGGCGTGCTGACGGCGCTCTTCGCGCTGCCATGGCTGTACTTTTTGCTGACCATCGGCGAAGGTAAGTTCGAGCATCCGACGCTCTTCTTGCTGCCGTTCATCGCGCTCGTCGCGCTCGTCCTGACGCGCCGCCAATGGTCGGCAGCCGCGCTGGATTGGTCGGTCTAGCGCTTCACAAGACCAGCTCTGCAAGCAGGCGCACAGCGCGGATATCGTTCGTCTGCAAGTTGAGCGTGGTGATCGGCACGTCGCGCCATGCTGCAAGCCGATCTGCGATGCGCTCAGGCGTGCCGCATAGCGCCACTTCATCCACGAGCGCGTCAGGCACTTGCAGCGCTGCTTCCATCTTCTTGCCTTCCAGATAGAGCGTCTGAACTTGCTCCGCCGCTGACTCATAGCCGTAGCGGCACGCCAGATCGTAGTAGAAATTCTTGCCGCGCGCGCCCATGCCACCGATGTACAGCGCCAAAAACGGCTTGACGCTCAAAAAGCACGCCTCAAGGTCATCGCCGATCACGACAGGCACGCTTGGCGCGATATCGAACTGCGCATAGCCTTTTCCATCGCCTGCCGCTGCAAAGCCTGCCTCAATTGCCTCGCGATATTCGCTGTAGCGATACGGCGAGAAGAAGATCGGCAGCCAACCATCGGCGATCTCGGCGGCAAGTTGCACATTTTTCGGTCCAATAGCGGCGAGGTAGATCGGCAGGTCAGCGCGTCCGTGAATGATGCTCTTGAGCGGCTTGCCCAAGCCCGTGGCATCTGCGCCGTCATAAGGCACGCGATACACCTCGCCTTGAAAGACCAAGGGCGACTCGCGGCGGAAGATGGCGCGCAGGATCGCCACGTATTCGCGCGTGCGCGCCAACGGCTTGCTATACGACTGACCGTGCCAGCCTTCCACCACTTGCGGACCGGATAGTCCCAAGCCGAGCAGGAAACGTCCGCCGCTGAGCTGGTCGAGCGTGATAGCCGTCATGGCAGTGTTGGCAGGCGTGCGCGCAGGCATCTGCATGACCGCCGTGCCGAGATGCACGCGCTGAGTCAGCGCGCCGATCCACGCCAAAGGCGTCACCGCATCCGAGCCGTACGATTCCGATGTCCAGACGGCGTAATAGCCGAGCCGATCTGCCTCTTGGATCAGCGCGAAAGGCAACTCAATGCGCGCGCCGCTGTAGCCGAGCATTAAACCGAGCCGCATCATCAAAAATCCTTTGTGAAAAATAATTTTGCCGCTCCTGTGGCAGCACAAGAGCGGCAGTGCGTTGCTTCAGGCGACCGTGATCTCTTCACACAAGTAGACGTCCTGAATGGCGTGCAGCAGCGCTGCGCCTTCCGCCATCGGACGTTGAAACGCCTTGCGTCCGCTGATCAAGCCCATGCCGCCGGCGCGCTTGTTGATGACCGCCGTCATGATCGCCTCAGCGAAGTCATCTGTGCCGCTGGCGCCGCCGCTATTGATCAGCCCAGCGCGTCCCATGTAGCTGTTGATGACCTGATAGCGCGTCAAGTCAATCGGATGATCAGTGGTCAGCTGCGTGTAGATGCGCTCATCCAGTTTGCCGTACGACGAGCCGCCTGCGTTGAGCGCCTTGTAGCCGCCGTTGCCTGTCGGCAGTTTTTGCTTGACAATATCCGCTTGAATGGTCACGCCCAGATGATTCGCCTGCCCAGTGATATCGGCGCTGGTCTCGTGATTGACGCCGTTGACCTTGAAGGCAGGATTGCGCGTGTAGCACCATAGTACGGTCGCCATGCCCAGCTCATGCGCGCGGTAGAACGCCTCAGCCACTTCCACCAATTGGCGCGTGCTGAGCTGATCGCCGAAGTAGATCGTCGCGCCGACCGCCACTGCGCCCATGTCCCAAGCCTGCTCGACCATGCCGAACATGACCTGATCGTACTTGTTCGGATAGGTGAGCAGCTCATTGTGATTGATCTTGACGATGAACGGAATCTTATGCGCGTATTTGCGCGCTACCGCGCCAAGGACGCCAAAGGTTGACGCGACGGCGTTGCAGCCGCCTTCGATCGCCAAGCGCACGATGTTCTCAGGATCGAAGTAGGCAGGATTCTTGGCGAAGGACGCGCCTGCTGAATGCTCAATGCCTTGATCCACAGGCAGGATCGAGAGGTAGCCCGTGCCTGCCAAGCGACCTGTGTTGAAGAGTTGCTGCAGGCTGCGCAAGACCTGCGGCGGGCGGTCGCTGAGCGCCCAGACGCGATCTACGAAATCGGGCGAAGGCAAGTGCAGCTGGTCACGGCTGATGGTCTGGCAGGTATGCTTGAGCAAGTAATCCGCCTTATCGCCGAGCGCCTGCACAATTTGGTCATAGGTGAGCGCACGCGGCGCTGTTGCAATAGCCATCTCAAAAACACTCCTCACACTCTTTTGCGTGTTGGCTGAAGTATACCGCGCTCAGTTGCCAAAACGCACGACGATCACGCCGGTCAAACTCTGACAGAAGCGATCGCCGTCGCGCAGCGGCATCACTTCCCAAGCGTAATTGCCCAGACCTGTGAAAAGTTTGCGCTCGAACGTGACCGTCGTCTCAGTCACATCTTGGATGAAGATGTAGCGATTGGCAGGCGAGAGCAGCCAGACGCGATAGCCTTCCGCGCCTTCTACTGCCGTCCACGAGACTTGCCCATCGGTCTCTTGATCGGCGATCGAGCCTGTGGTCGGCGCGCGGCGCGCAAATGTGAGGCAAGCAGCATCAAAGGTGCGCTCAGGCGCGATGGTCGGCGGACCGCCGGTAGGCGTCGCGGCCAACGCGCCAAAACCTTCAGTGCGTCGCGCAGCCGGCGTGATGGTCGGACGCACATTCAGCGTTGGCAAGGCAGCGCGCGGCGTGTTGGTCACGAAGACGGTCGGCGTCCACGTTGGCGGCAGTGTGAGCGTTGGACGCGGCGTGTTGCTCGGCGTGAGCGTCGGTGTTGGCGTTGGCTCAGGCGCGCTGCACGCCGTGAGCGAGGCGATCAAAAATGCGCTGAGCAATAAGTGAATTTTCCGCAGCATGGAACACAGCCTTTCATGGTGCGCTGAGCGCCTCAGCCAGTGACACGAGCGACCAGATCAGCGCGCCGAGCGCGATCAAGGCGCTGAACAGCACATATAGCGCAGCCGCCTTGCCAATTTGCAGCGGCGTCTCACTGAACTCGAAGCCGACCATCAGCCGCCAGCCGAGCCAATAGAACGCCATGCCGATGATCGCCGTGCCGAGCAGGAGCGCATTGGCGAGCGCGACGTCAATTTGATCAGGGCGTGTGCGAAAGAACAGGCTGAACAGCAACAAGGCGATCACAGCAGTCAAGATCAACGCGGCGAGCGCGGCGAGGACGATGCGCAGCGCTCGCGACCGCCTGCCGAGCCATTGGGCAAGGCGCGTGAGCAGGTCAACCTGTGGCGCAGCTTTGGCAGAGACGCGCTTCTGCTTGCTCATGGCTCAGACTCGCGCAAAATGCCGTGCGACGGCTGATTGATCATGAAGGTCGAGGCGTTCTCGAAGTACTGGCGCATTTGGCTGTAAGCAGGCTCGCCAATTTGCGCTTCGTCAAGCGCGGCGAGCATCGCAGATAGCCATGCGTCGCGCTCAACCTGACCGATGGCGTAAGGTGCGTGGCGCATCCGCAGGCGTGGATGTCCGCGCTCAGCGCTGTACTGCGGCGGTCCGCCGAAATATTGAATGACGAACAAGCGCAGGCGGCGTTCAGCGCCCGCCAGATCGTGTTCGGGATAGAGCGGACGCAACACAGGGTCTGTTTTGACGCGACGGTAAAAGGCGGCGACCAAACGCTCGATAGCTGCTTCGCCGATCAGCTCGTAGACGCTTTTGAAGCTATGCTGAGTTTCTGTCATGTCCGTCGCTCTCTGTACTAACGTGCGCTTGTAGCGCGTCCACTATCGTTTCCACAGACGCGCAGCTTGCTGGCGCGTCGCAGCGCGCACAGCGCGCGGATCGTCGGGCAAGTCGCGCCACTGACCGTTGACCATCACGCCGCCGATGTGAACAGGATCGCGCCATAGGATCAATTGCTCGCGCAAGTTGTGCGCCGTGATCGGCGTTGGCAGATCGGCGTCAATCAGGATTAGATCGGCGCTATAGCTCGGCAGCAGCTTGCCGACGTTCGCCAAGCCGAGCGCCGCGGCGCCGCCTGCTGTCGCCATGTGCCAGACTCGGTCGGCAGGCATCACAGTTGGATCCTGACGGCGCGCTTTGTGCATTAAGAAGGCGCCGCGCATCAAGGCGAAAAAATTGTTCACGTAGCCATCTGTGCCAAGCCCAAGCGTGATGTTCGCCGCGTCCATCTCAGGCAACGGCGCGAAGCCGCCGCCAACTTCGCAGTTGGAAAGCGGCATCGAAGTGACTTTGACGCCGCGCCGCGCCAAAAGGCTGATCTCCTCAGCGCTGACCTGCACGCATTGCGACGCCATGGCGCGTTCACTCAGCACGCCGAGCGAGTCGTAGTATTCCAGCGTGCGCTTGCCGAAGTGCTTCAGGCAATATTCAGGCTCATAAGTGCCTTCTGCGCAGTGAAAATGCACCAAGCTGCCCAGCTCAGCGCCGAGCGCAAACGCGCGCCGAATGAACGCCGCTGAGCAAGTGAAGGTCGTATGGAAGCACATCACGCCACCCAGCAGCGGCTCGTGCGCCGTCGCTCGGATGAACTCGGCGTTCTCTTGTAAGCCCGCCTCGCCGTTCTCAGGGCTGACGCGCTCGGTCGCCTCGAAAGAGAGCAGCGCGCGCAAGCCGTAGCGCCGCACCACTTCGGCTTCTACATTCAAACAGCCGCGCAACGCCATTGGCGCTTCCAAGATGTCGTAGAAAGTAGTGACGCCACTCTGTAAGCATTCCATGCAAAAATGCGCAGTCGCCGCCGCGATCATCGCGTGATCGAGCGCGTCTTCCACTTGCACCCACCAATAATCGCGCAGAAAGCTCCAGAAATCCAGCACTTGCGCAGCAGGCGGAATGCCGTGCGCCAAGACGCCGTACATATGCGTATGCGCGTTCACAAAGCCGGGTGCGATCACACAGCCACGCGCGTCTTTGTGCTGCGCTTGTGGATACAGCGCGCGCAAGCCTTCTGTCGTGCCGATCTCCAGCACCTTGCCGCGCTGCACAGCGACCGCCCAATTCGGCTGTGGCAGCTGCAGACTATCGTAGAGCAGCCAATCGCCGCTGATGAGCGTGATATCTTGCATGGCGCGCTACTTCGCTCTCGCCGCGTCGGCTTGTGCCAGCACCTGCGCGCCTGTCGCGTGATCCGTGATCAAGTAATTCACCACGCCTGAGCGCAACACGCCCAAGAGCGGCAAAACTTTGTCGCTGCCGCCTGCCACAGCCATCACGTACTCGCAAGCGCGCAGCTCATCCAAGCTGATACCGATCGTCCGATCGTCGAAGATGGTCGAGCGGAAGCAGCCGTTGATATCGAAGAAGTAGCCGCAAATATCGCCGACGATGCCCATCGCCGCCATGCGATGCGCCTCTGCTTCGCTGATCAAGCCGCCCAGCACCAGCGGCGAGCGCTCGATCTCGCCAATGCCGACCAGCGCGATGCGCACTGAGCGATACAGTTGCGTCACCGTGCGAATGGCAGTTGCGTTCATCAACATCTCGCGCACTGCCGCGTTCTCAACGAGCGCTGGCGCGCTCAGATAGTAGGCTTTGCCGCCGAAATTGATGGC
>DAOTWB010000189.1:0-3840 GCA_034436235.1 Anaerolineae bacterium
TTGAGGGATAGCGCACGTGAATGCGCTGCTGCTGATCATTCTGATCGTCGTCTTGTGTCTGTGCGCGTTGCTGTGGTGGCGTCTGGGCGCTGCGCTGCAACGCGCCGATTACGTTCAAGGCAAGCTGGAAGATGCTAAGCGCGCTCTGGCAGTCAGCCGTGCGCGCTTGGACGTGCTGCAAGATCAAGCGCAGGCGCTGGCAGATGTGCTGTTCGATCCGCTGCTGATCTTCAAAGTCAACACAGCGCCTTACACGCTGATCACGCTCAACACAGCAGCCGCGCAGCTCTTCCAGATCGAGCCGAGCGCAGCGCAAGGGCGCACCGTGATGCAAGTGACGCGCCATCATGAGATTGACGCGCTCGTCAAGGCGCTGGCGGAAGGTCACGAGCAGCCTGAGACGCAGATCATGATTGAAGATAGCACTTTCCGAATGCGCGGCGGCTGTCTTGGCGCAGCAGGCGAGCGCCTTGTCGTGATCGCCTTACAAGATATCACTGAGCTGCTGCGCCTTGCGCGCGCGCGCCGCGATATGGTGGCGAATTTCTCGCACGATCTGCGCACGCCGCTCAGCAGCATCAAACTGTTGATCGAATCTCTGCAAATGAATTTAGGTCGCGATCCTGAGCGCGACCGCAAGCAGCTTGCCAAGCTGGCGAGCGAAGCGGACAGTCTGCATCACATGACGCAAGAGCTGATCGATCTCTCGATGATCGAATCAGGGCGTGCGATCATGCGCTTTGTGCCAACGCGAGCGCTAGACGTGATCGAGAGCGCTTTCAAGGTGATGGAGACGCAATTCGACCAGAAGCGCTTGCACGCTACCCACGATGTGCCAGCCGACTTGTGGATTTTGGCGGATGCCGATCAAATTCGGCGCGTGCTCACCAACTTGCTGCACAACGCGGTCAAATTCACGCCTGCCGAAGGGCAGATCACTTGCACGGCGCGTGCGGTTGGCGACGAGAGCGCTCAAATCGAGGTGACCGATACAGGCATCGGCATTCCGCCGCATGAGCGCACGCGCATCTTCGAGCGCTTTTATCAGGTCGATTCGGCACGCACAGGCGGCGGCGGCAGCGCTAATCGCAGCGGCACAGGCTTAGGCTTGGCGATCGCCAAACACATCGTCGAGGCGCATGGCGGCAAAATTTGGGCAGAAGGCGGTCTGCCGCCGACCGGCGCGCGGCTGTGCTTCACGTTGCCGCGCGCCGAGCCGCCTAGCGCGCCGCAGCCTGCCGCCGAAAGCACAACCGCTCCGTGAAGACTCTTGTCGGAACGGCGCTTTTAAGCTACTGTAATGACGGCAAGCACGCTTGTGAATTAGGTGCGGATGTATGGCGACTTTGAATCCCAAGCTCCTCTCGACGGACTGCACTGCAGTCTTGAACAATGCAGTGGACATCATCAAGTCTTACGGCAGACGGACGATCTATCCCGAAGCGACCTTGCTCGCCTTGATCCGCACGCAGGAGACCGCCGCACGGCGCATTTTGGACTTCTACAGAACGCAACGCGGCCTCGATCTGGATCGGCTGGAGCGCTCAGCCCGCCTTGCCGTCGAGACGCGCCGCGACGTGGATGGCGACCTGCTCTTCGCTGCCGCCAATGGCGAGAAGATCGGCTTGAGCCGCCAGATGATCATCGCTTTAGATGAAGCGCTCAGCGTGGCGCAAGCCGGCAACGAGACCGTCATTGATACCGACCATCTCTTGGCGGTCATGGCGGATACCAAGCTCAGCACCAGCGGCTTGCTGCGCCAATTCGGTCTGACGCCGCGTGCCATGACCGACCTGATGGCAGAGCGCATGATCAAGCAAAAAGGCGCCGCCACTGCCGATGTGGTGGCGGAAGTGCAGCGCGGCAATGTGCGTCCGCTCTACTTTCGCGAGGCGCTGCTCAAAGAGCTGATCAACATGCTCTCGCAGCGCATCAACCGTCACGTGATCTTGATCGGACCTGAAGGCGTTGGCAAGCGCTCGCTCGCCTACAGCCTAGGCATGTTGATCGCCGAAGGCAAAGGTCCCATCGGCTTGAAAAAATTGGTGACCGTTGATGAAGCGGCGCTGCTGGATAATCCTGTGCAGGCAGTGACCAACGGCTTGGCGCAGGCGCGCGGCGGCATTTTGTTCGTGCCGCGCCTTGAGCGCTTCTTCGGCGGACCAGTGCGCTCCGAGTTTCCGCGCGCCACGCCGAGCATTCAAAAGGCGCTCTTGGCGGAAGACCCTGTCATCTTGGCGACCAGCACACAAGCTGAGTACGACGAGCGCCTTGCCAATGCCAGCGGCGTCTCTGGGCGCGTGCAGCTCTTGCGCGTGCCAGAGCCGAACGACGAAGAAGCGACCGCCATCATCAAGGTCTTGGCGCCGCACATCGCCGCCGATTACAAGGTCAAAATTTCCGAAGATGCCATCAAGAGCGCCGTGCGCCTTGCGCGCCGCTATATGAGCCCTGGCACGCCGCTGCCGCGCAGCGCTGAGCATCTCTTGCATCGCGCTGCCGCGATGGTCAACGTCAGCCGTCAGGCAGAAGTGCCGACCGACGGCGCGCCGCCGAACGATGAAGTGGACGCTGAAGACGTGACGCTCGCCGCGGCGCAGATCACAGGCATTCCTGTCGCCAAGCTCGGTCAGGATGAGCGCACGCGCTACGCCAGCATGGTTGAGCATTTGCACGAGCGCATCATCGGGCAATCCGAGGCAGTCCTCGCCGTCAGCCGCGCTGTGAAGACGGCGCGCGTCGGCTTGAAAGACCCAAAGCGCCCGATTGGCAGCTTCCTGTTTCTTGGACCGACCGGCGTCGGCAAGACGGAACTCGCCAAAGCGCTAGCGGAATTCATGTTCGGCAGCGAAGACGCCATGCTGGAAATTGACATGAGCGAATACATGGACGAGAGCGCCGTCAACAAGCTAATCGGCGCGCCGCCCGGCTACATCGGCTACGAAGGCGGCGGTCAATTGACGGATCGCGTCCGTCAGCAGCCGTACATCGTAGTGCTGTTCGATGAAGTTGAGAAGGCGAACAGCCGCGTGATGGATGTGCTGCTGCAAGTGCTGGAAGCAGGTCGCCTGACTGACGGACAAGGACGGACTGCCAATTTCAGCGAGGCGGTCATCATTTTAACCAGCAACTTAGGACATCAGTATTTGCAAGATACTGAGATCACCGATGAAGATCGGGAAGGCGTGATGGAAGAAGTGCGCAATTTCTTCCGCCCTGAGTTCTTGAATCGCCTTGACGAGATCGTGATCTTCCACATGCTCAGCCAAGCCGATCTGCGCGCCATCCTAGACCTGATGCTCAAAAAAGAGGCGAAGTTGGCAGCTGAGCGCGGCTTGAATTTGACCTTCACTGAGGCGGCGAAGGATTGGATGATGGCGCAAAATACCACGCCTGAGTGGGGAGCGCGTCCGTTGCGGCGGATCATCGCGCGCAGCGTGCGCGATCCGCTCGCCGATTTTCTGCTGAACGCCAATCCTGACTTTGGCACGGCGATCACGATTGACGCTGAGCCAAACGCCGATAAACTGAGCTTCAAAGTCGAAGCGAAGGCATGAGACGTCTCGTCCTGACCTGCTGTGCGCTCTGGCTGGCGCTGTTGAGCGCTGTTGAGCGCACACAAGCGCAGCCGAGCGTCACACTGCTCTTCACAGGCGACCTGATGCTCGGTCGCAGCCTTGAGGAAGCCGCGCGCGCCAACGCCGATCCGCTCTTCGCCTTTCGGCGCGTCGCGACGCTGCTCCAGAGCGCCGATCTGACGGTCGGCAACCTTGAATGCGTGCTGAGCGATCGCGGCATACCTGCGCGCAAACGCTATCCATTGCGCTGTGCGCAGGCGCT
>DAOTWB010000190.1:0-3404 GCA_034436235.1 Anaerolineae bacterium
TGCGCCTGCCAAGCCGCCTTCTTCACGTCTGGGGCGCTTATTTGGCGGCGGCTGATCGCTGAACACTGGGAACGCTGAGTTATAGGAGTGACCATCGTGGGAATTTTGAAACGTATCAACAAAGATCAGCAGCCACAGAGCAGCACAAGCGGCAGCTCGCCTGCGCCTGCCAGTTCATCGGGAACGCCTGCCGCTCGTCCGCCAAGCGAGGAGCCCTCGCGTCTAGATAGCCTGCGCAGCCGCCGCGCGCCAAGCGGCATCAGCGCAGGCGCAGGCTCATACTCAGACCTGCGCAATCGCGTGCAGCAAGCGCTGCTCTCAGAGCTTGATCCGCGCGCCGATCCGCGCTCGCCCGAGACTCAGCAGCATATTTTGGAAGCCTTCAACAAAATCTTGCAAGAGGAAGCGCTCACGCTTTCGAAGACGGAGAAAGAGCAGCTCTACAGACAGATTGTCTCTGAAATCCTAGGCTTCGGTCCGCTTGAGCCGCTTCTGGCGGATGAAACCGTCACTGAGATCATGGTCAATGGACCGAAGAACGTCTATATCGAACGGCGCGGTCGCCTTGAGCGCGTCTCGACCGTGTTCGAGAACGACGATCACGTGCTGCGCGTGTTGGATCGCATCGTCTCGCCGCTGGGTCGCCGCATTGACGAAAGCTCGCCGATGGTGGACGCGCGTCTGCCCGATGGTTCGCGCGTGAACGCCGTCATCCGTCCGCTCGCCATTGACGGTCCTTCAATCACCATTCGTAAATTCTCCAAGAAGGCGCTGACCATCGAAGACCTGATTCGCTTTGGCTCACTGACCAAAGAGATCGCCGAGTTCCTCGCTGCGTGTGTGCAATCGCGCTTGAACATGATTGTCAGCGGCGGCACAGGCTCAGGCAAGACGACGCTGCTCAACGTCCTCTCCAACTTCATCCCCGGCGATGAGCGCATTGTGACCATCGAAAACGCGGCGGAATTGCGCTTGCAGCAGGAGCATGTGGTGCGCCTTGAGACTCGTCCGCCGAATATCGAAGGCAAGGGCGAAGTGACCATTCGCGATCTGGTGATCAACTCGTTGCGTATGCGCCCGGATCGGATTGTGGTCGGCGAGTGCCGCGGCGGCGAGGCGCTGGACATGCTGCAAGCGATGAACACAGGTCACGATGGCTCTCTGACCACGCTGCACGCCAACTCGCCGCGCGACTGCATCGCACGTCTGGAGACGATGTGCCTGATGGCAGGCATGGACTTGCCCGTGCGCGCCATCCGCGAGCAAATTGCCTCAGCGGTAGATGTGATCTGCCAACAAGAGCGCCTGCGCGATGGCAAACGCAAAGTGGTCAAGGTCACCGAAGTGCAGGGCATGGAAGGCGATGTCATCACCATGTCTGATATCTTCGAGTTCGAGCAAGCAGGCATTGAAGGCGGGCAAGTTATCGGGCGGATGCGTCCGACGGGCTTGCGTCCGAAGTTCATTGATAAGATCGAGGCAGCAGGCATTCACTTGCCGCCCTCTGTTTTTGGTATTGGCAGCGGAATGCGCTACTAGCGGGCGCTTGCAGAGCTTGGATAGCATTTTCTTACCGTTCGGAGTTGCCACAGGCAGGGCTGTTTAAGCTACTATTGGCAACAGAGAAGACGGAGAAGGTAGCGGATGAATCCAATCGTCATTGTGATCATTGTCGTAGTTTTGCTTGCGGTGCTGATCATCGTCGCCTTGAGTATGCGCTCGCGGCAAGCCGAAGATATCGAAGAGCGTCTAGGCGTATACGGCGAGACGACGTCGCTCATCAAATTCTCTGAAGAATTTGAGCGCGAGGAGCGCGAGCGCGAAGAGCGCGAGAAGAAGAAAAATGCCTTAATCGAGGTGGCTGATAAAGCTGTCGGCGATACCAAGTGGGGCAGAGGCGCACGCGCTCAGCTGGCGCGCGCTGATCTCAAGCTGACGGTCGGCGAATACTTTGCGCTGCACATTGTCGCCGTGATTGGCTTGGCGTTTCTCTCGCTCTTCTTGCTATTTCCGATGCAGCCTGTGCAGGCGATCATCGCAGCCGGCGTCGGCTTCTTCCTGCCGCGCTTGTACGTAGGTCGCAAACAGACGCAGCGCTTGAAGAAGTTTGAGCAGCAGCTGCCCGATATGCTGGGCATGTGGGTGAATTCGCTGCGCGCGGGCTACAGCGTCTTGCAGGCGCTAGAGGCGATTGCGCGCGAGATGCCTGAGCCAACCAGCACGGAAATCCAGCGCGTTGTTCGCGAAGTGCAGCTGGGCATTCCGATGGAACAGGCGCTCGACCACATGCTGGAGCGCGTGCCGAGCGCTGAGCTGGACTTGTGCTTCACAGCGGTCAACATCCAGCGCGAAGTCGGCGGTAACCTTGCCGAGATTCTGGAAGTGATCGGTCACACCATTCGCGAGCGCATCAAGCTCTTCGGCGAGATTCGGGTGTTGACGGCGCAGGGACGCATCACAGGCTGGCTGATCAGCGCGCTGCCGATCATTCTTGGCATTCTGCTCTTCATCATCAATCCGCGCTACATGGGCAACTTGTTCAACAATCCTGGCTGCGGCTGGCCCATGTTAGCCGTCGGCGCTTTCATGATCGTCGCGGGCATGGCGGCGATTCAACGTATCGTCTCGATTGATATCTAGCGGAGGTGTTTTGCGATGCCACCAGAAACAACAGATGCCTCGACAATTCAAACGATCGGTCTGATCGTGATCGCTTTGGGCGGCTTGGGCTTGCTGATAGGCTTGATCTGGGCGGGCTTGCGCGAGAATCGCGGCGATCCATTGCAAGAGCGACTGGCTGAGTTCGCTGAGAGCGAGGCGCCAAAATCTCTGGAAGAGCTGGAGATGTCCTTGGGCTTCAAGGATCGCGTCTTGCTGCCGCTCTTCAAAACATTGGCTGATCGCTTGAGTCGTTTCACGCCTGAGAGCCAAATTGAAGCCGTGCGCCGCAAGATCGAGCTGGCAGGTCAGACCGACAAAATGGATCCGCGCACGTTCTTTGGCATGCGCATCATGCTAATGGTCATGCTCGGCATCGGCGGCGCGTTCGTCTCTTTCGTCACACTTCGCCTAGATACGCTGACGGCGGTCGGCTTGACGGCGCTGTTAGCTTTTCTAGGCTACTACATGCCTGAGTCGCAGCTGAAGAGCAAGATCAAGAAGCGCCAAGAGAATATCGTCAAGGCGCTGCCCGATGCGCTTGATCTGCTCACCATCTGCGTTGAGGCAGGTCTGGGCTTCGATCAGGCGATGGGCAAGGTCTACGACAAATGGGATAACGAGCTGGCGCAAGCCTTCGGGCGCGTGATCCAAGAGATCGCCTATGGCAAGCTGCGCCGTGAGGCGCTGCGCGACATGGCAGCCAGCATGGACGTGCCTGATGTGACCAGCTTCACAGCCGCCAT
>DAOTWB010000191.1:0-20102 GCA_034436235.1 Anaerolineae bacterium
AGAAGCCGAGACGTTCACTGAGCCGAAGCAGCAGCGCAACGCGCGGCGCTGAAGCAGAAGTCCGCTCACTGCAGCGGACTTCTGTGAAGTATCAGCCGAAACGACCAGAGATGTAATCTTCAGTGCGCTTATCGGCAGGTCGCGTGAAAATCTGCGTGGTCGGATTGTATTCGATCAACTTGCCCGTGCGCGACTCATCGCTCAGGAAGAAGGCGGTCATATCTGAGACGCGCGAGGCTTGTTGCATGTTGTGCGTGACCAGCACGATGGTGTAGTTCTTGCTCAGCTCGCGCATCAGGTCTTCGATGCGCAGCGTCGAGATCGGATCGAGCGCCGAGCAAGGCTCATCCATCAGGATGATCTCAGGCTCAACGGCGAGCGCGCGCGCAATGCACAGACGCTGCTGCTGTCCGCCTGAGAGCGCCAGACCGTTCTTCTTCTTGTAGTCGTCTTTCACTTCGTCCCATAGAGCGGCAGCGCGCAAGCTGGTCTCGACGATTTCATCGAGCGTGCGCGTATCGCGCACGCCGAGAACGCGCGGACCGTAGGCGACGTTATCGTAGATGGTCTTAGGGAATGGATTCGGCTTCTGGAAGACCATGCCGATGCGACGCCGCACCTCGACAGGATCGATGCCCGGCTGATACAAGTTCTGACCGCGAAAGATGACTTCGCCTTCCACGCGCGCGCCGGGAATCAAGTCGTTCATGCGATTGATAGCGCGCAGCACAGTGCTTTTGCCACAGCCCGACGGTCCGATGAAGGCAGTGATCTGCCTGCGTCGAATATCCAGTGTGATATCCTCAACCGCTTTGTGCGTCCCGTAATAGACGCTCATGCGCTTGAGTTGCACGGCGTAGTCTGTTCCGTTTTGGCTCATAGCGTTACATCCTCAGATTCTTTCTCAGGCGCTGGCGCAAGACGATAGCAGTCGTGTTCAGCGCCAGCAATACTGCCAATAGCACGATGATCGCAGCAGCCGCTACGTTGCGGAAGCCGATAGCCGGATCAGCTGTCCAGCTGTAGACCTGAATCGGCACGACGGAAAACTTGGAGAACGGTCCGTTCGGATCGATCAGGGTGAAGGTCAAGCCGCCGACCACCAACAACGGCGCAGTCTCGCCAACGGCGCGCGAGACCGACAAGATCAGCCCTGTCAGGATGCCCGGAAAAGCCGCCGGCAGCACTTGCCGCCAAGTGGTCTGCCATTTGGTGGCGCCGACGCCATAGCTCGCCTCGCGAATGGATGACGGCACAGCGCGAATGGCTTCTTGCGCGTTGATGATGACCACAGGCAGGATCAACAGCGCCATTGTGAAAGCGGCAGAGATGACCGTCCGTCCGTTCGAGTCGGTGATGCCGATGAAAGCTCCGCTGGTGAACTGCTCAAGCGCGCGCACGAAGATCGCCAAGCCAAGCATACCGTAAATGATAGACGGCACGCCTGCCAGATTGCGAATGTTGGTCTCAATCACAGCGTTGAGCAGATTTTTCTCGGCATATTCTTCAAGGTAGACCGCGGCGCCAACGCCAAGCGGCAATGCGATTAAGATCGTCAAGATGATCACCCACAGCGAGCCGATCAGCGATGTGCGCAAACCAGTGGTGGCAGGCGAAGCGGTCAGCTCAGTGGTGACGAACTCAAGCGAGAGCCACGAGTGGAAGCGCAACTCGCCATTCCGCAAATTCTCGTCCGCTTCTACCTGAGCGAGGATACCTTCGTAGTTGGTCAGCGATTCGAGCAGCGTCCAAGCGCGGTCATAGCGCAAACCTGCCACATCGCGCAGGATGATGCGATAGAGCTGCGCTGTATCGAGATTATCTTCGAGCAGGTCAATGTACTCGTTCATCTCCAGCTGATCGTAGCGCTTCTCGGCTACTTCAGGACGGAAAGCACGCCCTTCGAAGAGCTTCTTGATCGGATCGCCCAGCAAGAAATCAACGGTCACTTGCGGACGCGGCGCGTTGGCAGCCAAAAGCGCAGCTGCTTCTTGGATGGTCAGCTCGCCCAGCTTCCTATCGGCAAGCGCAGGATCAATCGTCCTGCCTTTGAAAGCCTGACCGAGCGTCTCGTTCTCAAGCTGCTCGCGCGGAATGCCGAGACCGAGTGAGAAGACCGTCAGCAGCTCGCGCGCGTTCAGCGTGCTGAAGCGCTTATCGCCTAAAGCGCGGCTGAACGTCTGATCAGGTCTGGCGGCATCAAAGGCGAGCTCAGGGAAAACATTGATGACCTGTGCGCCTGAGAGCCTGATCTGTGAGAATTGCCGCCCGAGCAAGTTGTCGCGCACGATGGTGCGCAGCCGATTGCGACTGACTTTATCTTCGAGCAAGCGCGCCAGTTCTGCTTCATTCAGCTCGTTCAGCGGCTTATCAGGGCTGAGTTCGGAAGGCTTGATCGTGTAATTGACTAAAACGTAGCCGAACGACTGATTGACGATGTTCAGCAACAGCACCAGCAAAGCGACGAGACCGACAATGTTCGCCACGAAGAATGCAGTCCGCCACAAGTTGGCGGTCACGCGGCGTGAGCGTAAGGTGCGCGCCAGCGCTGACTCAGGCGGCATCAGCGTCTTTTTCTCTGTTCCTGGCTCTGAGGCTTGTGAGTCGGCGACGGGCAGATCGGATATTTCTATCGGTCGCGCTTCCTCAGGCGTGATGCGCCAGATATTCAGCGCACCAAGACAGACTGCAAAAACGACCCAGAAGCCAATGCCTAGCGCCGTCAGTGCATCAAGCAGACTCGGCAGTATCTGCCCTTGATACAGCCAGAAGTAAAGCAGGCTGAGCAGCATGATCAGCGCTGCATTGCGAGCCGCTTTAGTGGAGATCGGCGGCGGGATGTAGCGCGCAGGGCGCAAGCGGAGCGGAATGCTGAGGAGCAGGGCGATGAAGTACAAAATGCGCAGCAGCAGTGTGCCGAGGGATGTGCCAATAGTGTACAAGACGCGCAGCAATGGTGGATTTTTGGGTGCAGGCGGAAAAGGCGCACTCAACAGCTTTTTGAGGGCAAGCGGAAAAGGTGCCAGGCGCACCACATTGATGCTGCCAATGCCGAGCAAAGCGGGCAGCAGACGGAAAGGTATGCTCAGCAGCTGCAAATAGGGATAAAGCACGCGCGGCAGGGCAGCATAGACCAACAGAAAAACGCCAAATGGAATCAGCCACATTGGCGCAAAATCGCGCATGCCGTAACCATTGATGAGCTGCACGCCGATTGGCGCTGCCGTATCGTCCTCAGCGATCCAAGGCGCCAACAACCACGCGGCAACAACCAGCGCTGCGCAGCCGAGCAGAATCAGAGTCAACGCCCAGAAAGGCAGACCGCGTTTGGTTTGCAACGGATCGAGAACAGCGCGTCTGGGCTTCAGCGAACTTTGAGCGCTCATTGGTAGACCTCACGGAAACGCCGACGGATCAAATTACTGATCAGGTTCAGCACAAGTGTGATGGCGAACAATGTTAAGCCGATAGCGAACAAGCTATTGTAATCCACTGAGTTGAAGCTCAAATCGCCTGTGCTGATGCGTGCGATGTGACCGGTCATGGTCTCAGCGGCTTCTAGCGGATTGAGTGCGAAGTTCGGACCGGCGCCTGAGGCAATTGCCACGATCATGGTCTCGCCGACAGCGCGCGAGATGCCCAGAATGAACGCGGCGAGGATGCCAGAGAGTGCGGCAGGAATCAAGACGCGGAAGACAGTCTCGCGGCGTGTGGCGCCTAGACCGTAGCTGCCTTCGCGTAAGCTGCGCGGCACTGCGCTCAGCGCATCTTCGCTCACTGAGGCGATGGTCGGGATGATCATGATGCCCATCGCCAAGCCTGCTGAGAGTTGGTTATAAGCGCCAACTTCGCTCTGCCAAAAAATGTTGCGCAAAGTCGGTGTGATCAGGGTGAGCGCAAAGTAGCCATAGACGACCGTTGGAATAGCAGCCAGAACTTCTAAGATCGGCTTGAGAATAGCGCGCAGCCGTGCGTTAGCATACTCGCTGATGAAAATGGCAGCGCCTAAGCCAACTGGACCTGCTACCAACATGGCGACCGTGCTGGTGATCAGAGTTGCCATCACCAACGCCAAAACGCCAAAGTCAGCGCCTTGCGGCACCCAGCGCGTGCCTGTCAGGAATTCGATCACGCTCACCTGCTCGCCCAAGAACATCGTGGCGTTGACGTTATGCGGCTCAGGGCGCGTGTTTAGCACGCCGCGCTCCACTTCTAGAATTGTCGGACGATCTGGGCTGATAATGCGCGTCACACGCATGTCTTCTTCATTGATCCGAATGACTTGTCCAACACGCGGCTGTGTGCCTGTGCCGTCAAGCTCTATGACAGTCGATTCGGCGTCTATAGGCTTCACCAACAGTTGCTCAGAGCTGCGAAAGCCATAGCGCGTGAAGAAATTGATCGCTTCCGTTGAAAGCACCACGATGATGCCCACAGTAGTCAGCACTGAGACTAAGCCGCACAGAAACAGAGTCAAGCGGATGAAATCCTCGAAAGGGCGCGGACGCTTGTTCAAGCTCGCTAAGACATCCGTCGTGCCAGACAGGCGGTCTGCGGCGGTGCGGAAAGCCGTTGTTTCGGCAGATGTTTCCATAGTCATGGGAAAATCGCTCCTCAAAGCGCATCGTTGCTCGAGCGAACTCGGCAAAAGACATAGTGAGCGTTACGCAAAGCGCGAAACGCTCACTATTCGAGACTCAGATAGGCTTACTTACTCGCCGACAGCCGCCAGCCACACCAGCTTGTTCAAGTTGGTAGCGTCATTGCTGACCGGGAAGTAGTTGATGTTCTCGCGCGCGCTGCCCAGCTGGCTGCGGACGTTGGTCACATAGAAGTTGATGAAAGCAGCCACCTGCGGCTTCTCCTGCATGATGGCAGGCGTGCTGTAGATGAACAGCGGACGCGCCAGCGGATAAGCGCCGCTCTCAGCGTTCACTTCGTTGGCTTCCACGCCTTCAATCCGCACTGGGCGAATCTTGTCCAAGTTCGGCAGGACGTAAGCGAAGCCGAAGTAGCCGATAGCGAAGCGGCTGTTGGCGACGCCTTCAACCAGCACGTTATCGTCCTCGCTCAGCTGAATGCCGGGCGCGTTGATGATCTTAGTGGCATCCTTCTTGAAGATCACCTCGACGAAGTAGTCAAACGTGCCGCTATCCGTGCCAGGGCTAAAGAGACGGATGGTCTCAGCAGGCCACGAGGGATTGACATCTCGCCACGTCTTCAGCTCGCCGCTGAAAATCTGAGCCAGCTGTGCCTCGGTCAGGTTGTCCACGAAGTCGTTATCCTTCGAGACGACCACGCCCAACGCGTCAATCGCCACGTAGAACTCAGCAACGGGCTCACGACCGATCTTGGCGCAGTCATCGCGCTCGCTGGCCTTGATCGGGCGGCTGGCGTTGGAGATGTCGGTCTCGCCTGCCTTGCAGAAGCGCTCGAAGCCTGCGCCGGTGCCAACTGAAGCCACTTCAACGTTGCCCGCGAAGCCTTCGTTGCGGAAGAGGTCAGCCATGCGGCGCGTGAGCGGGAAGACAGTTGAGCTGCCGGCGCTGATGATGTTGCCCGTCACAGCCAGTGGATCGACTTCGGGCAAGGTGATCTCAGGCAGGATGACGGCGTCAATGACGTGGATCACGCCGTTGCTCGCCTCGATGTCGGTCGCCACAATCTTGGCGCTGTTGATCAGCAGCGCATCGCCGAGCATGGTGAACGCGACCTCGCCGCCTTCCACAGTCTTGGCAGTCTTGCCGACCAAGCCCATGGCGTCGGCAGCCATCGCCTTGCCGGGCAGCGCATGGTAGGTCAGGATGCGCGTGAGCAATTCCTTGTTCTCAGGCTTGAGCACGTACTCGATCACATAGCCGGGCACCTTGGCGAACGCCTCATCGGTCGGCGCGAAGACCGTGAACGGACCGGCGCTCTTCAGCACGTCGACCAAACCTGCAGCTTGCACGGCAGCCACCAGCGTGGTGAAGTTGCCGTTCTCGACGGCGATATCCACAATTGTCTTGCCGCCCTGCGCGTTGATTGCCGCCATCGGCGCAACCAAGACCGCGACCAAGGCGATCAATGCGATGATACGAGCCTTCATGTTCTAGGAATCTCCTGTATACCCTAACTTTCGCACAGCAACCTGTGTTGCTACACGCTGTAAAACTTAGCGACGGCAAGTTAAGGTTGATGAGAAGGTTGTTTAAGCAAGTTTTAAGAGATAGCTAAGGTTGTGCGGTTTGCATAATATCGAAGCGCTTGGCGCAAGCGCGCGGACTGCCACTGTGGACAGTCCGCCTTCAGGCTCATTGCGCGCTTGTGCGCTTGAAGATCAGCCGCTCGCCTGCGCCGTAGTGCAGGATGAATTCGTCACCTAGCTGCGCGTAATGCGTCACGCGCTCTAGCGCCTTCAGGAAAGCCTGCTCTTGCTGGCTCAGCTCAGCCGTCAGGCAAGGCTGCTGTGCGCTGACGAACGCGCTGAAGCTCAACGAATCGCCGCTGAATTCGTAGGACGCGCTGTACGCGCTGCAAGCGGTCGAGCCTTCGGCGCGCGATTCGACGAAGCGCAAGGTGACCTCGCCTGCGGCTGGAATCAAGGCGTTTGGCGCGCCATAAGCGGTCAACTGCCACGCTGATTCAGTGAAGGTCGGCACGCGCACAAAGGTCAAGCGTCCGCGCTCGCCATAGCGCAGCACAAGCTGACCGTCTACCACACGATAGTCTTGGACGCTGCCGAGCGCTTCCAGATAAGCGCGCTCTTGCGCCATGAGCGCTTCTGAACATGCCATGCGCGTGCTGATGATGCGCTCGAAGCGGATGGACTCTTCACGGTAGGTTGGCATAGCGCGGTAAGTGTTGCAGCCGCTTGAGCCGCTCGCGCCATCCGCCGTCAGCGCGAGCGTGATCGGACGCTCGGGCAGGACAGACGTTTGCGCATCTGCCTCGCCATAGCTCAGAAGCTGCCATGTACTATCCGCGAATGAGAGAAGGCGCGTGAAGACGAGCGACTCGTCCGCACTGTAGTTGATGATCAGCAGACCGTCGTCGAAGCGATAGCGCGTCGCCTTGCGCAAGGCTTGGAAGTACGCTTGCTCCTGCTTGGCGATTTCCTCAGGCTCGCAGGCGATCAGCGTGCTGAAGATGTTGCTGAAGCTGATGGTCTCGCCTTCGACGCGATAGCTGCCGCCGTAAGTGTTGCAGCCGCCCGAGCCGCCGATACTGTTCACAGCGAAGCTCAGCGTGATCGCCTGCTGCCCAACAGGCAGCGTCGGCGCGTTTTCCGCGCCGTAGCGGAGCAATTTCCACAGTGTGCCGTGCAGACGATTCGGATCGGCAGCCGCATAGCTGCGCGTAGGCATCATCGTCAACAGCAAGCTCACGATCAGCATTCCGATTAAGTATCGCATGTGTCACTCTCCGTCTCCAGTATGTGTTGTCGCGTTCGGCTGCGCAGCGCGCAGCCAAAGCGCAGGCAGAAGTGCCACGACGCCGATCAGCGCGCCGATCAGCAGCATCTCAGCGATGACCGTCACGCCTGAGTTGAAGTAGACGCGCACCGACTCGCGCTGAATCTGCTCAGCCGTCCAATCGAGCGCGAACGACTCGCGCGCCAAGCTGACCAAGTAGTTCAGACGGCTGAAAGCGTACGTCGTCATGCTCGGAATGGCGATGGTCATGCCCAAGTAGCGCATGATCAGCACGAGCGCAGAGGCGACGCCACGCCGCGCTGCGTCCACAGCGTTGATCACGACCGTGCCAATTGGCGCGATGGTCAAGCCTAGCCCAATGCCGATCAGCGCCAGCTGCGCGCTCATGACCAGCTCAGGCGTATCGGCGCGCCACGTGCTGCCCGCCAGCGCAAAACCGACGATCGCCAGCGCGATGCCGCTCAGCGTCGTGCTTCGAAAGCCGATCTTGCCTGAGAGCCAAGCGCCAGGCACCGCCGCTAACGCCATCGGTATGGTCAGCGTGGAGAGCAGCAGCCCTGCGCGCTCAGCGGCGCGCGCGATTGACTCGGCGCTGGCGTTTTCAGCGCGCAGATTGATCAAGAGCGGCACGCTGACCAAGCCGAGCATCAGCAGGAAGCCGATCAGCAAGTTGGTGAGCGTGGCGGCGCTCACCGCGCGCTGACGGAACAGATGCAGCTCTAGGATCGGATGCGCCTGCCGCCATTCCCACAGCAGAAAGACGCCGAAGAGCGCCGCCGCCGCTGCCAACAACGGTAAGTTGTACGGCGATTGGCTCACTTGCGCCTCGAGCGCCTGCAGACTGGTCGCGCCGGTCACATCTGTGTTGCCGCCGAGCCCAAGCACAAGGCAGGTCAGCGCAGCCGCGATCAACAGCGCGCCGATCAGGTCAAAGCGACCTGGACTGATCGGATGCTGCACGCCGCGCAGCGCGAAGAGCATCAAGGCGAAGGCGAAGATGCCGAGCGGCACGTTGATCCAGAACAGCGTGCGCCAATCAGGCGCAGGCAACGCCAGACCGAGCCCTGTCAGCCACAGCCGAATCGCCTCGCCGTGCTGCTGAAAAAGACCGACCATCACGCCGCCGTACAAGTGACCGAGTACCCAGCCGAGCGTGTCCATCGCGCCGACAAAACCGACCGCCGCCGCACGGCGCTCAGGCGGATACAAGTCTGCCACCAGCGCAAGGCTGACAGGCACGACCGCGCCTGCGCCGAGCGCCTGAATCACGCGCCCGATGATGACTGCCAGCAGCGTCAGCTGATTCAGGTCAGGGCGTAAGCCGAGATAGCGCCGTGCGATGTCGTTGAGCAGCGCCGTCGGAAACAAGTGCGCCGTCGCTACCCACCACGAGCCGACGATGAACAGCGCAAGGCACACCAAAAACGCGCCGCGCCTGCCGACCATATCCGAGAAGCGTCCCATCAGCGCCATGCTGACCGTGTAAGCCAACAAGTAGCCTGTCACCATCCAAGCTGCCGTCCCAAGATTGGTGTCAATTGGGATGTTCAGCTTGATCAAGACTTCAGGCAGAATTGCCGAGATGATGGTCAGGTCTATTGAGCCGACGAAGACCGGCACCAGCACCAGCGCGATGATCAGCCAGCGGCGGCGCTCGGTCAGGTGCGCGTTGATCGGCGTCTCAGTTCGCAGCGCGCTCGGCGTCTCGATCAGGACATTGGTCATGGCGCTTGTGTCGCCTCACGTGATAATGTTGGCAGTGCGTCAGGCGCGCCTAAGACGCTTGGCGTGACGGTCGGCAGGCGCTCTGCCTGTGGCACTTCCACACTGATCGAACGATCATCGTAGTCAAAAAGTTCCATCGTCCACGTCGTCGGCTCAGGTTGCTGCGCGTTAGCCGTCTCAGTCTGCACAAGGACAATGCGCTCGACTCGTCCATTGGCAGCGTTGATGTAAATCTCGGCATTGGCGATACCTGTGCCGCGAATTAAGTTGACCGTGACTGCGCTGATATCGGCGACGCTTGCATTGCCGCTGATGTGTTTGACGCGCGTGCCGAATAAATCCACCACGCCGTTGTAAGTCAGGTCGGTGAGCGCGTTGAGCGCGTATTTGATGCCCAGCTCGCCGCGAATCAACTGATCGGCGTTGAAGCCGGGCGAGAATTGCATGTTCAGCCAACGGTTCGCCGTCAGCAGGATGTGCTTCATGTACTGCTCATTGCCGACCGCTACGATGTCGATCTGCCCTGCCACGCCGCCGACGGCAGCGCTCACTCTAGCGCTGACCTTATCAGGCGCGACGTAAACGCCGTCAGCGCTGTTGAAAGAGATCAGGTTTGCGTCGTCAATGAAAGCAGGCGCGCCTGTCAGCTGCAGCTTGAAGCGCAAGGCGCTCACGGCTTGGATATCGGCGGCGGCAGCGCTGAGCAGCGCGCGCGGATCGGGCGGCGGAGTAGGCGTGGCGGCAGGCGCGCCGCTGCACGCCGCAAGCATCAGACACACTAGAATTATGGCGGCTTGTGAGCTGCGCATGAGATTCCTCAGCTATTTCGTGATTTTCTTCACCTGAGTAGTATAGCATAAACGCCTTCTCAGACCTGCCCTTGACGATCGGCTGCAAATCGGCTACGATATGCGCACACTATGGGCGCGTAGCTCAGCTGGGAGAGTGCTACAATCGCACTGTAGAGGTCGAGGGTTCGAATCCCTCCGCGTCCACATACGACCTGCCACAATCGCTTGGCAGGTCGCTTTGTTTGTGACTATACTCGCCGAAAACGCTCATCTGAGAGCCTGCTCATGAATCCACAGCGTCCGTTCGCTCATGTGCCGCGCCGTCTGCTGAATTTGGTGGCAATCGGCGTCGGTCTGCCGTGCATCTTGATCGTCAACGCCTTGAATTGGTCGGCTGTGGCGAGCTTCGCTTTCACAGCCGCGCTCATCCTGATCAGCTTGCTCATCCTCGCCGCGCTCTATCCGAAGAAAGAACAGTGAGCTGTGCCATATCGCGTCATTTTCATGGGAACGCCTGAGTTCGCCGTGCCAGCGTTGCGCGCGCTGCTCGAAGCGCCTGAGTTCGCTGTAGTATGCATCGTAACTCAGCCTGATCGTCCTGCTGGACGCGGTCAGAAGCTGCAGATGCCGCCTGTCAAGCAGGTCGCTTTGGCGCACGGCGTGCCGATCCTGCAGCCGCAAAAGTTGCGCGAGTCAGGCGTGTTCGAGCAGTTGCAAGCCTACGCGCCTGACCTGATCGTGGTCGCTGCTTTTGGACAGATTCTGCGGCAGAACGTGCTGGAGCTGCCGCGCTACGGCTGCATCAACGTCCATGCATCGCTCTTGCCGCGTTGGCGCGGCGCGGCGCCGATCCAAGCCGCCATTCGCGCGGGCGACTCTGAGACAGGCGTCACCATCATGCTGATGGACGCAGGCTTGGATACAGGCGATATGTTGCGGCAGCGCGCCATACCGATCGCGCCGAACGAGACAGGGCAAACGCTGCACGATAAACTGGCGGCGCTCGGCGGCGCGCTATTGATCGAGACGTTGCGCGATCACTTGAGCGGCAAAATCACGCCGCAGCCACAAGATGACTCGGCGCATACCTACGCGCCAATGCTCAAAAAAGAAGACGGTCTGATCCGCTGGACGGACTCTGCGCTCAGCATTGCGCGGCAAGTGCGCGCCTACTATCCGTATCCAATTGCCTACACAACTTGGCAAGGGCAGCTTCTGAAAATTTTGCCCGCCGCAGCGCCTGACTCGATCACAGTGCAGGCGGGCGACGCTGCCGCAGGCGAGGTGATCGCATATGGCAATGGCATTGCCATCGGCACAGGCGATGGACTATACGTGCCGCAACAGGTGCAGCTGGCAGGCAAGGCTGTGCAAGCCGTCCGCGACTTTCTGAACGGACATCGCGCGATCATCGGCGCACGGCTCGGCTGATGACTATAATCTGGATCAGCTTAAACGAGATTTGAGTGAACTGATGAGGAACACGCTGTGAGCAGACGTTGGCTTTCTGTGGTCTCGCCGCTCATCTTGATCGGAGCGTGGGAACTGGCTGTGGCGCAAGGTTGGCTAGATCGGCGTTTCATTCCGCAGCCTTCGCAAGTGGTGATCGAGCTGCAACGGATGCTGGAGAGCGGACGGCTCTGGCAGGAACTAGGCATCAGCTTGCTGCGCATCACGCTCGGCTTTTTGCTGGGCGGCTTGCTGGGCATTGCGCTCGGCTTGCTGATCGGCATCAGCACGACGGCGAGCGCCTTGCTGCGTCCGATCATCACTGCCATCAATCCGATTCCGAAGATTTTGCTGATTCCATTCGTCGTCTTGGCGTTCGGCTTCAATGAGCAGGCGCGCGTCCTCTCGCTCGCCTTCAGCATCTTGCCGATCTTGCTCTTGGATGCAGCGGCAGCCGTCTATCGCATCGATCCGAAGTATTTTGAGGTAGCGCGCAGCTATGGCGCTTCGCGCTGGGATGAATTTTGGACGGTAGCGTTGCCGGCAGCCTTGCCGAGCATCATGAACAGTTTGAAGCTCGGCTTGGCGTACAGCATGACGCTCATCGTCGGCGCGGAGCTGTTCGGCGCGCGGAGCGGCATCGGCAAGTTCGCTTGGGACGCGGCGAATATCTACGCTGTGAATCGCTTAGGCGCAGGCATCGTGGCAATTGCCATCACCGGCTGGCTGCTCAGCTTGCTAATTGACCTGATCACGCCGAATCTGATCGCGTGGCAACCGCGCCCGACCGAAGTGCGCGTCGAAGAATCGCCTGTGCAGCGCTTTGTGCGCGTCTGGTGGCGTGCGGCGCGTCCGTTCAGCTTCACGGCGGCAGTGGTGCCTGTCCTGCTTGGCACGGCGATTGCGGCATGGCAAGGCTTCTTCAATCCGCTGATGTTTTCCCTCGCCCTGATCGGCTCGATTGCCTTGCAAGCAGGCACGAACTTGATCAACGATTACTACGATCACGTCAAAGGCGCGGATAACGAGCGCTCGCTCGGCATGGGCGGCGCGATCCAGCGCGGCGAGCTGACGCCGCGTCAGGTTTTCTGGGGCGGGATCGCGGCATTTGCGCTCGGCTCGGTCATTGGACTGTACATTGTGAGCGTGGCGGGCGAATTCATCCTGATCCTAGGCGCGGTGAGCGTGCTGGTCGGCTTTTTCTATACTGCCGGACCGGCGGCGCTGGCTTACATTGGCTTGGGCGAGGTCGCGGTCTTCATTTTCATGGGACCGGTCATCGTGATCGGCGCGTACTTTGTGCAAGCAGGGCAAGTGAGCTGGGAAGCGCTAATCGCCTCGTTGCCAATAGGCTTTTTGGTGGCGGCGATTTTGCACGCCAATAACCTGCGCGACCTTGAAAGCGATAAGGAGATCGGCAAGCGGACGCTCGCCACGATCTTGGGCAGGAAGCGCGCCAACTGGGAATACTATTTGCTGATCGGCGGCACGTATATCGCGCTCATCCTGACCGTCATCTTCGGCGTCGCGCCGTTCCTCGCGCTGTTGGCGTTGCTGACCTTGCCGCAAGCCTATGGACTAATGCAGCGCGTCGCGATCAACACAGAGCCTGCCGCGCTCAATCCTGTCCTGCGCAAGACGGCGCAATTGCACGGTCGCTTCGGGATGCTTTTGGTGAGCGGCTGGCTATTGGCGACGATGATCAATCTGCTCAGCACGCTGCGTTAGCGCGGCAGCAAGTGCAGGCGCGCCTCGATGGCTGCGAAGATCGTGCCTTGCACTACAGCCAACGGCTGATCGGCGTCAATGCGCACCCAGCGCTCAGGCTCAGCGGCGATCAGCGCGAGGTAGCCTTCGCGCACGCGCTGATGGAAATCCAGCGCGTGCTGCTCAAAGCGATTGAGCGCGCCTGCCGCCGCACGGCGCGCTAGACCTTCTTGTGGATCGATGTCCAAGAAAAAGGTCAGGTCAGGCTGCAAGCCGTCAGTGGCGAATGCCATGATGTGACGCAGCATTGCTAGGTCGAGCCCGCGACCGTAGCCTTGGTAGGCGAGCGCGCTGTCGGCGTAGCGGTCGCACAGCACAATTTTGCCCGCCGCGAGCGACGGTCGGATCAGCGCCGCGACGTGCTGGGCGCGATCGGCGGCGTACAGCAGCAGCTCGGCGCGCGGCTCAATCGGACCACTTGCATCCAAGAGCAACGCGCGCAATTTCTCGCCCAGCGGCGTGCCGCCCGGCTCGCGCGTGGATACGCTCTGGTAGCCAAGTTGCGTCAAGCGCTCGTGCAGCAAGCGCACTTGTGTGGTTTTGCCACTGCCTTCGCCGCCTTCAAAAGTGATGAACATGCTCGCCTGTCTTTTTGCGTCCTGAAGCACGCCTATTGTACCAAGCGCGCTCGGGCTGTCTATAAGTTGTTCAGAGCATCTCAATGATAATTTTACAGCCTGATTTGTGGCAGCTCAGCCTATAATGAAGCTCAGCAACGCACCTCACACAGCTGCCCAGTCTTTGTTTATCCTCAGCTCGGCAAGGATTGAGATGCTCTTATGACCGATCAAACGCCTAACAAGCTAGAGACACAGACAGCAGCTAAAGTTCCTGAGTTCGTCAGCCTCTCAGACTTCATCTTCGGCACGCTTGCCACTGATGAGCAGCGTCTCAAGGCGCTCATCAGCGGGCAGGAAGGCTTGACCTTCGAATACCAAATGACGCCGCGCGATCCAAGACCGGGACAGCCTGTCCAGATCGAGATCACGGCAGGACCTGCCGCGCCCGTGTTGGAAGTCTTCATGCACTACACGCTCGATGGCAGCGCGCCGCAGCTGGGCGCGGATAACACACGCACTTTGCCGACCATGCGCGGCAAAGTGGAATGGGACACGCTTTTGTGGGGCTATGTGCGGCACTTTCAGGGCGAGCTGCCCGCTCAGCCCGAAGGCACAACTGTCCGCTTTTTGGTGAGCGGCTTGACACAAGACGGCACACGACTCTGGGCGCAAGATGAGCGCGGACGGACAGTCTTTTCCTACACTGTGGATCGGCACACTGTGCCAAGCTGGGCGCAAGAGTCTGTCTTCTATCACATCTTTTTGGATCGCTTTGCGCCGACGCCCGGACGCAAATTCGCCATCCCCGAGCGCCTTGATGAGTTCTTCGGCGGCACGCTGCGCGGCGTCCTCAGCAAGCTGGACTACTTGTGCGAGCTAGGTGTGAACGCTCTGTGGCTCTCGCCGATCTATCCCAGTCCGTCGCATCATGGCTACGATGCGACCAACTTCCGCGCCATCGAGCCGCGGCTTGGCACGCGCAGCGACCTGAGAGCGCTCGTGGATGAAGCACATCGGCGCGGCATGAAAATCGTCTTGGACTTTGTGCCGAATCATACCTCGCACAAACATCCATTCTTCGAAGCCGCCATCACCAATCCGAACTCGCCTTATCGCAATTACTATTATTTCACTGAGTATCCAAACGCTTACCAGACCTTTTTTGGCGTGCCGTCGCTGCCACAGCTGAACAATGAACATCCTGCTGCGCGCCGCCACGTGATCGAGAGCGCGGTCTATTGGCTACAAGAATTCGGCATTGATGGCTTCCGCCTTGACTACGCTTACGGACCGAGCCATGACTTCTGGACGGATTACTACGCCGCCGTCAAGCGCGCCAATCCGCAGAGCCTGCATTTCGGCGAGATTGTGGAGACGCCGCGCCTGCTGCGCACCTATGAAGGCGTGCTGGACGGCGTGCTGGATTTTGCGTGGTTGCAAAATGCGCGCAGGCTGTTCGCCTATGAGAATATGAACGTCGCCGCTTTCGAACAGTTTCAAAATGCACATGAGGCGTATTTCAGCGGACGCAACTTTGCGCGCTTCAGCTTTTTAGATAACCACGACATGAATCGCTTCTTGTGGATAGCGCGCGGCGATATACGCCGTTTGATGTTGGCGGCAGCTTGTCAGTTCACGCTGAGCGCCATTCCGATCATCTATTACGGCACAGAAGTTGGCTTGAGTCAGCGCCGCGACGTTCGGCAGGACGAGCGCAACATCCTAGAAGAAGCGCGCCTGCCGATGATCTGGGAGAGCGATCAGCAACAGCGCGAGTTGCTCGAGTTCTACAAGCGCTTGATTCGCCTGCGCCGCGCGTCGCCTGCGCTGCGCAACGGCACGCGCTCGGCTTGGCTGGTTGACTCGCAAAATGGACGTTACGGTTACTTGCGGCGCGCCTCGGATGAGACGATGCTCGTAGCGCTCAACTTGTTCGGCGTGCCACAGACCTTCGATCTGCCGAACGTCGGCTGGCGCGACGCCTTCACAGGCGAGCCGCTCGCGCCAAAGCAACGGCTGACGCCATACGGCTTTGTGATCGGCAAGCAAGGCTGATGATGGTACACTAAAGCTATCCGTTCTCATAATAAAGTTGAGGTTAGGCATGGCAATTTATCCGCCGATCCAAGTGAATTACGATGTGCAGGCGCTGCGCGCTGAGCAATTCCCTGTGGCTGCCCAGACCGTCTACTTGAATCACGCAGGCATCTCGCCGCTGCCGCGCCGCACTGTCCTAGCGATGCAAGAGGCGAACGAGCGGATGATGCTCAATCCATCGGCAGCCTTCGGCTGGTTTTTGGAGCGCGAGCAAGCGATGCGCGCCAACGCTGCCCGTTTGATCAACGCTGCCAGCGCCGATGAAATTGTCGGCGTGCAAAGCACCTCGTTAGCGCTGAACCTTGTGGCGCAAGCGCTGCCATGGCGCAGCGGCGAGAACATCTTGCTGTGCGATGTCGAGTTTCCCAGCAACGCCTATCCTTGGATGCGTTTGGTCGAGCAGCACGGCGTCGAAGTGCGCTTGATCCCTGCCCGCGAAGGCGGCTTGACAGTTGAGGCGCTGGAGCAAGCTGCGGATAGCCAGACGCGCCTTGTCGCAGTCAGCGCTGTGCAGTTTTTGAGCGGTCATCGCAGCGATCTGCAGGCGCTTGGCGATTTTTGCCGCGCGCACAACGCGATCTTTGTGGTAGACGCCATTCAGGCGGCAGGTCACATACCGATTGACGTGCAAGCGATGCACATCGGCGTTTTAGCGGCAGGCGGTCAAAAATCGCTGATGGCGCCGCCCGGCCAAGGCTTTCTGTACGTGCGCTCCGATCTCGCTGAGCGAATGCGCCCAACTTTTGTCGGACCGAACGCTACAGAAGATTGGATTCACTGGCTGAAGTACGATCTGACGCCGCTGAAGGACGCGGCGCGCTTCAACATGGGAACGCCGAACGTGAGCGGCATCATCGGCTTGAACGAGAGCCTCGCGCTCTTGCTGACGCTCGGCACGCTGAACATTGATGCCTATGTGACCGCCTTGACGCATCAAACGCGCCAATGTTTGCTAGAGCGCGGCTATGAAGTGCTGACGCCAGCGGCGCACGCCGGCATTTTGACCTTCCGCGCTGCGCCTGACGATGCGCGCACTGACGCATTGATCAAAGCGCTTGCTGAGCGGCACATCGTGGTCGTCAAACATTGGGACGCACAAGACGTGCCATATGTGCGCGCTTCTTTTCACTGCTACAACACTTGGGAAGATTCGGAGCGTTTGCTCACTGCCCTTGAGGAGATATGCGTATGACAGGACGTACGGCACAGCCTAGCTCAGGCACGTTGCAACAGCAAGCGCCTTGGGCGCCGCCACCGATTCGCAACGTCGAAGATACGGGCTTAAATCAGATCGTCATTTCCGATCTCGCCTTGAAAGTGATCTACTTCGGCGGCGTGTTGACAGGCACGCGCATTTCGGAGATCGTCAAGCTGCCGTGGGTTGGCGTGCTGGACGGCGTGATGGAATTCCTCAAGCGCGAGCGCTTGGTGGAAGTCAAAGGCACGGTCGGCGGCGTTGGCGAGGCAGGCACGCAATTCCAGATCACAGGCGCAGGCTTGGTCAAGGTGAAAGAGCTGCTGGAGCGCAGCCAATACGCAGGCGCAGCGCCTGTGCCGCTTGAGCATTACATCAACGCGATGAAAGCGCAAAATCGCGGACGGATCACTGCCACGCCTGAAGTGATGAAGCGCGCGCTCTCACATCTGGTCATCTCTGAGAAGATGTACAGCAAGATCGGCGCCGCCGTCAACAGCGGCAAGTCCATGTTCTTGTACGGCGCGCCGGGCAACGGCAAAACGACCATCTCAGAGGCAGTTGGGCGCGTGGTGCTTGGCAACGATATCTGGATTCCGTACGCCATTGACGTGGACGGACAGATCATCCGCGTCTTCGATAGCATCAATCACGAGATCGTCGAATCGGCAGAGGCGGACGTGCCTGCGCGCGTCGGCGTCAAGCGCGATCCGCGCTGGATTCGCATCCGCCGTCCTGTGATCATCGTCGGCGGCGAGCTGACGCTGGCAGGGCTGGACTTGATCTACGATCCGATCAACAAGTTCTATGAAGCGCCGTATCAGATGAAGTGCAACGGCGGCATGTTCCTGATCGACGACTTCGGTCGCCAGCAAGTGCGCCCACGCGACCTGCTCAATCGCTGGATCGTGCCGCTTGAAAAAGGCATTGACTATCTGACGCTTGCCACTGGACGCAAAATCGAGATACCGTTCAACGTGCTGATCGTCTTCAGCACCAACATCGATCCTGCCGATCTGGTTGATGAAGCCTTCTTGCGGCGCATTCGCCATAAGATCGAAGTCGGCGATCCATCGCCGCAAGAATTCGTGGAAATTTTCAAGCGCGCCTGCCAAGCCAAGCGCGTGCCATACGATGAAAACGGTCT
This sequence comes from Anaerolineae bacterium, assembly GCA_034436235.1. Taxonomy (GTDB): domain Bacteria; phylum Chloroflexota; class Anaerolineae; order Aggregatilineales; family UBA2796; genus CP2-2F. Next base: position 18,147 of record DAOTWB010000191.1, read on the forward strand.
GCGCTACTTGATTCAAGAGTGGTACTTGAAAAAAGAACGTCCGTTCAGGTCAGTGCATCCGCGCGATATCCTCGATCACTTGATTGACATCGCGCGCTATTTGAACCGTCCGCCTGCGCTGCAGCCTGACCTGATCGATATGGCGTGCGATTCGTACTTTGTGCAACTCTGAGAGCGAGCGCAGATGCTATCACGCCTGATGCGCTTGAGCCTTGCGCTGCTGATCGGCTTGCTGTGGCTGCTCAGCGGCGCAGCCTCTGCGCAAGCGCCTGACGAGCCAACGCGCACGCCCGATCCGCGCGCCACAGTCTGGACTCCGCCGCCTGCGCCGTTTTTCATCAGCGTGCAGCGCGTGATACGCTCGCAGGCGCTGCGCATCGGCGATGTTGGCATCGGCAGCATCGCCGCAGATCGCGATGGCAACTTGTATCTCGGCGACTCGCTACAGACCGTGCTAGTCCTTGCGCCTGACCTGAGCGAAGTGCGCCGTCTGCGCATTGTGCAGCCATTTGCGCTCGCCTTCGATGCAAACGGCGACCTGATTGTCGGGCAGCGCGTGCAAGCTGCGCTCAGCCGCTACACGGCGCAAGGTCAATTCATCAGCCGTCTCTGGGAACAGTCAGAGTCGCTGTTGGACGCCTTCACCATCGCGCCTGGCGGCGATTTCTACGTCGTTTGGACGCGCACCAATCCGCCTGCTATCACGTACCTGACGCGCCTGCGCGCGGATGGTCAGCTCGTCTTCACGCGCGCGCTCGGCAGACCGCGCCACGCGACGGACGCCGTGCATGGCATTGTCGCCGCGCCTGACGGCGCGCTGGGCGTGCTGCTCAATGGCTATGATTTCGCAGGCGGCATTGACGTTGTTTACGTGCCGCTGAGCGCCGAAGGCGATTTTCTGCTGCGCCGTCCGCCGTTGCCTGTAGTGCGCGCCATGCGAGCGCCGGCTGCGTCGCTGCGCCTGCCGAGTGGCGAGCTGATCGTGCATAGCGCTGAGTTCATCCATTGGTGGAGCGCGGACGGTCGGTTGCGCGCCGCCTTGCTCAGCGATGCCGCGCGGGCAGGTTTTCCATCGCCAACTTTAGCGCGCCGCGCCGCGCTCGCCGCGCAGCCTGATGGCAAGACGCTCTATCTGGCTGAAGTGCTGAACGACGGCAGTCTGGGACTGAGCATCCTCAGCCTTGAGCAGCGTTGAGAGCGCTCACTCTTCGTAGCCTTGTGCGCGCAATGCCGCCGCCAGTGCTTGCAACGCGCGATATTGCAGCGCTTTGACGGCGTCAACCGTCTTTTCCATCACGCGCGCCGTGGACTCAAGGTTGTAGCCTTCGATGAAGCGCAGCACAATGACCTGCCGCTGCGCGTCGGTCAGGCGGCTGAGCGCCGCGCGCAACTGATCCGTCCGATATTCTGTGATCAGCGCGCTGTCTAAGTCTAGATCGGCGCGAATTTCAACTGAATCTAACGACGCCTGCTCAGCAGTGCGCTTGTAACGCCGATAGTGATCCACGATGCGCGCGTGAGCAATGCGATACAGCCACACCAAAAGCGGCGTGCTGCGATCCTCGTAATTCGGCAGACCTTCCACCATGCGCAGGAAGACCTCAGCGGTCAAGTCTTCGGCAGTCTGCGCCGACTCGACGCGGAACAGGATGTAGCGGTAGATTTTATCCACATAGGCTCGGTAAAGCGCCGCGAAAGCATTCTGGTCGCCGCGTTGCGCCGCTTTGATCAACGCCTGCTCGCGCTGTCGTTCCACCGTGAGAGTCCTGTCAGCTCAGCTTTGCACGGCAATTTTAATCGGCGATTGGCAGATTGCGCTAATTGCTCACGGCGTCTGCGTCGGACGGATTGGCACGATGGTCGAGCCTTGATCGGGCGGCAATGGCGCGCTGCGCAGCGCATTCCGAGCGCGCAAGCCGAACTCGCCATAGCCGATCAGCAGGCACAGCGCCAAGG
>DAOTWB010000192.1:0-27464 GCA_034436235.1 Anaerolineae bacterium
CGAATCAAACAAAACCACAGTGCTGCCGTCGCACGGCACAAGGCGCTCTGCATAGTAGAGGATCGTCTCCAACATGTGTTGTCTATCGAGCGAGCTGGTCAAGGCGATTGAGGCTTCGGCGAGCGTCTGCAGCAGAAATGTCTTTTGGCGTTCCGCTTCTTGGGCGCGTTGGCGCGCCGTGATATCTATCGCCACGCCAATGCCGCCGATGACCTGTCCGCGCTCGTCGCGCAGCGGCGTCAGATATGTCTCTAGCGCGTTCTCAGCGCTTGGCGTGAAGGTGACAGTGCAGGTCTCACCTTGTAAGACGCGCTGCAAGTGCGCGCCGATGAAAGGGTCTTCCAGCGCCGAATATCCGATCCACGGTCGCAGGTCAGGGAAATATCTATCCAGCAGCGAGCCTTCTAGAAAAGTGACCACGCCTTGGCGATCGAAGGTGAACAGGATGATCGGCGCATTGCTGACCACAAAGCGCAAGCGCGCCTCGCTCTCGCGCAGCGCGCGGTTGATCTCGGCGCGGCGCAGCGTGCTGGCGAAGACATCCGCCGCAATGGAGAGCAGCGCTGCATCTTCGTGTTGCCATGCGCGCGGCTGGCTGACCGACGAGAAGATCAAGCAGCCGCGCAGCGTCTCGCCGTCGTGCATGGCAATCGCCATCAGCGTGCGCACGCCGCGCACGGTCAAGAAGTCGCGGGCAGGATGCTCAGCAGGCAATTCCTGCACGTCAGGGATGATCAAAATGTCCTGCTGTTTGAAGGTCTCTGTGTAAAAGCGGTAAGGCTTTTCGGAAGCGACTCGCGGAAAGCGTCCGAAGAGATGCGGAGCTTCCCACAAATGCGTGATATAGAGCGGCGAAGGCGGCACAGTGAAATCAACCAGCAGGGCGCGCTCAGCGCCGATGAATTGTCCGAGCTGCGCGAGCGCGTTGACGATCTGCGCGTCTACTTCGGCGATGGGCAAGCTGACAAAGCGCGCCGAGACTTCTGCCAACAGGCTTTCCAACGCAAGGCGACGTCGCAAGAATTGCTGCATAAGGCTGCGCTCGGTCACGTCGCGCAGCGCGGCAAGGTGCGCAGGCTGACCGTCCCACACAATCTCGGCGAGTTGCATCGCGGCGAATCGCGCGCGTCCTGCCTGCGTCTGGATCGCGATTTCCGTCTCTTGATCGCTCACGAGCGGATAGCTGAACGGCGCGCCGATCAGCGCTGAGCGTGGACGCTCGAAGAGCGCGGCGGCGGCCGCGTTGGCAAAGCGAATGATCTTGCCTTGATCGATCACCAACATGCCGTCAGGATTGCGCTCGATCAAACGGCAGAGATCGCGCTGCCTTGCGCTGAATTGCACCAATTGGCGCAGCATTCGAGCGTCGTGCTGCGCGTGATCGAAGACGAGCGCGGCGTATGGCTCGGCAAGCGCGCTGACGGCGTCAAAATCGGCAGTGCGCGTCAGCAGGATGAGCTGCGCTTCAAGGCGCTGCGCATAGAGATAGTCCAGCAAGGCAGGCGCGTTGCGCAGACCATCGCACTTGACGAAAATGACCTGAGTCGCGCCGTCAGGCAGATCGAGCGCCGTCGCATCGGCTTGCACAGCGATGAGCGACGGCTCAGGCAAGCGCGCTGTTCTGAGAAGCTGACGCACTGACGCAAGATCATCATCCGCGGCTGCCACTAGCACACACTGCTGAGAGACGGTCATACGGCGCACAGTGACTTGAAATATTGCCGAGAGATCGCTTTACGATGAGTTTAGTGCAATTTGCAGCCTTCAGCAATTTGCTCAGTGTATCTACATTGACTCAAAAGCGTCCTGAAGGCACTCTTACATGAGCGCTCAAGACGCTTTCATACAGCACTCGCGCCGCGTCTAGTGGACAGCGTCTAAGGTCTCGATGGTGCGCTCGATCAGCGCAATGGCGTCGCGCAAGGTCGTTGCGTCGAAGGCGAAGCGCGCGCCTGCCGTCTGGTAGAGCATCGGCAACGGCGCTGAGCCGCCCAGCGCCAAAGCCTGACGGTAACGCGCCACGGCGCCTTGCTGATCGCTCAGCGCAGCGCGCCAGACCTGCGCTGCGCCAAGCTGCGCCAAACCGTATTCCACGTAATAGAACGGAATGCGGAAGATGTGCAGCTTGCGATGCCAGCCAGTCATCTTGAAATCTTCCAAGCCTGACCAATCCACGCCTTGAATGAAGCGATCCCATAGCGCTGACCATTTGGCGTCGCACGCGGCAGTGTCTTTCGCCACTTCAATGTCGCTATAGACCCAGTGTTGGAAAGCGTCCACGACTGCCATGTAGGGCCAAAACGTGATCATGTTCTGCAGATGCTCAAGGCGCGCGCGTGCGGCATCAGCGGCGCTGTAATAGCCGCCATGATCGGCGCTCAGATACGGTGCTGCCAGCAGCTCCATGCCCATCGAGGCGACCTCAGCGAACTCAATTGGCACGTCGCGCTGTTGCATGTAAGCCAGCGGCGCGCTCTCGAAGACGTGAAAGGCGTGACCTGCTTCGTGCAGCAAGGTCTGCACGTCATCGTGCAAGCCGACTGCGTTCATGAAGATAAAAGGACGCTTGGCGACAGGATAAGCTGTGCAGTAGCCGCCAGGCGCTTTGTTGGCGCGATTCTCCAGATCGAGCAAGCCTTCGCGGCGCATGGTCGCGAAATACTCGCCAAGCGTTGGATCGACATTGCGGAAGATCGCTTCAGCGCGCGCTTCCAGCTCTTGGACGGATTGGTACGGCTTCAGGGCAGGTCGCGGCTGCGGATCGACGCCTAGGTGCAAAGGATGCGTCGGATCGATATTCATGTCCCACGGTCGCAAGGTCTCGATGCCTAGCGCGCGCCGATGCCGCTCGAACAGGCGCACCATCGCCGGCACAACGACCTCTTCAATCGCCGCGTGGAAGCTGAGGCAATCCTGCGGCGTGTAATCGAAGCGCCCTGCCGCTTTCCAGCGATACGCAATGTAATTCTCGAAGCCTGCATTGGCGGCGATCTGCTGGCGCACGTTCAGGAACTTCACCCAGAGCGCGTTCAGCGCCTCGCGATCGGCTAAGTAGCGCTCATGAGCGAGCCGCCAAGCGCGTTCGCGCACAGCGCGATCAGGATTCTGCGCGACGACCTGCAGGCGCGCCAGCGGCACTTCTTCGCCTTCCCAAGTGACCGTCTGCGCGCCAATGATCTTATCGTACTCAGTGCCGAGTTTCTGCTCTTCCACGAAGAGCGGCAAGTTCGCCTCGCGGAAAATTTCCAGCTCAGTGCGCATGTTGCGCAGCGGCACTTCGAAGCCTTCAGGCTGCAAGCCGCTCTCTACCAGTTTGCGCTGCAATAGATTGTTCGCCATCTGCAAAGGCGGCAACATGCTCTCGACGTAACTCAAGTAGCGCCGCTCTGCCTCAGCGTCGGCTGTGTTCTGCGAATTGGCGACCGCAAGGCGCGAAAAGACTTCCATGATCAAATCGCCCAGCTGAGTCCAGCCTTTCAGCCAAGCGCCGACATTCTCAGCCGTCAATTCCGTCTCCATCAACTGCTGGAAATACGGCTGATAGTGCTCCATGCGCCAATCCATCACGTCCAGCGCGCTCTCGGGCAAGTTCTCAAACATTTTCAGCTCCTTCAAAGGCTGTTTTTCACACAGGTATTGTGGCATAGAAGGCTAGAATTGAGTAGATTTTTCGGCTGAAAGTCTGAGAAGTGGAGCTGACGATGCGCCGATGGCTGATCGGAATGCTGCTGTGCGCATGGCTTGCCGCGCCGTGCCTAGCGACCTACGCGCAGACGCGCCTGAGCTACGGACAGAGCATCGAAGGTAGCTTGAGCGCGGCACAACCTGAGGCGCGCTATCTTTTCAGCGGACGCGAAGGCGACGCTGTGTTGATCACAGCTGAGGCAGCCGAGCCTGAAGCGCTCGATCCGCTCGTGATGCTGCTGGACGCCGAGCAGCGCCAAGTCTTCGCGCTCGATGACAACAGCGGCGGCGCTCCGAATGTGCGCTTGCGTCATGTTTTGCCGCGCAGCGGCGACTATTTGATTAAGGTCATTGCCGCGCCGAATAGCCGTCGCACAGCAGGCACTTTTCGGCTTGCGCTGCACTTGCTCAATCCAACGCCGACGCCTTCGCCGCTCAGCGATTTGCCGCGCGTCGCGCCGCTGGCGGCGGGCGAGTCGATTCGCGCCGAGCTGAGCGATGGAACGCCGTTCCGTCTGTACGCCGTCTACGCAGCGGCAGGCGAGCCATTGCAATTCACGTTGCGCGCTGAGAATGCGCTGCCTATCGGCATGTATTTGTACAGTCACGATTTTGAGACGCGCCTTGCTACAGCTGAGCTGAACGATGTGTTGCGCGCCGCGCCTGCCGCCGAAGGCTGGTATTGGCTGGTCGTCTCGCGCATTGGGCAGGTCGGCGGCAGCGCTTACACGATTGTGCGTGCGGCGGCAGCGCCGATCCGTCCGTCGGCGGCTGAAGGCGTGCGCCTTGTGGCAGGTCTGGCGCAGGCAGGCGCGCTCAGTCCGCGTTTTGCCACGCTCTATCAGTTCGAGGCGCAAAGCGGCAGCCGCGCCGATCTGCTTTTGCAAGCGCAGACAGTGCTGCCTGCCTTGATCTTGCTGACGGACGAGCGCTTTGAGCAAGTAGCGATCGGCGAAGGCACGCTGCGCGATATCGCCTTGCCGCGCAGCGGCAGATACTACGCGATTGTAGTGCGCAGCGGCGGCGTGAACGCGCCTGCCAGCGGCGAGTACACGCTCACGCTCAGCGGCGCGCTGACGCCGCCTGCCACGCCGACTCCTGCGCCGCCGCTCGTCGCGCTCATCCGCTCAGGCGAGACTTTGCGCGGCATTCTAGACGATCAGCGCTTCCTCGCCTATTACACTTTCACAGGCGCTCGCGGCGAGACAGCGCAACTTGTGCTAACTGCTGAGAGCGGCACGCTGCAGCCAACGCTCTATCTGTATGTCTATCGCGACGAGCGACCGATCTTGCTCGGCAGCGCCGCTGCCTCAGCCGATAATCCGCGCCGTGCGCTTCTGCAGAGCGTCTTGCCTGAAACAGCGCGCTACCTGATCGTGGTGGCGCGCTACGGCGCAGCCGAAGGTACAACAGAAGGCGCGTATTCCGTAACGCTCTCTCTCACAGCGCCGTAACGCTTAAATGCTAACTTTAGAACAGAAAAGTTTGATTCGCCTTATCGCGCGCCGTTGCTATAATTTGACCTTGTGCATAGGTGCGATCAAGGAAGCGCATGTTCAGGTTCGAGCTGCAAGCACAGAATGGTCAGGCGCGTGCGGGCATTTTTCACACGCCGCACGGCGCGATCCCGACGCCGGTCTTCGCACCTGTTGGCACACAAGCGACCGTCAAGGCAATGCAGCCGCGCGAACTTTACGAGCTGGGCGCCACGCTGATCCTCGCTAACACTTATCACCTGTACTTGCGACCTGGCGATGCCTTGATTGCGCGCTTGGGCGGCTTACATCACTTCATGGCGTGGGAAAGACCGATCCTGACCGATTCCGGCGGCTTCCAAGTCTTCAGCCTAGACGCGCTGCGCCGCATTGACAATGACGGCGTCACGTTCCGCAGCCATCTCGATGGCTCAGTGCATCGCTTCACACCTGAGAGATCTATTCAAATCCAACATAATCTCGGCGCGGACGTGATCATGTGCTTCGATGAATGCCCTAAGCCGAACGAGCGCGAGGTGGTGCGCGCTGCCTGCGAGCGGACGCACGCTTGGGCGCTGCGCTGCCTTGAAGAACATGCGCGCAGCGGCGACCCTGAGCGCCAAGCGCTCTTCGGCATTGTGCAAGGCGGCATCTTCCCAGACTTGCGCGCTGAGTCCGTCCGCTTTTTGACCGATCTGAACTTCGTCGGCTATGCCATCGGCGGTCTGGCAGTGGGCGAGACCAAGCAGGAGATGTTGGCGACACTGGATTACACTGTGCCGATGCTGCCTGCCGAGCGTCCGCGCTATTTGATGGGCGTGGGCAGCCCTGAAGACTTGGTCAACGGCGTGGCGCGCGGCGTGGATATCTTCGACTGTGTGCTGCCAACGCGCATGGCGCGGCACGGCGCGGCGCTCACGCGGCACGGACGCCTGAACATGCGCAACCTTGAACACGCCGAGGACAGCGCGCCGCTGGAAGCGGGCTGCACTTGCTACACTTGTACACACTTCTCACGCGCTTATCTGCGGCATTTGGTCAAGACCGATGAACTGCTCGGTCATCAACTGCTCACCTTACACAACCTCCACTTACTCCTGACGCTGATGCGAGAGATGCGTGCCGCTATCCTAAACGGCACGTTTGAAACCTATGCAGCGGACTTCTTAGCAGTCTACCGTCCGACCAGCAAGGAGGCATCTGCGCCACCGAGTCTGTGACGGCGCACGCATCTCTTGTGCAGCGACCGCTTCGAGCGCTTCGCGCGAAGCAGGACTGGTTCATCACGCCTACTCAGAAAGGATTGAGTGGCTTGAGTTGGCATTCGGTTTGCAGCACAGCCGAGCAAAGGGCGTAAGCGTGTTCTTCACCACGTCTTGGCGATCTGCACGGCGTACGCTCGTCGCGCTCTCGCTGGCACTGGTCGGCTGCCGCGCCAGTCTGCCGTCCGCCAGTCCAACGCCGGAGACTATCTCACTGCGCCTGTTGGCGGATGGCGCCAGCACGCCTTTGCTGCGCGATCTTGCTCATAGCTTTCGTGAGAGCAGCGCTTTCGTGACGTGGGATATCCTCACGCTTGAGCCGCGCCTTGCCCTTGCCGAGCTGGCGCGCGGCGAGATTCCGTTCGCCATTCTGAGCTATTTGCCCAATCCGCGCCTTGTCGAAGAGAACGGCAGCCTGTGGGCGACGCCTATCGGGCAGCTCGGCATCGCGCTGATAGTGCATCCAAGCAACCTGATCAGCAATTTGACCGCTGCGCAGACGCGCGCGCTCTTGCGCGGTCAGGTGCGCAACTGGGCAGAACTAGGCGGTGCGGATCGTCCTGTGCAGGTCATCGCGCGGCCTGCTGAGAGCAGCGAGGCAGCCATTGTGCAAGCCTTACTGCTCGGCAATCAGCCGATCGCGCGCACGGCGCGCCTTGCGCCGACCAGCCAAAGCGTGCTAGACCTTGTGCGCGCCGATCCGAACAGCATCGGCTATGTGTCAACAGGTTACTTACAAGAAGGCGTGCGCGTGGTCGCCTTTGACGGCATTTTGCCAACGCCTGAGGCGCTGACGGTCGGCAGTTATGCGCTGCGCTCGCCTATTCTGGCGGTCGGCAACGCTGAGCCTGCCAACGATCTCTACCGCGCCTTCTTCGCGTGGATACAGAGTCCCGAAGGGCAGCGCTTGGTCAGGCGGCAACACGGCGGTCTGCCTGCCCAGTAGGGCGCGGATGCGTTAGCGCGACCTGCCAAATGCGTTATAATGCAGCGCGTTCCGAGTTCACACGCGCCGTAGATTGCTTATGTCAGCATCCTTTAATCAACGAGAAATTGCCGCCATTCCACTTCTGGAACAAATTGCAATGCGCGCCGCGCGCTTGCCATGGTGGGCGATCATCATCGTGGCAGGCTTGGCGATCATCTTCTACTCGTTCTTCACCAGTCCGCTCTATCGCCGCGCGCTGATCTTCGTCACCGACGATCCGCGCCTGACGACCACGCGCTTCGCCAACGTCACGTATGATGTGCGGACTGCCGATGGCGGCACGCGCCGCGTGGAAGGCGTCTTCGTCGGTCAGACGGGCGATCTGATCAACGTGGAGACAAGGCGGCAGGTTGCCACGCGCGTGCCGCGCGCGGACGTCGCCATGCTGGTCTGTGCGCCGCCTGCTGAGGAAGGCGACTGTCCTGTTGACTCAACTGTAACGCTCTTGCGCGCTCAGATCGGCGGCGCGTTGATCTTCGAAGACATGGGACGCTTTCGCCTGGTGACGGACGACGGCGAGCGGCAGGAAGTGCTGAAAATCAACGTCCAGATCGAAAATGTGGTGCGCACGCCTGAGAATTGCCGTCCTGATCCTGAAGGACGTTGCCGTGTGTTGCTGCCATTGAAGCCTGAAGAAGCGGCGAATACGATCAGCGGCACTGTGCTGGAAGCCGATGCCGCGAGCTTTTTGATCGAACTCTCGCCTGAGGAAATTGTGCAAGTTCGCCAGAGCGACATCGTGAACGTGGTGCGCTATTCGCCTGCCGAGTGCGCGCTGAACAATTTGGCAGGCTGCGATTCGGGCATTTTCCTGACGCTCTTCGTGGCGGTCATCGCGTTTGCGCTCGCCGTCGTGATTGGCTTGGTGGCAGGCTTGATGCGCATCTCGGAGAATCCGATCTTGTTCAACGCCGCGACGGTCTATGTGGAAGTGCTGCGCGGCGTGCCGCTCTTGGTCACGCTGCTCTTCGTCAACTTCGCGCTCTATACATGGCTGCGCGATGAATTTCCGAGAATCGCGCCGACACTGCAGCTGCTGATCGGCGGCTTGGCGGCGATCGTCGCCATCACGCAGGCGTGGAACAAGCGCACGGCGCTCAAAACAGAGCCTGCTGCCTTTTGGCAGCCGATCATCGCCGCCGCGATCATGGGGACGGCGCTGATCGCAGTTGTTGGCTTGTTCGCGGCGAACAGCGACTTGCCGCCGATCAGTCGCGGCATTCTCGGCTTGGCGATCTGCTATGGCGCGTACCTTGCCGAGCTGTTTCGCGCAGGCATTCAGAGCATCGGGCGCGGTCAGATGGAAGCGGCGCGCAGCCTAGGCATGAGTTATCTGCAAGCGATGCGCTACATCATCTTGCCGCAAGCATTTCGCGTCGTTTTGCCGCCGCTGGGCAATGAATTTATCGCTATGCTGAAAGATACAGCGCTGCTGACCGTGATCGCCTTGCCTGAGATGACGCAACGCGCGCGCATCTTCGCCGCCGATACTTTCCGAGTCTTCGAGCCGTACATCACGATTGGCGCGCTGTACCTGTGCATGACGCTGCTGCTCTCTGTGCTGGTGCGCGCTGCTGAGCGCCGTCTGGCTTTGCCACGCTGAGGATGTCCCACATGGCTGAGAGACCGATCATCTCCATTCAAAAAATCAACAAATACTTCCGCACGTCGCGCGGCGTCGTCCATGCCTTGCGCGATGTGAGCCTTGAGGTCTATCCGCGCGAAGTGGTCACGATCATCGGGCCGAGCGGCTCAGGCAAATCCACGCTCTTGCGCTGCATCAACCGTCTGGAGACTTTCGATAGCGGTCAGGTTGTAGTGGACGGCATCGCGCTGGACTCGGCGGCAAACATCAACAAGGTGCGCGCTGAAGTCGGCATGGTCTTTCAGAGCTTCAATCTTTTTCCGCATTGCACAGCGCTGGAGAACATCTGCCTTGCGCAGCGCGTGATCCGCAGGCGCAGCCGCAAAGAAGCGGCTGAGATCGCTCACCAACTGCTGGCGAAGGTCGGCATTCCTGAGAAGGCGGATGTCTATCCCGGTCAGCTGAGCGGCGGTCAGCAGCAGCGCGTGGCGATCGCGCGCGCGCTCGCCATGCAGCCGAAGATCATGCTCTTCGATGAGCCGACCAGCGCGCTGGATCCTGAGATGATTAAAGAAGTGCTGGATGTGATGCTCGATCTGGCGCGCGAAGGCATGACGATGCTGGTGGTGAGCCATGAGATGGGCTTTGCGCGCGCGGCTGCCAGCCGCGTCATCTTCATGGATCAGGGCGAGATCGTCGAGCAGGGCGACCCTGAGACGCTCTTCACAGCGCCGCGCACTGAGCGGATGAAAGCGTTTTTGAGCAAGATCATCAAGCATTAAGGCGTTTTGCGCTTGGTAGGGCGCAAAATTGGAATGCGCGGGCGCGTATCGCGCATGGATTCAGGATCGATCTCAGCGTCAAGGCGCGGCAGCTGCACAGTGAAGGTTGAGCCCTTGCCAACTTCGCTCTCAGCCCAGATGCGCCCGTGATGCGCCTCAACAATCCACTTAGCGATAGAGAGTCCGAGTCCTGCGCCGCCGATTTGGCGCGCGCGCGCCTTATCCACGCGATAGAAGCGCTCGAAGATGTAAGGCAGGTCTTCTTTAGGAATGCCAATGCCTGTATCGCTGACGCGCAGGAAGGCATAGCCGCCTTCAGCAGTCAGGCTCAGGACGACCTCGCCGCCTTCAGGCGTGTATTTGATAGCGTTGGTGACAAGGTTCAGCAGGACTTGTTTGAGCCGATCAGGATCGCCTTTGACGCGCGCAGCCTCAGGCGGCGTCAGACGCACTCGCACATTTTGACTCAGCACTTTGGTCTGATGGTAGACTTCTACAATCAGCGTATCAAGGTCTACCACGCGCTCTTCAAGCGGCAAGCGACCGCTATCGGCTTGTGCCAGCAGCAGCAGATCGCCCACAAGGCGCGTCATGCGCTTCAGCTCGCTCTCCATCGCCTCAAGCGAGATGGCGTCCACGCCGTAGCGCTTGATCAGATCGAGATTGCCTTGCAACGTGGTGAGCGGCGTGCGCAGCTCGTGCGAGACATCGGCGACGAAACGGCGCTGAGTCATGAACAGGCGCTCTAAGCGATCGAGCGTAGTGTTGAAAGTGAGCGTGAGCTGTCCCAGCTCATCGGGCGGACCTTTGTAAGGAATGCGCTTGCTCAGATCGTCCGCCGCTGTGATCTGCTTGGCAGTCTGGTTGATCGTCTCAATCGGCTGCAAAACCTGCCCTGCCATCACCAAGCCGACCATGAACGCCAGTAACAGCACCACAAGACCGATCACCAGCATCACGCGCAGCAGACGCTCTGAAGCAGCGTCCAGCGTGGTGAGCGGCGAGAGAATCTGCACTGCGCCGAGATAAGCGCCGTCGTCATCGTAGATAGGCGCTGTGTAGACCAGCGCGTGAAAGTCCTCAGCGGATAGGCGAACATCGCGCACGACCTCATCGCGGCTGTTCAGGTTTTGCGCGTCGAACGGCTCGCTGTATTCGACGTTATCTGTGGTGAACAGCAGCGTGCCATCTTGCCGCCAGACCTGCACAGCGAACGCCAAATAAGGCATTCGCGCCAGCTGCTTGCGAATGGCAGATCGCGATTCGGCGTCGCTCGTCTCGTCGATCAGGAACAGCTCGGTCACTTGCTGCGCCACTGAACGCATACTCTCTCTGAGCTGCTCATGCCAAGCCCAATCGAACAGCCTAAACAGTGAGAAGCCGAAGATGAAGCTCGTCACTGCCAACATGATCGAGTAGATGAGCGTCAGGCGCGTACGAATGGTCATGAAGAAACTTGAACGCAAGGCTCGTGAGCTTTCCTCCTGATCCTAGTGTCCATTGCAGCGCCCTGCCATGAGAGCTGGCTGAGCGTATGCGCTACTCTTCGCGCAGCACATAGCCAACGCCGCGCACAGTGTGCAGCAAGCGCGGCTCGCCTTCCGCCTCAGTTTTCTGGCGCAAATAGCGCACGTAGACTTCGATGATGTTGCTCTCGCCGCCGAAGTCGTAGTTCCAAACTCGGTCGAAGATCATCTCGCGAGTCAGCACTTGGCGCGGATGGCGCATGAATAGCTCCAGCAGCTCGTATTCTTTCGCCGTCAGGTCAATTGGACGATTGTTGCGCATGGCGCGATGCGTACCAGTGTCCAGCTCAAGATCGGCGAAGCGCAGCACCTCAGGCTTGGAAGTGACCGTCGAGCGCCTGAAGAGCGCCCGAACGCGCGCCAGCAGCTCCTCGAACGAAAATGGCTTGATCAAGTAATCGTCGGCGCCGGCGTCCAAGCCTGCCACGCGGTCTTGCACCTCGTCTTTCGCCGTCAACATCAGAATTGGCACGTTTGAGGCGTTGCGCAAGCGCTTGCAGACTTCAATGCCGTCCATGCCGGGCAGCATCCAATCCAAAATGACCAAGTCCGGTGGATTTTCGCGTGCAATTGCCAAGCCGCTGCGACCATCATGAGCGACGTCCACGCGGAAGCCTTCGTAAAGCAAGCCGCGCTCGATCACTTGTGCGATCCGTTGCTCATCTTCAATAACTAGAATTCGCTCTGCCATTTCAGCTCACCTTATCCATCGAAATTGATCAGCGACGCGCACGTTCTGCAAGGCGACAGCGCGTCCGTTGGTTGTATCTAACACAACCAGTTGATCTATTTTATCACTTCTGCCGCGCACTTGCCCGATGGCGAAGCGCGCCGTCGGCGAGAACTGCACGTTCGGCAGCGCGTACGGCGGACTTTCCACACGCACCTGATCAGGATCGCCCGTCGTGCTGACGCGCTGCACAGCCGCCGCGACCTGCCAACCGACCTGCCGCCAGAAGACGACCTGCTGCTCAGCGGCGCGCGCCGCCGCGCCCATCGGCTGAATCGCCACAATCGGATAGCGCGAGCGCGCCAAGAGCGCTTCCTCGCGTCCATCGTAAGCGCTCAGCAACCATTGATCGCCTTCGCGCTTGACGATGAACAGCGCGTTCGCGTTCCAAGTCGCCAGCTCAGCGCGGAAATTCAGCAAGCGCCAGCTATCGGCTGCCAACGGCGCGACCGCGAATTCGTAGCTGCCGTCGCTCAGGACGGCGCGCAAGAGCAAGGCGCGTCCGTCCGCGCTGAAGCGCACCTGATCGTACGTCCGCTCGACCGTGCTTGCGGCGACGGTCAGCGGCTGCGGCAAATTGACGCCGTCGTTCTGCGCCTCGACGACGAACGCGCCGTCTGTATCCACGAAAGCAATCAGGCGTCCGTCGCCGCTCCAATCCACGCTGGCGAGCGTCGCGCTGCGCAGACGCGCCACCAAACGCGCCTCTGGCGCCTCAGGCAGGCTGAGCGGCACAGGAGTCGGCGTGCCGCGCCTACCGAGCGGCGTTGGTGTGGCGAGCGCGGCGCGTTCAGCCGCGTTCAGCGCAGGCAGAATCGTCAAGTTTTGTCCGCTGATGACCGCCATTTGCTGCCGATCAGGGCTGAGCGCAAAAGCGCGGGCGCCTTCGGGCAGGCTTGAGAGCTGCTCAGCGGCGCGCTGACCATCGCCCAGCAGCCGCCAGACCTGCGGCACGCCGTCTTCTTGGACGCGATAGGATTGCGTGTTGGTCACGCCGTCAAAGGCGAGGAAGTACAGGTCGGCGTCAAGGGCGAGATTTGAGACGCGCTGAAAGATCGGCATTGCCCATGCGATAGCCGTCGTGCGCTGCAATGGCAAGGCATCTTCAACGCCCGACTCAGGGATGACCACAATCGGCGTGCCGCTGGTGATGTAAACTAACCGACTGCCCTTGCCGAGCCAATGCATCAACGTATCCACTTGCCGCTCGCCGAGCGGCGACGCGACGCCATTGCCGTCCAGCGCGACCAAAATGCCGCTTGGCGCGTTGCCAAGCCGTTGCATAGCGCGCACAGTGCCGTCATAGGCGCTGGTCAGGCGCGTGAAGCTGCCTTCGGCTGTGCGCCATGCTTCGCTCAGCAGCGTCCGCTCAGCCGTCTCGATGACGTTCAAGCGCAGCAAGCCGCCGCGCGACGGCGCGAGAATCAAGCTGTTGTCGTCCAGCCAAGCGGCATCGGCAGCGGCATCAAAGCTGCCGACGCGCAACAAGCCGCGCCGTATGCCTTGTTCGCTCGTCACTGTGAAAACTGTCCAGCCGCCTAGATGATCTTGCGCGGCGAGCCTGCCGCCCGATGGTGAGAAGCGCAAGTTCACATATTGGCGCGCCGTGTCATCTGCGCGAAATGGCGCGCCATCAGGCGTCGGAAAAGCGACTTGCAAGCCGTCCGCCGTCAGGTAAGCGATTGTCACGCCGTCAGGCGACCAGGCGAGCGTCGTCGCGTCGTGCGGCAGCAGCGCCGGCAAGGCGACGTCGCTCGCGATTAGGCTCGGCATTGGCTTGGCAAGGGCGGCGATCAGGACGCGTCCATCTTCGGTGCGGTAGACGAGCGCTTCGGCAGCAGGCGAGAGATCGAAGGCGATGACGCGATCGTCGCTTGGCGTGATGAAGCGCGGCGTCGCATCGCGCACATCGTAGCAGGCGACGCGCGCCGCGCTCAAAGCGCAGATCGGCGCAGGCAGCGCGTAGCGCTCAGGCGATTGCGCACTGACGCCATTGCCGAGCGCTGCGCTGCACAACGCCAGCAAACCGACGATCAGACGGCGCATCACTCAGCAGGCGACGTGCCAGGCACGAGCGGCTGTAATTTTCTGATCAACTCCTCCAAATCTTCCTCGATTTCATCTGCTTTTCGCGCATCTTGATGGTGACCCAAGTGCGCCACAGTGTTGCGCAGCTGTGTGAGCGAGTCCCAGATGCCTTGCAGTTCCGATGTAGTGTTCAAAGTGAGAACTGCTGGCAACCCTATCAGTTCTTTCAAGCCGTCAGGCAACGCCTCAAGTTCTTTCGAAAGCTCAGTTGCCAATTGAACGACTCTGCCGAGCTCTTTGCGTTTATTAGTGGCCTCATCTAAGCGCCGGCTGGTTTCATCGCGAATCGATCTTTCTTCGAAGATGCTCCTGATACCTTTCGCTCTATAGCTAGGCACTTTGCTGGCTGCGTAAGAAATCACCCATTCGTGCAATAGCAACACAGCCTGCATGTAGTGGCGCTTATCCTTATACCACTTCACAAGTCTAAACTGTGCAGCGAGCCACTTATCTACGTCAGACTCGTCGAATGATACATCGAAGCGCCTCAGCTCGTCTAGGACAGAGTCAAGCTGATCGACGAAAGGCGTCACTCTTGGTTTAGCTTGCGCTCTTAGAGCCTTAGCCTTGTGTCTTATCTCTCTTATCGGTTGAGCGATGTTCCGAAGTCGCCCTAGCTCAAGGGCATCCGTCAGCTTTCTCATTTGATGGCTCAACTTGCCTTCTACGTCACTCTGCGAGACGGGATTATTTCCTTTCAGCAGCTCCGCCATCTGGCGCAAACTGCCGCTGCGCTTGAAGGCGTCCACAGCGCTTGCCCACCGAAGGAGCGTGAGCATCGGCGTCAGATCAACTGCCTGCGGAAGCTTTTCTTCTGCAGGCTGCTCTGTTGCAGGCTGCTCTGCTACAGGTTGTACAGGCTTCTCTTCTGTAGGCTGCTCTGCTGTAGGTTGTGCAGGTTTAGAGCGTGTAGAACTATCTACGAATGCGCCGTAGTAAACGCTTTTTAACTCGAAGTTGCCTGAAGTGTTATAATAGGCGCACGCAAGCAGCATCACCAGCTGCAGCGAGCGGAAGCCGTGCGTGACATCGAGCGTGACTACAGCGCCTTCTGGAACGTTCTCGCCAACTGCCTCGAAAATTTCCCAAAACTGTTCTTCGTTGTTGCCGTTCGGAATATCTGCCTCGATAGGCTCGATGCCGCGCTCTTCAAGGTGTTGCTTCAAGCCTTTCACTTGCGCGTTCTCATCGCCGCGCCAGTTCTCATGTTCTTTTGCTTCTCTGGTCAGCAAGACGACGGCTTTTTGGACAGGCGAGCCGCTTTCCTTCAGATAGTCGCAGAGCAAGGCGGAGAAAAATTTGCCTTCGCGCGTCTTCTCGTCTGCAAACTTATACGTCGCTTCCGCGTAAGAATTGATGCCAATCGTGGTCAGCAGGACGTGCAGCTCAGGTTGTTCACTCATTGCGCGACGCTCCTTCATGCGCAGCGGACGATTCGGCGCGACATTATACCACGCACGGCTATGCTTGCGGTACACTCTCGCTTATGAGCGAGTTAACCAATCCTTATGCGCCCGATCAGCCTTGTCGCGATCCGCGCCGCTTCTTCGGGCGCGCTGAGACCTTCGCCTTTGTGCGGCAAGCGCTCCACAGCGAGCAGGCGCCGATTCTAATTGGCGGACGCGGCACGGGCAAGACGTCGCTGCTGTGGCAGTTGCCTTTTCAGCTTGAAGCGCGCTACCTGACCGTCTATCTCGACCTTGCCGAGCCGTCCGTGACCAGCGACCTGACGGCGTTCGTCAGCGCGCTGATCGAGACGGCGCGCCAGGCTTTGCGCCTTGCCGAGCCGTCGCTCTACCTGCCCGATCTGCCGCCTGAGTCCGACGCGGCTGCGCGATGGGCATGGTTCGCGCAGACACATCTGACGCCGATCTTCGATGTGATGCGCCGCTTTCAGCGCCTGATCTATTGCTTCGATAACGCGCAAGCGCTGATCAGCGCTGTGCAAGGCGGCAAATTGCCCGCCGATCTGATCGATTCGCTCAGCGCGTTGCGCCGCGAAGAACCGCGCATTGGCATGGTCTTCGCTTTTGACGCGGCGAGCGAGCCGCAGCTCGCCAATTACGCGCTGTTCAGCGAGCCGCTCAATCAGCAGCGCTTGTTGCCTTTGAGCGACGCCGAAGCCACACAGCTGATCGTGCAGCCGAGCGCGCCTTTCTACACGCTCTCGGCTGAGGTCGTAGAAGCGTTGCTGGCGCAAAGCGGCGGACATCCCTACCTGCTGGAATGGCTGTGCGCTCTGCTGTGGGAAAACGCCGCGGCGCGCAACTTTGCGCAGCCGCCCGATCTCGCCGATCTGGACGCGATCTTGCCATTGGCGCTGCAAGCCTGTGGCGCACGCTTTGAAGAACTTTGGCAGGCTGCCGCGCCGAGCGAACAAGCGGCGCTCACGGCGCTCGCCGCGCTGACCGCTGCGCGACGCGGTTTGCCTGTGACGCTGGATGAATTGCACGCTTGGCTGATCCGCGAGAGCGAGCGCGCGCCGCACAGCATGACGCTCGCCGCCGCGCTGCGCAGCTTGGAATATCGCGGCATGGTGCGCGCTGTGCCATCTGCCGCATATACCTTCAGCAGCGGCTTGCTCTACCTGTGGCTGCAGCCGCAAGCCGAGCTGCCGCGCGCGCCTGCCACTGCTGAGCGCACATCCGTGCGCCGCGCCGCGCTGCCAGTCGCGCTTGCCGCGCTCGCCGCGATTGGCGCCGCTGCGCTGATCGCTGCGCTTGCCAACGCCGCGCCGCGCGTCGCTACTACTGCGCAGCCAACTCAGACGCTCGCCTTGAATTTGGAAGGCACACAGCGCGCCTTGGCGCTCACGCAGACTTTTGAGGCGTTGCCGACCGCGACCGCGACTTGGACTGCCACTGCCACGCCAAGCGCGACGGCGACCGCCACGCGCACGTTCACGGCGACCGCGACGTCGAGCGCGACGGCGACTGCCACAGCAACCTTCACTGCTACGGCAACTGCCACGCGCACGGTCACTGCTACGGCGACTTCCACAGCGACAGCGACGTCCACGCCGACGGCGAGCGCTACGCACACGCGCACAGCGACCGTCATGCCGAGCCTGACGGCGACTTTGACTGCCTCAGCGACACATACAGCGACGGCAAGCGCGACGGCGACTCTGCCGATCTTGCTATCAAGCGCCACGCCATTGCCGTAGCGCGCCGTTTGGCGCGTTTCGCCTAAGACGGCTATAATCGGCGCTTGTTTTGGCACGCTGTGGCACGGCACGCTGTGTGAGATGCAAGTGACTATGCAAAATCTAAATCCTGTGCGAGAAGTGCAGCGGCGCGGGCGCGATCTGGCGATCATCGGCGCGCTCGTGATCTTGCTCGGACTCGTCATTGGCGGCGTCGGTCTGCTGACCGTTTTGCTGTTCTCCAGCCCGACTTTTGGACTGGGCGCGATGGGCGTCGGCTTGTTGATGGCGCTGGGCGGCGGTGCAGTGTTTGTGCGCGGTCTCTCGCTGCGCACAGAGAACGAGCCTGCGAAGGTCGTGGCGCAAGTGCTGGGCAGCGCGCTCGGCTCGGAGTACACTTTCATCCGCAACGTCAGTCGGCGCGGCTTAGGCTACATTGACGCCGTCTTGGTCGGACCGCCCGGCGCGCTGGTCTTTCGCATTCACGATCAGCCCGGCATTTTTGTGAACGAAGGCGCGGATTGGCTGCAAAAAGGCAACGACGGCGTCCTACGCTTGACGCGCTTGAATCTGACTCGCGAGTGCGTGGCAGATGTCTTCGCGCTGCGCGCTTACCTTGCCAAGCGGCGCTTGGCGCACGTGCCTGTCTATGCGATTGTGGTCTTTGTGCATCCTGCCGCCAGCATCACAGCGCGGCAGCCTAACGTGCCAATTGCCGACCTGCGCTCGCTGATTGACGTGATGCGCGGCGATTACATGCGCCAAACGCGCATCGATCCAACGACCGTCCAAGCCACTGTGAAGGCTATCTACGAGTAGGAGTATACGCTGAGCATGATCAAGCCAATTGTCACCGTCTCTGTGGTGCCGAACCTGCCGAGCAGTTTAGAGCGCTTGCTAGAGCTTGCCTATAACCTGCGCTGGTCATGGAATCTGGAGACGTTAGCGCTCTTTCGGCGCTTAGATCGCGACCTGTGGGAAAAATGCGGACACAATCCTGTGCTGATGCTCGGGCAGATCGATCAGCGGCAGCTGAACGCGGCTGCCAGCGATGAAGCCTTCATGGCGCATTACGATCGCGTCTGTCAGGACTACGACCGCTACATGAGCCAGACAGGCTCCACATGGTACGCCAAACGTTATCCCGATGCGCCGCGCCAGCCGATGGTCGCCTATTTTTCGATGGAGTTCGGCTTGACCGAATGCCTGCGCAATTACAGCGGCGGCTTAGGCGTCCTCTCAGGCGATCATCTCAAGAGCGCCTCTGATCTCGGCTTGCCGCTGATCGGCGTCGGCTTGCTCTATCAGGAAGGTTACTTCGCACAGTATCTGAATAACGACGGTTATCAGCAAGAGGCGTATCCGATCAACGATTACGCCAATCAGCCTGTGCGCCGCGTGCTAGACGCCAACAATCGTCCTGTGATTGTGAAAGTGCCGCTGCCAGGACGCTTGCTCTACGCGCAGGCGTGGATTGTGAAGGTCGGGCGCGTCTCGCTCTATCTGTTGGATACCAACATTCCTGAGAATACCTTGCCCGAAGATCGCGATCTGACCGATCGGCTCTACGGCGGCGATCGGCGGCAGCGCATTCGCCAAGAGATTCTGATGGGCATTGGCGGCATTCAGCTCTTGCGCTTGCTCAACATCACGCCGACCGTCTATCACATGAACGAAGGTCATAGCGCCTTCATGGGCTTGGAGCGCATCCGCCTGCTGATGGAAGCGCATCCTGAGCTGAATTTTGAGCAGGCGCGCGAGATTTGCGCCGCCAGCACGGTCTTCACCACACATACGCCTGTGCCAGCAGGCTTGGAGCGCTTCGGCTTCGATCTGATTGACGAGCATTTCGGCTACTTGTGGACTCAGCTCAAGCTGAGCCGCGAGCAATTCCACGAGCTAGGGCGCGAGAACATGGGCAACTATGACTTGTTCAGTATGCCTGTGCTCGCCGTCAAGCTCTCCAACTACGTGAATGGCGTCGCCAGACTGCACGGCGTGGTCAGCCGCAGGCTCTTCAGCTGGATGTATCCGAACGTGCCGCAGAACGACGTGCCTGTCGGTCACGTCACGAACGGCATTCACGTCGAGACGTGGGTCAGCCCAGAGATGGCGGCGCTCTACGACCGCTACCTCGATCCGCTGTGGCGCGAGGATCCAACTGATCCCAACATTTGGTGGGACGTGGATAAGATTCCTGATGCTGAGCTATGGCGCACGCACGAGCGCCGCCGCGAGCAATTGGTCGCCTTTTGCCGCGAGCGCCTGCGCCAACAGTACATCGCGCTCGGCTTGCCTTCGGCTGAGATTCAACTGGCGGAAGAAGTGTTGAGTCCTGACGCGCTGACCATCGGCTTTGCGCGTCGCTTCGCCACATACAAGCGCGCGACGTTGATTCTGCGCGATAAAGAGCGCCTTGCGCGCATTTTGAACAATCCTGATCGTCCGGTGCAGCTGATCTTCGCAGGCAAAGCGCATCCGCACGACGCGCCCGGCAAAGAGCTGATCCGCGAGATCGTGAATACCTCGCGAATGCCTGAGTTCCGCCATAGCATCGTCTTCCTTGAGAACTACGATATGGCGATCACGCGCATGATGTTGCAAGGCTGCGACGTCTGGCTGAACAATCCGCGCCGTCCTGAAGAGGCGAGCGGCACAAGCGGCATGAAAGCGATCTACAACGGCTGTCTGAACTTCAGCACGCTGGACGGCTGGTGGGACGAAGCCTACGATCCGCACGTTGGCTGGGAAATCGGGCGCGGCGAGGAATATCCGCCTGAGCAATGGGCGCACCAAGACTATCTGGAAGCGCAGGCGCTCTATGGCATCCTAGAGAACGACATCGTGCCGACTTTCTACACACGCGCGCGCGACGGCTTGCCGCGCGAGTGGATCGCACGGATGAAGAACAGCATCCGCAAGCTGGCGCCATTCTTCAACACCCATCGCATGGTCGCCGAATACACTGAGCGCTACTACATGCCTGCTTATGAGAGTTATCAGCGCCTGACCAAGCCTGACCTTTCGCGCGGCGTTGCGCTCGCGCAATGGAAGCAAAAGGTCTACAGCCAGTGGAGCAACGTGCAAGTGCTGAAGGTGACTACGTCAGCGGATGAACTCAAGGTCGGCAGCGAGCAAGAGATCACGGCTGTGGTGCAGCTGGGCAGCCTGACGCCTGATGACGTGATCGTGCAAGTCTATTACGGCGATCTGGACACGCATGGCAACATCATAGTTGGCAACGCGGTCAACATGCAGCCTGCCGAATCGCAAGGCGGCGGCGTTTACGTCTTCAAGGCGCGGCTCGCCTATCACACGACGGGCAATCAAGGGCTATCGGTGCGCGTCTTGCCGAATCATGAAGATTTGCCGACGCCATTTCTACGCGGCTTGATCCGCTGGGCGTAATGCGTTAAACGTAAAGCTGAGCGGTCACGAGCGGGCGCGTCCCGCTCGTGCTGCTAAAAGCACTTCAGTGAGGATATTCTGATGATAATTTCAAAGCACGGACGAATTTTGCTGTTAATCGGCGTTATCGCAGTTCTGGCAGTCGCGTCGCCGCAAGGCGCGCCATACGCTGATGGCGTCGTGTTGGTTGGCGCAGGCGATATCGCGTCGTGCGGCTCGGAAGGCGACGATCTGACCGCGAACTTGCTGGACAACATCGAAGGCATTGTCTTCACAGCCGGCGATACTGTGCAGGAAGATGGCGTGGCTGAGACATGGGAGAAATGCTACGATCCAACGTGGGGAAGGCACAAAGCGCGCACGCGACCTGCACTGGGCAACCATGAGTATCAGCGTGCGCCAAACGCCGATCCATACTTTGATTATTTTGGCGAGGAAGCAGCCGGTCCGCGTGGTCTGGGCTACTATAGTTATTATGCAGGTTCGTGGCTGGTGCTGGTGCTGAACAGCATCTTGCCTGCGCACGCAGGCACGCCGCAGTATGAGTGGGCAAAAGCGACTCTCGCCGCCAATCCGACGGCTTGCGCGCTGGCGATCTGGCATCATCCTGTCTATAGCTCAGGGCTGTACGGCGTGACGCGCCGCATGAACGCAGTCTGGCGGATGATGACAACCTTCGGCGTGGATGTGGTCATCAGCGGCGACGCGCATCACTATGAACGCTTCGCGCCAATGGACGGCAACGGGCGCATCGATCGCGAGCATGGCATTCGGCAATTCGTGGTCGGCACAGGCGGCGGCTACCTGACGCCGCTGCGCGATCAGCCGTTTCCTGCCACTGAGTATCGCCAAGGTCAATTCTGGGGCGTCTTGAAGATGATCTTGGGCAGCGGCGGCTACAGCTGGGAATTCATCAACATACGCGGCGAAGTGATGGATTCGGGCAGCGCGCCGTGCGTCAGTCCGCGTCCGTAATTTGGCGGATATCTGCGTACGTCTTTTGTCCTTTGGCGGCTGAGCGGTAGCGTGCCATAATTGCGCGTATGAGCAAAAAAACGCTGCGCACGCTACCGCTGGCTGAGCGGCTCTTCTTCGTCCTTGCAACGCTCGCCTTCCTGCTCTTGCCGCTGCTCGCCCTTGCGATTCTCAGCGGTCAGGATGCGTCGCGCATCACGCTGACAGTCTACGCTGCCGAGCCGCTGCGCGACGCGCTGAGCGCGCTCGCGCGCGACTATGAAGCAGAGCAGCCGAGCATCCGTCTTGATCTGCGCTTCATGAGCGAGTCTGAGGCGCGGCGCCAAGCCGAGCGCGGCGTGCCGATTGACGCGCTCATCTTGCTCGAGGCATACAGCGTCCCTGAGCGCGCACGCCATCCTGAGGCGGCTGCGCAGTTTGTAGCGTTTGTCAAAGCGCGTCTGCCTTGATCGGCTGAGACGCGCAACCTTTTCGCTTTGAAAGTCAGCATAGTCATGCCTATTCATGTCGCGCAGGATGAGCGCGTGCCTTCGGCAGCGCTCTCCAAGACCAGCACCTTCGCTGCGCTGCATCACGCCGCCTTCCGATGGTTCTTCTTCGGGCAGCTTGTTTCGGTCAGCGGCACATGGATGCAGAGCGTCGCGCTTCAAATCGTGGTCTACGCCATGACAGGCTCAAAGACGGCGCTCGGCTTAGCGGCGCTGGCGCAAGGCATTCCTGCGCTAGTGCTGACGCCGTTCGCAGGCGTGATCGTCGAGCGCGTGCCGCGCCGCAACCTGCTGATCCTGACGCAATCCAGCATGATGTTCCTCGCCTTCCTGTTGGCAGGGCTGTACATCGCAAACGTGCTTGAGGTCTGGCACATCCTCGCCATCTCGCTCGGCGTCGGCATTGCCACTGCGCTCGATGCGCCGTCGCGCCTCTCATTTTTGGTCGAGATGGTCGGCAAAGACGACCTGCCCAGCGGCATCATGCTCAACTCGATCATGTTCAACACAGCGCGCATCGTCGGACCTGCGATCGGCGGCTTGGCGCTGCACAGTCTGGGCGCGGCGTGGTGCTTTCTGCTCAACGCCCTCAGCTTCTTGGCAGTCTTGTTCGGTCTGTTCGTGATGCGCGTATCGCCAGTGCCGCGCCGCGCCGTCAGCCGCGCCATTTGGAAGCCATTGCTGGAAGGCTTGCAATTCGCCCGCCAGCATCCTGTGATCGCGCCGCTGCTGCTCTTGAGCGCGCTCAGCAGCACCTTCGGGCTGACCTTCACTGTGCTGTTGCCGCCTTTTGCCGATACTGTGCTTGGCAACACTGAGCTAGGCACATCCGCGTTGCTGACCGTGCAAGGCATCGGCGCGCTGTGCGCCTCGATCTTCGTGGCGCGCAGCAACGCGCACGGCTATCGCGGCATCACGCTGGTGCGCGGCGCGATCATCGCTCCGATGGCGCTCGTCTGCCTCAGCTTCACCAATACGCTGGTCTCAGCAGCCATTGCCGTCTTGATCGCAGGCTTCGGCTTCGTCTGCCAATTCGTGCTGACCAACACGCTGATTCAGGCAGTGGTGCCAGATGGTTTTCGCGGGCGTGTGCTGAGCCTGTACACGCTGACCTTCTTCGGCTTATCGCCAGTTGGCAGCTTGATCATGGGCATCACAGCTGATCAGATCGGCACACTAGCTGCCATTTTGATCTTCGGCGGCGCGTGCTTGCTGGGCGCTGTGCTGATCACGCGGCGCGCCGATCAATTGCGCCAATTGCCTTGAAGCGCGCAACCTGCGCGATATCTTTGCGTATGAGAGCAGTAGAATATGCACAGGCGCGAGAAAAATTGCAGGTGCGTATGAGGAAGGTGGAAGATGACTGACGAGAATAAACCGAAGCGCGATATGCCCAGAACCTTCGCTGAAGAGCTGAGCGTAGCGGGCAATCAACTGGTGGAACGCTTGCAGGAGTTGGTGCGGCAAGGCAACATCCGCCGCCTGATCTTGCGCGATCAGCACGGACGCACGCTCTTGGAAGTGCCACTGACGCTCGGCGTGGTCGGCGGCGCAGGCGTGGCGCTCTTCGCGCCGTTTTTGGCAGCGGTCGGCGCGATTGCCGCGCTCGTCTCGCGCGTTCACATCGTGATCGAGCGCTACGAAGACCCTGCCGACGCTGCGCACGAGTCCGACCGTCCGACTGTGGTCGAGCTAGACGCCTCTGATCGCCTGAAAGAGTAACAATTCGCAGTTTTCCTCAGCGGCGTCCTTTCCAGAGTCTGGGAAGGGCGCTTGCCTTTTCAAGCGCGCCTTCTCAGCCTTTGGAAAAAGGTCAATTTACGCTTGAATCGCACCTTGACGTGCGTTTTATGCGGCACTATAATGCAGCAGTTGCTGACACTAGGCGGAACCCAACCTTGCGCGACAAGGCAATGGCTTCCGAATTGAGTTTTGGTCACCATTGGTGGAGCCATCCCGCCTGCCCTGCAGCCTTGCGTGATGGCTCGCCGTTTTGGTCAGCGTAGACGGGCGTGAAAGCAGCCCGTTTGCGCGCCTGAAAGCAGAATGAGCTACGGAGTGCTTCATGCCGACAATCAATCAGCTTGTGCGGAAAGGACGCCGCCCGAAGAAGGGCAAGAGCAAGTCG
This sequence comes from Anaerolineae bacterium, assembly GCA_034436235.1. GTDB lineage: Bacteria > Chloroflexota > Anaerolineae > Aggregatilineales > UBA2796 > CP2-2F. Next base: position 24,265 of record DAOTWB010000192.1, read on the forward strand.
CCCGCGCTACAGTACACTTTCAACTCGTATAATCAGACGCGCACGCGCCAGCCGAAAGGCGCGCCGCAAAAGCGCGGCGTCTGCACGGTGGTGCGCACCATGACGCCCAAGAAACCGAATTCCGCCTTGCGCAAGATCGCCCGTGTGCGGCTCACCAATCAAATTGAGGTGACCGCTTACATTCCCGGCGAAGGGCATGGCTTGCAAGAACACAGCGTGGTGATGATTCGCGGCGGGCGCGTGAAAGACCTGCCCGGCGTGCGCTATCACATTGTGCGCGGCAAGCTGGATTGCGACGGCGTGAAGAATCGCCAGCAAGGGCGCAGCAAGTACGGCGCGAAGCGTCCCAAGAAGGGCGCAGCTGCCGCAGCAGCGGCGAAGGCGCCTATTAAGAAGAAGTGATGAGGAGCGCTGAATGCCCAGAAGATACCGACCGAAGCGACGACCTGTCGCGCCTGATATCCGCTACAACAGCGTGATGATCAGCCTGTTCATCAATCGCATGATGCAGCGCGGCAAGAAGAGCCTAGCGCGGCGCATCATGTACACGGCAATGGACTTGATCGGCGAACGCGCCAAGCGCGACCCAATGGAAGTGCTGGAGACCGCGCTGCGCAACACCACACCGACCGTTGAAGTGAAGCCGAAGCGCGTTGGCGGCTCAACTTACCAAGTGCCGATGGATGTAGATAAAGAGCGCGGCGAATCGCTTGCCATGCGCTGGATTTTGAGCGCGGCGCGCGCGCGCAGCGGACGCAGCATGGCGGAAAAGTTGGCAGCTGAGGTTCTAGACGCTTTCAACAACACAGGCGCCGCCGTCAAGAAGAAAGACGAGACGCATCGCATGGCAGAGGCGAACCGCGCTTTTGCCCATTACCGTTGGTAACGCGCTCGCGCATCGCAGGCAGGGATTAACAGGAGAAGGCCTTCAAAGCTATGGCGAAGAACGAGAGATACGGCGCATACGACCTGAGCAAGGTTCGCAACATCGGCATTATCGCTCACATTGACGCCGGTAAAACCACGACGACTGAGCGTATTCTTTACTACACCGGCATGGTGCATCGCATCGGCGAGGTGCATGATGGCGCCGCCACAACGGACTACATGGATCAAGAGCGCGAGCGCGGCATCACCATCACAGCGGCAGCGGTCACCTCAAGTTGGCTCGGGCATCAGATCAATCTGATCGATACGCCCGGTCACATTGACTTCACGGCGGAAGTGCAGCGCTCGCTGCGCGTGCTGGACGGCGGCGTGGTCGTCTTCGATGGCGTGGCAGGCGTCGAGCCACAATCCGAGACCGTCTGGCGCCAAGCCGATAGGTACGGCGTGCCGCGCATCTGCTTTGTGAACAAGATGGATCGCACGGGCGCCAATTTCCAGCGCTGCGTGGACATGATCGTGGATCGGCTGCACGGCAAGCCCGTCATTCTCTACTTTCCTTACGGCGAAGGCGAGCGCTTCGCAGGCTTGGTGGACGTGCTGAACATGAAGTTGATCACCTACGGCAACGATCTTGGCACAGACATCCAAGTGCATGAGCTGCCCAACGATGTCCGTGAGCAGGCTGAGACAGTCCGCGCCGAGACGCTTGAGGCGATCGTCGAGACGGACGAGACGCTCATGGAGCGCTATTTGATGGAAGAGCCAATCGCCGTCGAAGACCTTGTGCCTGCCTTGCGCCGCGCCACAATTGCCGGCAAGTGTCATCCGATCTTGTGCGGCTCAGCGCTCAAGAACAAAGGCGTGCAGCTGCTTCTGGACGCCGTCGTCACGTACTTGCCTTCGCCATTGGATATTCCGCCTGTGCGCGGCACTAATCCTAACACAGGCGAGGAGATCGTGCGCCAAGCCAGCGATAACGAGCCATTGGCAGCGCTCGTCTTCAAGATCATCACCGATCCGTATGTCGGTCGTCTGGCATTCTTCCGCGTCTACTCAGGCGTGGTGCGCTCAGGCACAACTGTGCTGAACAGCACCAAAGGCAAGCGCGAGCGCATCGGACGCATGGTGCGCATGTTCGCCGATAAGCGCGAGGACATTGACGAGGTGCGCGCTGGCGATATCGCCGCCATTCTTGGCTTGAAGGATACCTTCACAGGCGAGACGCTGACCGATCCTGACAATCCGATTGTATTGGAGAAGATCAGCTTCCCAGAGCCTGTCATCAACGTCGCCATTGAGCCGAAGACGAAGGCTGACCAAGACAAGATGGGCGAGGCGCTGCGCAAATTGGCAGAAGAAGACCCAACTTTCCACGTCCGCTCCGACGAAGCGCTCGGTCAGACGCTCATCTATGGCATGGGCGAGCTGCACTTGGAAGTTCTGGTGGAGCGGATGCGCCGTGAACACGGCGTGGATGCCGTCGTCGGTCGTCCGCGCGTCGCCTATCGCGAGACGATCACGCGCCCTGTGCGCGTGGACGAGACCTTCAAGCGCCAATCGGGCGGCAAGGGTCAGTACGCGCGCGTGGTGATCGAGGTCGAGCCGCTGCCTGAAGATAGCACTGAGACCTTCCAATTTGTGGATGAGATTCGGGCGGGCGCCATTCCGCGCGAGTTCATCAAGCCGACCGAAGAAGGCATTCGTGAGGCGATGCAAGGCGGCGTGATCGCCGGCTATCCAGTGGTCGGCTTGAAGGTGCGCCTTGTGGACGGCGCCTTCCACGAAGTGGACTCGTCCGAGATGGCGTTCCACATCGCCGGCTCAATGGCGCTCAAAGAAGCGGTGCAGCGTGGCGGTCCGGTCATCCTTGAGCCGATGATGCGCGTCGAGGTCGTTGTGCCTGATGACTACACAGGCGCTGTGGTCGGCAACTTGTCATCGCGCCGCGCCTTGATCGAAGGCATGGAGCCGCGCGCGGGCGGTTCGTCGTCCATTCGCGCCATTGTGCCGCTCGGCGAGATGTTCGGCTACGCCACTGACCTGCGCAACATGTCGCAAGGGCGTGGCTCGTTCACGATGGAATTCTACAAGTACAATCCTGCGCCAACCAGCATCGCTGAAGAAGTGATCAAAGGGCGCGTCACCAAGTGATTCCTGACTACGGAGATAAGAGCTATGGCAAAGAGCAAGTTTGAGCGCACCAAGCCGCACTGCAACATCGGCACCATCGGTCACGTCGACCACGGCAAGACGTCGCTGACGGCTGCCATCACCAAAGTGCTGGCGTTGCAGAAGCTGGCGGATTACCGCGC
>DAOTWB010000193.1:0-41209 GCA_034436235.1 Anaerolineae bacterium
CAGGCGCGCCGCGTTGCGCCTGGACACAAAGCGCCGTCCGCACGGCAGTTGGCAAGTGCAGCGCTAAGGTTGCCAGCGGAACTGCAGCTCCACTTCGCCAAAACTGAGCCAATCGCCGTCGTTGAGCGGATAAGCGCCGTTGACAGGCACGCGCACGCCGTTGACCAACACGCCGCGCTGACTGTACAGATCGCGCACGGTGAACTGCCCGTCGCTGTAGACGATCAGCGCGTGCGGACGCGAGACCGTGCGATTCGGATCGAGCGCGGTCAGATCGGCGTCGAGCGACTCAGGCGGATAGCCGAGCGCTGCATCGGCGCGTCCGATCAGCGCGCGCGTATGGCGCAGCCAAAAGGCGCGTCCGTCGCGCGTGAGCAGTTGCGCGCTCAGCGGTAGCGGCTCGTTGCTGCCCTTGCCGCCTAATCTGCTCAGCACATTGGCAGAGAGCGCCAAGCTGCTGCGCGTGGCATTCGGATTGACCGCCACCAGCTGTAGGATCGCGTCTTCTTGCACGCCGACCTCGAAAAGGCGCGCCTCAATGCTGAGCGGCTGCCGCTGATAGGTCAGCTCGTAAGTGCAAGGCTCGCCATCGGCATCAGTGCTGGGCAATTGCAAATCGCGCACCAGATCGGCGATCACTTGGCGCACAGTCGCGTCTAGCGAGAGCTTCAGGCGCACATTTTGTTTGACGCCTTCGCGCATGTACTGCAATGTGATAGTGGCAGGTAGCATAGCGTCTTTCTAGTCAGTGAAGATTTTGCCCGGATTCAAAATGCCGTTTGGATCGAACAAATTTTTGATCTGACGCATCAGATCGTAAGCGGCGCCGTATTGCGCAGCCATGAACTTGCGCTTGCCAATGCCGACGCCGTGTTCGCCTGTGGCAGTGCCGCCAAGCATGATTGCGCGCCGCACGATCTGATCGTTAGCAGCTTCCACACGCGCCAGCTCTGCTTCATCGCCTGGCGTGTGGATGACGTTGATGTGCAAGTTGCCATCGCCGGCGTGACCGAACTTATAGCCAATTAAGTTATGTTCGCGCAGCGCGGCATCGGCGTACAAGACGATCTCAGGGTAACGCGAGATCGGCACGGCGACATCTATGATCTTCTGCGCTTTGTTGGGATGCACGCGCACCAGCGACTCGTAAGTGTGATGGCGCACTTCCCAGAGCTTGTTGCGCGCTTCGGTGCCTTGCGCCGCTTCGAAGTGCGTCGCGCCGTTCTCGCGGCACAGCGCAAGGGCAAGCTGCAGCTGCTCGCTCTCGCCTTCGCCGATGAATTCCATGATCACAGTCGGCGCGACTGTGAAATGCGTGCCTTTATCTTGATTCAAGGCGTTGACCGTCTCTTTGTCCACGAACTCAAGCGCGGTCGGCTCAAGCCCTGCGCCAACGATCTCGACCACGGCGCGAATGGCGCTCTCCACGTTTGAGAAAGCGGCAAGCACAGCGCTGTAAGCGCTCGGAATGGGCGCCAGCTTGAGCGTGGCGCGCGTGATGATGCCGAGCGTGCCTTCCGAGCCGATGAACAAGTGCAGCAAGCTATAGCCTGCCGAGTTCTTGCGCGCGCGCGTGCCAACGTTCAGCACTTCGCCATCGGCTTTGACCACTTCAAGCGCCAGCACATTCTCGCGCGTGGCGCCGTATTTGATGGTCTTGATGCCTGCGGCGTTGGTGGCGATCATGCCGCCGATGGTGGCGTTGGCGCCTGGCTCAGGCGTGAAGAACAGCCCATAGCGCGCCAATGCCTTGTTCAGCTCGATGCGCGTCATGCCGGGCTGCACATCGGCTTGGAAATCTTCAGGGCGCACTTCCAGCAGCTGCGCCATGCGCGCAAAATCGAGCATGATGCCGCCGCGCACAGCGATCGAGTTGCCTTCAAGGCTGGTGCCAACGCCCCAGGCTGTCACGGGCAGGCGATTGGCGTTTGCGTAGCGCAAAATTGCGCTGACCTCAGCAGTGGTCTCAGGCAGCAAGATGACATCCGGCGGGCGCGGCAGGTGAAAGGATTGATCGCGCGCGTGCAGCTCAAGATCGGCGCGGCGCGTTGAGAGGCGTTCTGCGCCCAACAGATTCTCGAAGAACGTCAGATGCTCGGCTGAGAGCGTATTGAACATGGCAGGTGCGCTCATAAAATCTCTTCCTCAACAAGCAGCCAACTCTTGTGTGATGCGCATCACGTCGCTGATGGCGATCGGCTTGACCAGAAAATAGTCCACTTTGGCGCCAAGGCGCTCGCGATACTGCTCGTTGGCAGTGATGACGACGATCTTGAGATTGGCTAAGTGCGGTTGACTGCGAATGTAGTCAATCGCGCGCGAGCCGAGCGCCTCAGGCATTTCGATATCCAGCAACAGCACGTCGGCGTGAAAGTCGGGCGAGCGCAGCAAGTCCATCAGCGCGGCGCCATCGCGCGCTTCCAGCACGCGGAAACCTTTGTGCTCCATCGCCGCGCGGTAGAGCAGCTGCAAGTCTTTATCATCTTCAGCAATGAGGACTGTGATTGACATCTGTGCTTTCCCAGTTTTCAGCGTATCTTGTGTCAAAAGTGTAGCATAGAATGCAGCTGAGCAAACCTGCACAGATGGCTAGGAAACTGTTTGAATTCAAACTAGCCTGTTAGACAGCCGTTCGGCAATGCGGTATAGTCTCACAGTATGTCGCTTCGAGATAAGCTCTCTGCCCGTCCGCCGCGTTTGACGCGCCGCCTAGCCGAAGGCGAGCGCCCGCCGCGCATGGCACGGCGCAAGAAGCGCGCTGCACCTGCCGCCGTGCCGCGCATTGCTCAGCGGCGCATTTACCTCAGCACGCGCGCGCTGAGCGGCTTCATGGTCGTCGTTCTGCTGATCGTGCTGTATCTGTTTTTGACGCATGAGGCGTTCTTTGTGCAGACCATTTACGTCGGCGGCACGCGCTACCTGAGCGGCGGCGAGATTTTCACGCGCACAGGGCTGATCGATCCTGAGAATCCGACGCGCCTGACGCACTTGTTCTGGATCGACCCTGCCGCGATTGAGCGCCGTCTGGAAGCCGATCCGTCCATTGCCGATGCGACGGTTGAGCTGGGCTGGCCGCCGATGATGGTGCAAGTGAGCGTGACTGAGCGCGAGCCTGCGCTGATCTGGGAGCAAGCCGGCTTGCGAGTCTGGGTGGATGCGCGCGGGCGCGTGATGCAGCTGCGGCAAGATTTGCCAAACTTGCCGCGCGTAGTGGTGGAGAAGCCATCGCGCACACTGAACATCGGCGCGTGTCCGTTGCAAGGCACGGAAGAGCTGCTAGGGCCGGGCAGCTGCATCGCGCTGGAGACGGTGATCGGCGTGCAACAGTTCAAAGCGCTCTATCCGAACGTGGACGAGTTGGTGTATGATTCAGCCAAAGGGCTGGGCTATCGTGACGGACGTGGTTGGATGTTCTGGTTTGGCGATGGCAAAGATATGCTGACTAAGATTGCCGTGTATAATGAGATCGTGCGGCAGGTGTACGAGCGGCGCGGCAGGCGCTTCCTGGAAGTGGATGTGAGCGATCCTGATGCGCCGTACTACAGTTTGGCACGCTGAGGAATATGTAGCGAGCTATGGGCGAATTGGTCGTCGGCATTGATGTCGGCACAACGAAGATTTGCACATTGGTAGGTGAAGTGCGCGCCGACGATATCCACGTGATCGGCTTGGGCGTGGAGCCTTCACGCGGCATGAAAAAAGGCGTGGTGAACGATGTGAACGAGCTGACGGCGCGCATTTCCGCCGCAGTTCACAAGGCGGAGCGCAGCAGCGGCTATGAGATCGGGCGCGCTTTTGTCAGCGTGGCAGGCGCGCATATCGATTCGCGCAATTCGCGCGGCGTGGTCGGCATCAGCGGCGCGCGCGGCGTGCAGATCGCCGATCTGGAGCGCGCAATGGAAGCGGCGCGCGCCATCGCCCTGCCGCACAATCGAGAGGTGCTGCACATCATTCCGCGCAACTATACGCTGGACGGTCAGGACGGCATTCGCAGTCCGCTGGGCATGCACGGCTTTCGCCTTGAAGTTGAGGCGCACATTGTGACGGCAGCCAGCAGCAGCCTGCAGAACTTGCAGAAGTGCATCGAAGGCGCAGGAGTCTATGTGGATCGCTTCATTTTGAATCCGCTCGCTTCGGGCGAAGTGGTGCTGACCGACGCTGAGCGCGAGATGGGCGTCTTGGTGATCGATATCGGCGGCGGCACAACTGATCTCGCCGTCTTCATCGAAGGCACGGTCTGGCACACGGCTGTGATCAGCGTTGGCGGCTGGCATGTCACGAACGACATTGCGCAAGGCTTGCATCTGCCGTATGAGATCGCTGAGGCGGTCAAGATTGAGTACGGACACGCCGATCCGAGCGAGATCGATCCATCGGATATCTTCGTGGTGCAGCCGTTCGGCGAGGAGCATATGAGTCGCGTGCTGCGCGCCGATCTAGCGGCGATCATCCAGCCGCGTATCGAAGAGCTGTTCCAACTGGTGCTGCGCGAGATAAAGTACAGCGCTTACGACGGTCTGCTCTCAGCAGGCGCCGTGCTGACAGGCGGCAGCGCGCAGCTGCCGGGCATCAAGAAGATCGCCGCCGATGTGCTGAAGATGCCTGTGCGCATCGCGCGTCCTGAGCGCATCAGTGGCATGGCGGATCAGCTGCGGCATCCGTCGTATAGCACGAGCGTCGGTCTGTTGCGGCTCGGCTTGATCATGGAGCGCGAGGATGAGCGGCGCGGACGCGCTATGCGCAATAGCGGCTTCCGCGTGCGCGGCGAAGGCGCGCATGGCACATCGGGCAGGCGCAGAGCGCCGAACTGGGGCAAATTTTTCGGCGGCGTGATGAAACGTCTGCTGCCTGAGGACGAAAATTAGCGAGGTGAATAATGCGCCGTACCATTGCTTTGATATGCCTATTCGCGCTCGCGCTCGTGATGTTGCTCGCCGCGCCGACGCCTAGCCTGCTGGCACAAGACGGCAGCACGCCGACGCCAATCGCGCCTGAGCGCGTGTTGGCGCGCGCTGAGGAAGTCTTGCAGCGCGCTGAGAACGTCGCGCAGGATTCGCAGAACGCGCTGGAGACTGTCTCAAGGATGCTCAGCTTCCTCGAGTCAGCAGGCGCGATCATCGGCATCACCTTGACACTTGCCACAACCGGCGGCGTGGCAGCTGTGGCGTTTTTTTGGCGACGCGCCAATAAGACATTGGAGAAAGCCGAGCAGCTGCGCGCGGATGCCGAGCAAACGCTGCGCGACATCGAGCGGCGCGGCACGAATGCCACGCGCGCCGCCAGCTTGCTGCAGATCGGCGTGCAGCAGATGCTGGCGCATAGCCATGAGGCAGCGCTGCAGACGTTTGAAGAGGCGCACAAGCTCGATCCGAGCAATCGCGCCGTCAACTACTATTTAGGCGAGCTTTACACGCAAAAAGGCGACCTTGAGCGCGCCATTGAATTGCTGCATGCCAGCGGCGACGAGTTTCCGCCGTCAGAGGCGGCGCTGGGCTACGCTCTGCGTCTGAAAGCAGCGCGCGAGCAGAAGCCTGAACGACGCAATCAGTTGTACGCGCAGGCTGAGCAGCATCTGCTCAATGCGCTGTCGCGCGATCCGCAAGTGCGCGATATCAACGGCGCTTCATTCTACGGCGCGCTGGGCGGCTTGTATCGGCGGCAAGGTCGCCTTGAAGACGCCGTCCGCGCTTATGAAGCGGCTTCGCACGTCACGCCGCACAGCTCGTATCCGCTCAACAATCTCGCCATGCTCCACTTGATGCAGGGCAAGTTGAATGAGGCAGAGCAGGCGTTCCGCCGATCGGCGCGCATTGCGGCGCGCGCTGTGGATGGCGATCCGTTCGATCACTGGGCGCGCTTCGATCTGCTCACGGCGCACGTCGCGCTGGGCGAATATGATAAAGCAGAAGAGCAAGTGGCGCTTCTGTATGAGAGTCCGCCGAGTGCGAGCGCGCTGAAGCTGCTGCTGGACGGCTTGGAAGCCGTGCAACATTCGCCGCGCGGCACAGCGCACAGCGCGCAGGTCATCGAGCGCGTGAAAGTGCTCATCGAGCGGCAACGGAGCGCCTAAGACCATTCGTAGAGCAGCGCAGCAACTGCAGCTAAACTAGCTGTCTCGGCGCGCATCACGCGCGCGCCAAGCGTGACGATCTGGCAACCGGCAGCGCGCGCTGCCTCGGCTTCCTCAGGCGTGAAGCCGCCTTCAGCGCCGATGAAGAGCGCGACGCGCGGCACAGCATCGCCATGCACAGCGCGATAGTCGCGCACGGCGTCGCGCAGGCTATAGCCGCTCGCTTCTTCCCAAGCGAAGAGCGCCAGATCGAAATCTTTGAGGCGCGCAAACGCCTGCGGCAGCGTGTGAATGTCGTCAATCGGCGGCAGAATGCCGCGTCCTGCCAGCTCTGCCGCTTCGATCACCACGCGCTGCCAGCGCGCACGCTTGATCTCGCTGGCGCCATCGGCAATGACGCGCGCCGTGTGCATCGGCACAAAATGGCTGACGCCTAGCTCAGTGCCTTTCTCCAATGCCCACTCAAACCGATCTTTTTTGAGCAAGCTGTGGAAGAGCGTCAGGTGTAGGCGCGGCTCGCCGATGCATGGTCGCGGATCGCCGAGCTGCACGGTCACGCCGTCGCGATGGATATCGGCGATCTCAGCGTCGTATTCCATGCCTTCGCCGTCAAAGATCGTGAACACATCGCCGACGCGCATACGCAGCACGTTGCGCACTTGATGGGCGAGCGGCTCGGGCAGGCTGATGTATTCGCTGTGCAGTTGCTGTGGTGGCAGGTAAAAACGATGCATAGCTACTCCTCAGGCAGTAAGCGCGGCTGCGCGCTTGAGTCCATCTGCTCAAATGAATAAGGTGGATAAGGCAGACGGAGCAAGATGTCAAGGAATTCATCGGGCGTCTCGGGCAGCGGCTGCGCAATGGATGCCAAGAGCGCCAAATTGCCTTCGCTGTTCGGCACGGCGAAAATCGGGATGCCTTGCGCATGTGCGAAGCGCGCCGCGTGCAGCGCGCCGCTCTCAGCAGGCGCTTCCATCACCAGCACGGCGCGGCACAAGGCTGCGATCAGGCGATTGCGCAGCATCAGCCACTCAGAGCGCACGATCAGGTCAGGCGCGTATTCGGAGAGCAGGAAGCCATTGCGCTGCAATTGCGCAGCGAGCGCGGCATGTTCAGGCGGATAGATGCGCAAGATGCCGCCGCCTAATACAGCGCCGCTGTAGCCGCGCTGCGCGACCGCCGCGTTGTGCGCGATGCTATCCACGCCGCGCGCCAAGCCGCTGATGATCGCCCAGCCGCGCCCTGCCAAAGCGGCTGACCACGCCGCTGTGCGTCGCTCGGTCTCGGCGCTGGGCTGCCGCGTGCCGACGATGGCGATGCAATACGCATTGGCAGGCAAGGCTGTGCCGCGCCAGAAGACGATCAGCGGACGATTGGCGAGCCGACTGAAAGGCAGTGGATAATCGGCTTCGTACCACAGCGCATAGTGAATGCCTTCAGCGCGCCAACGCCGTAGATTAGCGGCAATGCGCGCGATATCCAGCTGCGCAAGGTTCGCTTTGACCTGCGCGCTGACGCCGCGCACGCCTGCGCGCTGCTCAGGCGCAGCCGCCAAAATCGCCTGTGGTGTGCCGAAGGCTGCCAGCAAGCGCGTGACAGTCTGCCAGCCCATGCCGTCGGTCAAAGCGAGCGCTGCCGCCGCCAGTCGCTCTGGGATCACGCCGCCTAACTCTCGAAGGCATTACGCCGCGCGCCAAAGCCGATTGAACGGCGCGGTTGCAGGTCGGCGCCTGTGGCGAGCTGTGTGGAAAGGCTGGTCACCGATTGGCGCAATACGTCTAGTGAGACGGTCGTCTCGCGCTTGTGCGCCGCCAACATGCGCGCATAAAGCGCGACCTCGCGCACGAACGCGCCTGTTTGTCCCACTAATTGCGGCAGCACTGCGCGATGCTCGTCCTGCCATTGGTGACCCATGTAACGGATGAGCATCTGCTCTGCCTGCGCCACGTCTTGAATCAGCGGCACGTGGATGATGCGATCCACTCTGCCCGGACGCTTAGCGATACGCTCGTCAATCACCTCAGGATAGTTAGTGGTCGCAAGGAGCATGGCGCCGCGCGGATTGTTGGGCGATTCCAAGCCGTCCAGCACGTTCAGAATCTGCGCCTTATCATCTTTGCGCAGGTAGACATCGATCTCTTCGACGATCAGCAAGACAGGCTGCTGCGCTTCCGCCACCACGTTCAGCGCGTGATGCACCTTGCGGAACGACGCGCCGTCGTCATCGGCGCCTGAGACGTAGACGACCACGCGGCGCTGAGCGAGCGCTAACTTCGCCACTGCCGCGCAGAGCGTTGTCTTGCCCGTGCCAGGCGGTCCGACCAAGAGCAATTTGCGGAAAGGCGCTAAGCCGAGCTGCTTGTAGATGTTGACGCCTTCAGTGAAGAAGGCTTCCATATCAGCGCGCAGGTCATTCTTCAGGCTCTCAGGCAAGATCACGTCTTTCCAATCCACGGTCGGCTTGAAGGACTCATGCGCGCCGCCGATGATGTACACATTCTGGCTGCGCTCCAAGTGGCGCGCTGCATTTGAGCAAGCCTGCTCGAATGCAGCCCACGCTTCCAGACGATCTGTCGGCAGCACCACTACTGCCACAATGCTTTTGTCGTCGTCTTCGTAATACGATGAGACGTAGATCGCCTCGAACGGCTCGCCTGCCTGCTCAAAGCGGAAGCGGAAAGCGCCGACAGACTCGTCCAACACAGGACGACGGTTCGGCAGACGGTAATCGCTGATCGGCACGACGTGCGGACATTCCAAGCGCTGATAGCCTAGATAGCGCGTCTTGGCGCGCAATTTGCGCCCTTCGTTCAGCCGCCTTAACGCGCGATGATTGCTACAGTTCTCGGTCGCCCAGAGCGCCATACACGGCGTCTCGCCGAAGTGTTGCTGCCAATACTCTACTGCCCAGCGCACCAACACTTCGTAGCGCAGCTTTCTTGGCGCGCTCAGCGGCTCATCCGTGCGCGAGCCGCTCAAAAACCGCCGCAAATCGCTCAGTTCACTCTTTGCCATGCCCTACCTGAAGCCCATTCCCGACGCCCAATTTCACAAAGCGCGGCGTCCATTTACATTGAGAGTACACTGACAATTCTAACTGAAAGTTCAGCATTATAGTAGTGCTTTTCAGGAACGCGCCTTGCCGCGCTCGCCTGAATCGGCTATAGTGATCAGCGTCCGTGTGCATCTGCCTTGGCAAGGCGGCGCGATACAGTTGAGGCAAACGGTCATGGAAACTTGGCAAACATCCTATGACGATCAGCGCTATGGCTACTCAAGACGGCGCTCAGTGCTGCTCGCATGGCTCATCCGTCTGCCGCTGCTCGGCGCGACGGCAGTCATCATGCTCTTTTTGCTGGCGGCGCTCTATTTGGCGCTGCATCAGCTGCAATTCACGCAATTGATCTATCCCGGCGTCTCCGCGTTCGGCGTAGACCTCTCGGGCATGACGCATCAGCAAGCGATGGCAGCGCTCGCCGCGCGCTTCACCTATGGCGAGAGCGCCGTCTTCACCTTTCGCGATGGCGAGCGCTTTTGGCAGCGAACAGCCGCTGAGCTAGGCGTCAGCTACGATCCGCTCCAGACCGTTGAAGCCGCTTTCAAGATCGGACGCGGCGGCAACTTGCTGGAAAATCTGCGCGAACAAGGCGACGCATGGCTGAATGGCGCTTCAGTGCAGCCGCTTGTCGTCTTCGATCAGTCGCGAGCCGCCGCCTTGCTCAACCAAATCGCAGCTGAGATCAACCGTCCTGTGCAAGATGCTGCGCTCATCTTGAACGGCACGCAAGTCATCACCACTGCTAGTCAGATCGGCAGGCAAGTGGACACTGAAGCCACGCTCGGCATGTTACGCCAGATCATCCTCAGCCTGACCACAGGCGCTGAGATTCCGCTCGTCATCCGTGAGACGCAGCCCGCCGTCCGCGATGTGGAAGAAGCCGCCGCCAAAGTCCGCGCCGCGCTCAGCAGCCCGATTCAGCTCTACTTGCCCGTGACTCGCGAAGGCGATCCCGGACCTTGGCAAGCCAGCGTTGAGTTCATCAGCGGCTTGCTGAACATCCAGCGCGTCGAGAACGGCGACGGCACAGCGCGCTACACAGTGAGCGCCAACGCCGAGCCATTGCGCGCTTTCCTGAACGAGCTGGCGCCGCAGCTGCGCATCGAGCCGCGCAACGCGCGTTTTGTCTTCAATGAAGCGCGCCGCGAGCTGCTGCCAATTGAAGATAGCCTTGAAGGACGCGAGCTGGATATCGAGGCGAGCCTGAAAGCCTTTGAAGCCGCCATTTTCCGTACGGATAATCGGCGCGTGCCGCTCAGCTTCATCACGATCAAGCCGGCTGCGCACAGCCAAGCGACCGCCCTTGAGCTTGGCATCACTGAGAAGATCGTCGAAGCGACCACGTTCTTCTACGGCTCAACCGCTGAGCGCCGCACCAATATCCAAGTCGCGGCGCAGCGCTTTCACGGCTTGGTCATCGCGCCTGGCGAAGTCTTCTCGTTCAACAAATACGTCGGCGATATCTCGCCCGAGACAGGCTACGAGACCGGTCTGGTCATTTACGGCGACCGCACCATCGAAGGCGTCGGCGGCGGCGTCTGCCAAGTCAGCACCACGATCTTTCAAGCGGCGTTCTTCGGCGGCTATCCAATCCTAGAGCGCTATGCGCACGGCTATCGCGTCGGCTATTATGAGAGCGGCACGGCGATCGCCAACGGTCAGCGCTACTCGGCAGGCGTCGGCATGGACGCGACCGTTTACGCGCCGATCATTGACCTGAAGTTCCGCAACGATACGCCCTATCACATCTTGATCGCGGTCAATTTTGTGCCGTCTAAGCAATCGCTGACCATCACCTTTTACAGCACAGGTGTCGGGCGCATTGTGGAGAAGACTGGTCCGCGCTTGAGTAACGTCGTGCCGCACGGCAAGCCGAAGTACACTGAGAGTCCGAGCGTGCGTCCGGGCGAGACGCGCCAAGTGGACTTCGCGGTGGACGGCGTGGACGCGCGCGTCTGGCGCACCATTCGCAGTTTGGACGGGCAGATTTTGGTCAATAATGAGGAGTTTTTCAGCCGCTACGTGCCATGGTCGGCGCAGTTTTTGGTGGCGCCGGGCTATGCGCCGAAGCAACGCTAGGCGATGCCGAGTCCGCCGATTGTCTTCGGCTTCCTGCTGGCGACGCTCTACGGCGCGCTCTTCCACCTGATCTTCGGTGGCAGCACGCGCCAATTGGCGCTCTATCTGCTCGCCAGTTGGCTCGGCTTCGCCATTGGGCAGATTTTCGGCGCCATTTTTGAGGTGAACGCGCTGGCGATCGGCGTCTTGAATACCTTCACGGCGACCTTCGGCGCGTGGTCGGCGCTGTTCATCACGCGCTTTCTATCAGGGCGAGAGACGAAGAGGCAGGAATGACAGATAGTCAGGCAGTTTCGGAGCAGGCGGCTGAGGCGCAGCGAGGCGGCTTATCGCGCTGGTTGTTGATCGGCGTGGGCGGCTTCATCGGCGTGATTGTGGTGCTGTTCGGCATTGCCGTGATCGGCGGCATCGCCGACTCGGACGGCGTGGCGAATTTCTTTCGCATCCTGCGCGATCTGTTCATCGTGATCCTAGCGCTGCAGAGCATTTTGATCGCCATCGCGCTGGTGATCTTGATCGCACAGATCAGCACGCTGATCAACATCTTGAGCAGCGAAGTCAAGCCGATCATCGAGGAAGCGCAGGAGACGGTCAGCACGGCGCGCGATACAACTGAGTTCATCAGCCGCAACGTGGCGACGCCTGTCATTCGCATGACTTCGACGGCGGTCGGCGTCGGCGTCTTCATGCGCGAGTTGCTCGCCATTCGGCGCAACCTGAGCGGCAAGGCGCGCAAGTGAGATGGCTGAACGCGGCGACGGTCGTTCATTCCTGCTTGGCGCGCTGCTCGGCAGCCTGCTCGGCGCGCTCTGGGCGCTATGGAACGCGCCGCGCAGCGGCGCAGCCACACGGCAAGCCATTCGAGCGGCGTGGCGGCAGCGCATAGGCAATTTGCGCCGTCGAGTCTCAGGCGAGAGCCTTGAAGAAGCGCTCGCCGAAGGTAAGGCGACGGCGCGCCAGCTCAACCAGCGCTAGCGCGCTTCCTCGCGCAGCGCCAGCTGGCGCACAAGCCAAGCGCGCGCGCCGATCAGCAGTAGCGCGAGCAATACACTGAACGGGCTCGGCGCAAAAGCGATCAGCGCCAGCTCGCCTGAGAGCAGCGCCATGCCAATGACCAGCGCAGCGGCGATCAAAGGCGCGTTGCTGGGCAGAACGTCGCTCAAGCGCACCAGCTCTGTGCTGAGCGCCGCTAGACCTTCCGCCTGACCGCTCAAAAGGATCGCCAGCACAGGCGTCACAAGGCGCAACGCCATGCCGAGCATCATGCCGAGTACGAAGGCGCTGCGCGGCGCCATAGCGCTCAAGCGCACGCCGAGCAGCACGCTCAGCGCCGCTTCTTGCAGACGGATGTACGGCACGAGCGCGCCTGCGCCGATCAGCAAGATCGCCCATAGCCATGCGCCGCCTGCCGCCAGACCAAGCGCGCCTGCGGCTGCCGCGCCAACGCCGAACAACGCGCCGAGCAACAAGCCGCCCAGCACGGCGCGCCACTGCGGACGCAACGCTGCAGCTGCCGTCGCCGTGATCACTTCATACGGCTCGGCAGGCGTCAGCAGGAACATATCCCAAGTTTGAGCAAGGCGCTGCCGCGCGATGCCTGCTGCCGTCAGCGCCGCCAACATGCCGTACGGCGCAAAACTGATCAGCGCGATGCCGAACAAGGCGACCGCGACAAGCGCTTGGTCGCGGTAGATGAAGAATGGCACGCCGCTGCCGATCTCAAACAGGCGCAAGAGCGGGATGCTCAGCAAGAGCAGCAGGTATATCCAACTGATCGGCAGTTGAAAGCGGCTGGGACGCCATGCGGCGCGGTAAATTGGACTCTGCTCGCTTTGAATGTGCCATAGGATGGTGCGCATCAGGCGCAGCGCGATCAGGTCTCTCACTGCGCTCAGCTCTCGAAGAGATTCAAAATGTACTCAGGCGAGAGTCCTTGCGCTTCGAAGTGTTGGCGCAATTTGCGGCGCGCGTCGAAGATCAGCTTATAGAGCGCATTGCGATTGGTGTTGAGCTGCGCGGCTACCACGTCCAGCGGCACGCCTTCAAGAATCAGCGCCTCGAAAGCGGCGCGCTGCCGCGCCGTGAGCGCTTCGTCTAAGGCGCGCTCAATGCGCTGCCAAACTTCGCGCTTCTCAGCGCTCAGCTCAGGGCTATCGGCGTCGGTCGCCGCGATCATGCTGGCGTCGGCAGCGCGATTTTCGTCGCCGTCAATCAGCGAGTCGAGCGAGAAATCGCGGTAGCGCAAGCGGCGCAGCTCGCTGATGACCAGCCGCACAGCGATCTTGGTCGCCCAAGTGGTGAATTGGCTATCGCCGCGAAACGAGTCGAGATTTGCCAAGATGCGCAGCAGCGCCTCTTGGGCAAAATCTTCCGCCATCTGCTGGATTTCTTGGATCGGATACTCGGCAAGGTCGCTGCGCTCGCGGCTGAGGTAGTAGAACAAGCCGTGTTGCAGGCGCGCACGCAACGCTTCTAACGCTTCGCTGCGTCTCGGCGAGCCTTCAGCCAGATCGCGCAGCCATTCTTCATTGGTGCGTTCAGCCAAGAGCAATGAGTCTCCGCCCGTCAAATTCCCTGCAACCTGAAGCTGAACGTGCTGCCTTGCTCAGGCGCGCTTTCCACTTCCAGACGGCTCTCCATCAGCGCCAGCAAGCCTTTGACGACAGGAATGCCCAGCCCGTAGCCTTTGGTGTTAGTGACCAGCTCGTGATCGGCGCGGAAGAACAGCTCGCCAAGCCGCGCCACATCCTCAGCGCGCATTCCGATGCCGTTATCGCAGATGCTGATGCGCACTTCGCCTGCGTTCTCGGTCGTCGTCGCTCTCAGCGTGAGCTGACCTGTGCCTTTCGGCGTGTAGAAGATGGCGTTGCGCAGCAGCAGCACGATCACTTTGACCAACTGTCTCGGATCGGCGTTGAGCGCAGGCAGCTCAGGCGCGATCTCGACCGTGAGCGTGTGTCCGTATTCCGTCAGCAAGCCTGCCACAGCCGCTTCGATCTCTGCGCGCAACGACTCGAAGGTCAGCATCTTGCGCTCTAAGCGCAGCCGATTGGCTGAGAGCTTGTTGATGTCGCTCAGGTCGCTCAAAAGCCAATCCATGCGCACCACGTTGTTGCGAATGGTCTCGACGAAGTTCTGTTGCATCGGATTGAGCGTGCCGATCATGTTCGGCTTGGCGAGCATATCGGCGTAGCCGCGAATGCTGGTCATCGGCTTGCGCAGCTCGTGAACGATGGTCGAGATGAACGTGACGTGCTGATCAGTTTGTGCAGCGCGTTGCGCCTCAGCCTGTCGGAGCAGATCATCGAGCCGTTCAAGCGTTGGCTGATGAGCGACTTCGGTCGTCTGAGCGCGCAGCTCAGCCAAGAGTTGGCGCGCAGCCGCTAAAGGATCATCGGCGTGATCGATCATTGGCATTCCTCACATGGTGCAGGTCGCGCCCATGATTGTAGCGCGCTCGCCGTGTTTGCGCATTTTAAGGTCGCTGATCACAATTTTCTCAAAATTTTCCGAAAAAACGCGCCGCGTGCCAATCTTGCGCTTATAATGCAAGATAGCTTAAGGAACACAGGATGACTTCTGATGCAATCTGCCGAGTCGATCTCGCGCGAGAACGCGCCGCTCTCAAATGCATGGCAATTGCGCCTCTCTGAGCGCCGTCTGCTGCTGCTCATCGGCGATGCGCTCGCCTGCCTGCTGGCGACGCTGCTGGCGCTGCTCGCTTGGTCGCTGACTGCGCCTGAGCCATTCGACCTCGACTTCGTAGCGCAGCGCGCGCACTGGTTCATCATCATGCCGCTTCTATGGCTGACGATCGCACGGCTGAACAGCTTCAACGATCTGCGCTTTGCTCATCAGCGCACGGCGATGTTCGCGCGGCTGCTCTTCATCAGCGTCCAAGTGGTGATCGTCTACGTCTTTCTGTTCTTCCTGATCGTGCCGAGCGGCTTCGATTTGCCGCGCTTGTTCACGCTCTACTACGCCGTCGCTGCTTTTTCGTTGGTCGGCATGTGGCGCGTCAGCCGTCCTTACCTGTTCAGTTGGACGCAACAGCCGCGTCGCGCTGTGCTGATCGGCAGCGGCAGCGCCGCCGCCGCGCTCGCGCAGACCGTCGCCAAAGAAGCGCCGAAAGATTATGAGATCCTCGGCTACGTGCCGAGCGACGCAGCTGCCGATCCGCACATGGCAGGCTTTCGGCAGCTTGGCACAGGCGGCGATCTGTTGGAAGTTGTGCGGCAGAACGGCGTCTCGGAGCTGATCTTGGCGCACGATGGCGCGCTGCCTGCCGATCTGTTTCAAGGCGTGATGGCTTGTTACGAGCAAGGCATCGCCATCACGCCGATGCCGCTGCTCTACGAGCAGATCACAGGTCGCGTGCCGATTGAGCATGTCGGGCAGATCGATTGGCAGCTCGTGCTGCCGCTGGAAGGCGATACGCTCAGCTTTCGGCTCTACTTGCTGATCAAGCGGCTGCTGGATGTGAGCCTAGCGCTGCTCGGCTTGGCGTGCTTCGCCGTCATTTTGCCGCCGTTGGCGCTGCTCATTCGGCTCGCCTCGCGCGGCGGCGTGTTCTACCGCCAAGAACGACTCGGACGCGGCGGCAAGCCTTTCCAGATCATCAAACTGCGCACGATGGTGCAAGACGCCGAACGCGTGAGCGGTCCGCAATGGGCGCGCAAAGACGATCCGCGCATCACGCGCGTAGGGCGCTTCCTGCGCAAGACGCGCTTGGATGAGGTGCCACAATTGTGGAACGTGCTGCGCGGCGAGATGAGCATCGTCGGACCGCGCCCTGAGCGCAGCGTGTTCGTTGAACAGCTCACCAAGAAGATTCCGTTCTATCGCACGCGCTTGTTGGTCGCGCCAGGGCTGACGGGCTGGGCGCAAATTTGCTATAAATACGGCAACACGGAAGAAGACGCGCTCATCAAGCTGCAATACGATCTGTACTACATCCGTCACCAGAGCATCGCGCTTGACTTGCTGATCATGTTGCGCACGCTCGGCAAGATGCTCGCCCTGAGCGGCACGTGAGCGCACGCCGCGCCAAAACGACGCTCAGCACACGCAAAAGTGACGCTCAGGCTGCGGACGCCTGCCTAGGCATGTTATAATTGTGTCGCGAATCATCACAATCTGCGAGAGTTTGGCACTTTTATGGCAATCTATCCCGAATTGGCGGGCAAGGTCGCTGTGATCAGCGGCGCAGGCGGCAACTTGGGCATGGCAGTCGTGCGTTTGTTCCACGCCGCTAACATACAACTGGCGCTGGTAGACCTGCGCGAAGATTCCTTGCGGCAGCGCCTGCACGAGGCGAATCTTGAGCCTGAGCAGATGCTGATCGGCGCGCTCGATCTGACGCAACGGCGCGCTGCCATTGATGAGTTCGTCAACCGCGTTGTGGCGCACTACGGCAAAGTGGATATCCTCGTCAACGTGGCGGGCGGCTTCAAAGCAGGCGGACCTGTCCATGAGATGGACGAGGAAATCTGGGACTTCATGATGAGCATCAACGCCAAGACTGCTTTCCTACTGAGCGCGGCAGTGGCGCGCAATATGGTGGCGCGCAAAGCAGGCGGACGCATCGTGAATATCGCGGCGCGCGCTGCGCTCAGCGGCGTGCCGACCATCGCAGGCTACAGCGCCAGCAAATCGGCAGTGTTGCGTCTGACCGAGAGCATGGCTGCCGAGCTATCCGATTACGGCATCACGGTCAACGCGATCATGCCGAGCGTGATTGACACGCCGCAAAATCGCAGGAGCGATCCGAACGCCGATCACAGCCGCTGGGTGACGCCTGAGTCTTTGGCGGAAGTCATCCTGTTCCTCGTCTCGGATAGTGCGCGTGATATCAGCGGCGCCGCTATCCCTGTCTATGGCAGAGCGTAGCCCGTTTTTGATCGGCTTGTGCGTCCTGCTCGCGCTGAGCGCGTGTGCAGGCGCGCCATCGCCAACTGCCACACAGCCTCGTGCGCCGACTGTGATCGTGACGCTGCCGCCGCGCACGCCGACGCCTGATCGCGGCAGCGCCGACCACGATCTAGGCAATGCCGACGCCTTTTTGCACATCGTCCACTACGGCGACCTGCAGTGCGCGCCTTGCTTGATCGTAGCGCGCGCCTTATTGCGGCTCTACACGCAGTATCCTGAGCAAATCCGCCTGACTTGGCGGCATTTTCCGCAGCCGCAGCACGATAAAGCGTTCCTCGCCGCACAAGCGCTGGAAGCAGCGGCTGTGCAAGGCGCTTTTTGGCAGCTGCACGACCTGCTCTTCGCAGAGCAGACGGCATGGCGCGACCTGACGCCTGAAGCCTTCCGTGCAGCGCTCAACGACTACGCGCGGCGCAGCGGCATCGCAGACCTGAATGCGTTCAATGCTGCGCTCGATGCGCAGACCTACGCGCCCATCGTCAGCCGCGCCGTTGAAGAGGCGCGTCAACGCGGTCTGCGCGGCGCGCCGTCCTTGATCATGCAAGGGCAGCCGTACAGCGGACGCCTTGACGAGCGCAGCATCGGCGATTTTGCGCGCCTGCTCTTGTTGCGTCAGCGCCAATTTGAGAAGCAGCCTGCCTTGCAAATCAATCTTGACGCGCAATACATCGCCACGCTCTATACCGAGAAAGGCGAGGTTGAGATCGAACTGTTCACGCGCGCTGCGCCTGTCGCCGTCAATAACTTCGTCTTCTTAGCGCGGCAAGGTTGGTACGATGATATCACTTTTCACCTTGTGACTGACGACATTGTGCAGACGGGCGATCCGAGCGGCAGCGGCGGCGGCACAGCCGGCTACTTCATTGCCGATGAGCATGATAACGGTCTGCTTTTCGACCGCGAAGGTCTGGTGGCGATGGCGAATCAGCGCGGTGTGCCGAACAGCGCCAGCTCACAGTTCTTCATCACCTTGGCGCCGCAGCCGCAAGAAGGCTTCAACAAGCAATACACCATTTTCGGCGTCGTGCGGCGCGGCATGGACGTGCTGCGCCGTCTGACCAAGCGCGATCCGTCCGATCCGCTGCGCTTCCCGAATCCGCCGCCCGGCGATAAGCTGCTGCGCGTTGTGATCGCTGAGCTACCGCCACCAAAGTAGGCGCTGTTGCACTGGTTCTGTCTGCTCTCAAGCCTGCTCCTGCTCGGATTTTTGCTGTGCGCGTATCTGCTGGCGCGGACTCTCATGCGGCGGATGCCGCCCAGTCCGCCTGAGTCGCCTGAGCGCTACGGCTTGGCGTTCGAGACGGTCGCGTTTCGCAGCCGCGATGGGCTGCGCATAGATGCGTGGTGGATTCCTGCCGCGCAAGCCACACAGCGCACTGTGATCATCTGTCATGGACGTGAAGGCAGCCGCGAGCGCGAGCTGCCGCACGCACAGACCTTGCATAAGGCAGGCTTCAATGTGTTGCTGTTCGATTTCCGCGCGCACGGGCGCTCAGAAGGGCAGCACGTGACCTTCGGCATGTATGAGAAGGACGATCTGCTAGGCGCGCTTGACTTTTTGGCAGCGCGCGGCATCAACCGCGCAGGCGTCCTCGGCTTCAGCATGGGCGCGACAACTGCGATCATCGCGGCGGCGATCACGGATCGCATCGCGGCAATTGTGGCGGAAGGCGCAGTGGCGCGCCTCAAACGGACTCTGGCGCGGCGTCTGCGGCGCTATGGCGTGCCGTTGCCGCTGGGCTGGTTGCTCGCGGCATGGGCGCTGGTCTTCGCTACCACAATTGTGCGCGGTAGAGTTGACCAAGCGGACGCTGTTCGCTGGATTCCACATATCAAAGCGCCGATTCTACTCATTCACGGCACGGCGGACGACTTGATCAGCGCGGCTGAGGTCGCGGAGCTCGCCGCGCGTTGCGGCGCGCGCGCTGTGGTCTGGCAGGTGGCAGGTGCGGCACATCATGAGGCATCACAAGTGGCAGGCGCGGCGTTTCAACAGCATATGATCGCGTGGTTTGAGCAATATCTGCCGCAAGCCGACTGACATCTGTTAGCAGACCGTGATAACGCGCCGCGCTGAAGCGCTTGCAGTCTACTTGAAGTCTATAGCAGACCGTTGTATAATCGCACAAGGCTATGAGAGCAAGTCCGTGTTCATGCGTCGTGACGTAGCACGCAAGGCTTGCCATAGTGCGTCCCAGTGTGTATAACGATAGGCAAGGCATCCAGCGAGGCAAGGTATACCTTATGGCAAGACCACGACAATTGAAGGGCACGCTTCAAGACCTACATGCAACGCAGCTGCTCCACTTAATCAACCTTGCCAAGAAGACAGGCACGCTGCACATTTACAAAGGCGTGCCAACTGGTCGCGAGATCATCATGGGCGACGGCGAGACCAAGCGTCCTGAGCTGCAGCCCGGCGAGGAAATGGCGCGGGCAGCTTTCCGCGAAGGCAAGTTGATCCACGCGCGGCTGACCAGCCAGAGCGACCATCTTGCCACAGTCCTGCATCGCGCCGGCAAATTGAACGACGAGCAGCATCGGATCATCCTGAGCAAGGCGGCGCACGCCAGCGATAAAGCATTGGCGCTGCTGCTCATCAACGCCAATTACGTCTCGCAAGCGGATATCGTGCAGAGCGTGCAACGCTACACGCTGGAAGTCATTTACGACCTCGCCAACTGGACGCAAGAGCCATTCGTCTTCGAAGAAGGCGAACAGCCGCCGCCTGATAAGATCACAGTGCCAATTCCGCTGGAAAACGTGATCATTGAGATGAGTCGGCGCTATAATCGCGATAAAATGCTGATCGAGGCGCTGCCAAACCTCGATTTTGCGCTGCGCCTGCCCGAAGCCGCCGCTGACAAATTCTCGAAGGTCAAGCTACAATTGAGCGTTGAAGAATGGCGCGTCATCACCTTCATCAACGGCAGGAATACCATTCGGCAAATTGCCCGAGCTTGCAACATGACTGAGATGGGCATTCGCCAAATTGTTTACGGTCTGCTGAGCGCAGGTTTGGTAGAATTGGTGAAACCTGCCGCGCCTGAGCCTGCAAAGGCAGGGCGGCGTCCAAGTCAGGTCAATAGCACCATGCCGCAACGACCGGTCATCAACAAGCTGATCGAGCGCATTCGCAGCTTGTGAGGCGTGGTGAAGGCAGTCTTTTTATGCAAGCGTTTATCCAGTTCTCAACTCGCTGTGCATTTCACAGCTAAGCAGATAGGGCGGTCACTATGGCAATGCAAACAGTGAAAATGGTCATCACAGGACCTTATGCATCGGGCAAGACGGAATTCATTCGTTCTATTAGCGAGATTGATGTCGTTTCAACCGATACGAAGGTCTCCGAAGGCACCTATGAAGCGACAGTGAAGGATCAGACCACTGTGGCGATGGACTTTGGGCGCATCACCATTGATGACGACTTGGTGCTGTACTTGTTCGGCACGCCCGGTCAGCGCCGCTTCGACTTCATGTGGGAAATCTTGGCAGAAGGCATGCTCGGCTTTGTGGTGATGGTGGATAGCACCAAGCCTGAGACCTTCCGCGAGGCGAAGTCGATCCTTGAGACCTTCCGCGCTTACGCGCCAACGCCCTATGTGGTGGCAGCCAACAAACAAGACTTAGCAGAGGCGTGGCCCGCCGAAGACCTGCGCATCGCGCTCCGCATTGATGATAATGTCAAGCTGTTGCCTTGTGTGGCGACCGATAAAGAGAAGGTCAAGGTTGTCCTGCTCGAGCTGCTCTACTCGATCCTTGAGGAAATGGACACCTGAGCTGCCGCACAAGTCATGGCGCCACATCCTGCGCTGGGCAGACGCTCAGCGCAGGCTACCCACAGGAGTACCCTTCGGGTGACATCGCTGGTAACCGATCAGGGCATCATTCACTATGAGGCTTACGGGCGCGGGCGTCCCGTCATCTTGCTGCACGGCTGGATGGAGTCGTGGTCGGTGTGGCGGCAGACCATTGAGGCGCTTGGCAAAGAGTTCCGCACGTATGCCCTCGATTTCTGGGGCTTCGGCGAGTCGGTTGGCACCAGCTACACTGTGGACACCTATGTCGAGATGGTCAACCAATTTTTGGATCGACTCGGCATTGTCAAGGCGCCGCTCGTCGGGCATTCGATGGGCGGCACGGTCTCGCTCAGCACTGCCATGCGCTACCCTGAAAAAGTGGTCAAAGTGGCAGTCATCGGCTCGCCGATTCACGGCAGCTCGCTGAACGTCCTGCTCAAACTCTCAGGCATTCCTGCCATCGCTGCCCTGCTCTTCCGTATGCCGCCGCTGCTCAGCTTCTTCACGCTGATCGGCGGCTACCTGACCACGCCGCGCGCAGGCTATCAATTCTACCGCCAAGTGCGCGCTGAGATGTCTCAGGTCTCGATGCACTCGTTCTTTCAGAGCATCGGCACGTTGCGCCGCACTGACTTGCGTCCGCACTTGAACAAGGTGCGTCCGCCTACGCTGGGCATCTACGGCAAGTGGGACTTCATCGTGCATCCTAATCAGGCGAAGGCGCTCCAGAAAGGCGTGCCGCACGCCAAGACCTTGCTGTATCCTGACGCCGGACATCTGCCCATGATGGACACGCCCGATCGCCTGATCAGAGATATCCGCGAGTTTTTGCTCGCCAAGTGAAGCGCGCTCAGCCTTGCGGCGCGTGTTCAGCGCGATATTTGCGCTCTGCCGCCTTAGCTGTGTTGATGGCGAGCGTGGCGCACTTCGGGCGCGTGATGACTACCTCGCGCCCGATCTCATCAATGAAGGCGTCAATGTTCATCTCGCGCACTTCGCTGAGCGTCTTGCCGATCAGCATCTCGGTGAGCATGGATGCAGCCGCCTGTGAGATCGTGCAGCCTTCGCCTTCGAAGCTGGCGGCGATCACGCGCTCGTCCGAGTCCACTTTCAGGTAGATGGTCACAAGATCGCCGCAGCCCGGATTGCCGCCTGTGATCGAGACACTGGCGTCTTCCATCTTGTAGCGATTGCGCGGATTCTCATAGTGATCTAGCAGATTCTCGATGTAAAACTGCTTATCCATGCCTCACCTCGCGCCTGTTCACGGACGCTCAATCGGCGCTCCGACCAAATTGCCCCACTCTGTCCAAGAGCCGTCGTAATTGCGCACCTTCGGATAGCCCAGCAGGTAGTGTAGCACGAACCAAGTGTGGCTGCTGCGCTCGCCGATGCGGCAATAGGTGACGATCTCTTGCTCAGGCTTCAAACCGAGCTGCTCTTCATAGATGGCGCGCAGTTCCGCCGCGCTTTTGAAGGTGCCGTCTTCGTTGGCAGCGGTCGCCCAAGGCACGTTCTTGGCGCCTGGGATATGTCCGCCGCGCAGAGCGCCTTCCTGCGGATAGGCTTCCATGTGCAGCAGCTCGCCGCTGAATTCCTTCGGACTGCGCACGTCGATCAGCGGCAGGCGCGCTGCGCTGTGCGCCATCACCTGATCGCGGAAGGCGCGGTAGGTGCTATCATCGCGCTCAGGCGCCACGTACTCAGCACGCGGATAGCTCGGCTTCTCGCGCGTCAACGGACGCCCTTCGTCAATCCACTTTTTGCGTCCGCCGTCCATGATGCGCGCATTGGTATGCCCGAACAGCTGAAAGACCCAGAAGGCGTAGCACGCCCACCAATTGTTTTTATCGCCGTAGAAGACGACCGTCGTCTGGTTGCTGATGCCGCTGCGCGCCATCAGCTCGGCGAAGCGCGCGCTATCGAGGTAGTCGCGGCGCAGCTGATCGTTCAGGTCGCTCATCCAGTCAATTTGAATGGCGCCCGGAATATGCCCTTGATCGTAGAGCAGGATATCCTCATTCGACTCAACCAAACGGATGGACGGATCGTTGAGATGATCGGCGACCCATTGCGTGCTGACCAACACCTCAGGTCGCACGTAGCCTTTTGCGCTGATATTCGGATCGATCTCAGTCATGGTGAAGCTCCTTTCAAGCCTATGCCAACTGTGTCACGCGCTCAAGTTTCTCTTCGATGTGCGCCGTCAGACGCGCGCGCACCTCTTCGAACGGAATGCGCTGCATGATCGGATCGAAGAAGCCTGCCACGATCAGCCGCTCTGCATCTTGGCGCGTCATGCCGCGCGACATCAGATAGAAGATCGGCTCATCTTCCAACCTGCCGACCGTCGCCGCGTGTGTGCAGCGCACATCGTTCGCCTCGATCTCCAAGCCAGGGATCGAGTCGGCGCGCGCGTGCGGACTGAGGACAAGGTTGCGATTGGCTTGGAAGCCGTCGGTCTTTTGCGCGTGCGGCAACACTTTAATCATACCTTGCCAGACAGTGCGCGCTTCGTCTTTGAGCGCACCTTTGAAGAGCAGGTCGCTGGTGGTGTGCGGCGCGTTGTGATTCTGCTGCGTGTCGTGATCGAAGAACTGGTGCGCATCGGCGAAGAACAGCCCTGACATGCGCCCGAACGCGCCTTCGCCGTCCAGCTCGATCTCGGCGAACTGCTTGACAAAGCGACCGCCCATCGTGCCGATGATCCAATCCAGCTGTGCGCCTGCTGCCACGCGCGCGCGCTCGTGACGGATGTCATTGGCGTTGCGCGCCCAGTCTTGCAGCGCCACATAGCGCAAGTTGGCGCGCTCGCCGAGGATCAGCTCGGTCATGCCGACGTATGCCATATGCTCAGGCGCCTCAGCCGAGAGATACTCGTGCAGGTAGGTCACTTGCGCGCCTTCTTCAAGCACCACAAGGACGTGACCGAGCGTCAAGCCGCTCGTGGTGTTGTAAAAGACGCTGTGCAAGGGCAGCTCGACTGCCTTGCCGCGCGGCACGTACAGAAATACGCCATGCGTCCAGAGTGCGGCGTGCAGCGCAGCGAACTTATCTTCATTCGGATGCACGGCTGTGGTCATCAGGTGCTTGCGGAAGAGCGCCTCATGCTCGCGGACAGCGGTCTCAAAATCGCAGAAGATGACGCCTTGCGCTTTGAGCGCGGCGCTCAGCTCACTATGCACAATGCGTCCGTCCACAGCGGCGATCAAGCCGCCTTGTGCCTCGCCGATCAGCGGCGCCAAGTTCTCGGCAGGAATCGCCTCAAGACCTGCTGCGCTGCCGTTGATCAGCTTGCTGGCTTGTTCCCAGCGAATGGTGGTGTAGTCCGTGCGCCGCCATGCCTCGCTCTGCATAGAAGGCATCGGCAGCGTGTCGTAGAGTTCCCATGCCGTCAGGCGCGCGTTCAGCAACCAAGCTGGCTCATGTTTGCTCGCGCTGAGCTGCTCGATCATCTCGCGAGTCAGCTTGGGCGCGATCTGTTTGTTGCGTGTGCGTAGAGTCACGGTTCAACCTTCTCCGCGTCAAAAGTGCGTCTAAATTCACACAGAAGGCGGACTGTGCGCCGCCTTCTGCTCGCTTTATGCGCTGTGCAGCGCTCAGCCAACCGAGCCTTCCATCTGCAGCTGCACAAGGCGATAGAGTTCAATGCTGTACTCGGCAGGCAGCTCCTTCGCCACAGGCTCGATGAAGCCGCTGACGATCATGGCGTTGGCGGTATCCTCGTCAATGCCGCGCGACATCATGTAGAAGAGCTGCTCCTCGTTCACCTTGCTGACCGACGCCTCGTGTCCGATGGTCGTGTCTTTCTCGTCAATCTCGATGGACGGATAGGTGTCGGTGCGGCTCATTTCGTCCATCAGCAAGGCGTCGCAGACCACGTTGGACTTGCTGCCGACCGCGCCTGCGTTCACCTTCAGCAGACCGCGATAGCTGCTGCGTCCGCCGTGCATCGAGATGGACTTGCTGATGATCTGGCTGGTGGTGCGCGGCGCAGCGTGGACGATCTTGGCGCCGGCGTCCTGATGCTGTCCCTTGCCTGCAAAAGCGACCGAAAGCACCTCGCCGTGCGCGCCCGGCTCGACCAGATAGATGGCAGGATACTTCATGGTGAGCTTGGAGCCGATGTTGCAATCCACCCATTCCATCACCGCGTCTTGGTAAGCGACAGCGCGCTTGGTGACCAGATTGTAGACGTTGTTCGACCAATTCTGGATCGTGGTGTAGCGCGCGCGTCCGCCGCGCTTGACGATGATCTCAACCACTGCGCTGTGCAGGCTATCCGAGCTGTAGGTCGGCGCAGTGCAGCCTTCCACATAATGCACGGATGCGCCTTCGTCCACGATGATCAGCGTGCGCTCAAACTGACCCATGTTGTTGGTGTTGATGCGGAAATATGCCTGCAAAGGCATCTCGACATGCACGCCTTTCGGCACGTAGATGAACGAGCCGCCTGACCAGACCGCGCTGTTGAGCGCCGCGAACTTGTTATCGGTTGGCGGGATGACCGTCGCCCAGTACTCGCGGAACAGGTCGGGATGCTCGCGCAAGGCGCTATCTGTATCGAGGAAGATCACGCCCTTCTCTTCCAAATCCTTGCGGATCGAGTGATAGACCACTTCCGACTCGAACTGAGCGCCGGCGCCGGCGAGGAATTTCCGCTCCGCCTCAGGGATGCCCAGACGGTCGAAGGTGTACTTGATCTCCTCAGGCACTTCATCCCACGAGCGCTGCTGACGATCTGTGGCGCGCACGTAGTAGTAGATATCGTCGAAGTCAATGCCGCTCAGATCGCCGCCCCAAGTTGGCAGCGGCTTGCGGTAGAAAATCTCTAGCGAGCGCAGGCGGAAGTCGCGCATCCATTGCGGCTCGCCTTTCATCTCGCTGATGGCAGCCACCACGTCGCGGCTCAAGCCTTTCTGACTCTTGAAGGCGTAGCGGCTATCCGGCACGTGGAAGCCGTACTTCTCATCGTAATTCAGCTTGATCTCTGCCAGCTGTTGGCTCTGATCAACCGTTGTCTGCTCGCTCATGTGCGTTTCCCTCACCAAATGACTCACTTTGCGATTCGCTCAGGCAGTGGCGTACTTCTCAGCGACCCAGTCGTAGCCCTGAGTCTGGATTTTCTCAGCCAGCTCGAAGCCGCCTTCTTCCACAATGCGTCCATCGAACATGACATGCACGAACTGCGGCTTGATGTAATTCAAGAACTGCTCGTAGTGCGTGATGACCAAGACGCCAAGGTTCGGTCCGATCAAATGGTTGACGCCTTCGGCGACCACGCGCAGCGCGTCAATATCCAAGCCGCTATCCGTCTCGTCTAGCACAGCGATCTTCGGCTCGAGCGTGGCAAGCTGCAGAATCTCAGCGCGCTTTTTCTCGCCGCCGCTGAAGCCGTCGTTCAAATAGCGCCCTGCGAAGCTCGGATCGATCTTGAGCATCTGCATCTTGCTCATCAGCAGCCGACGGAATTCTTGGATGCTGATGCCTTTATCCTCAGGATTCGCCTCTTTGCGGCGCGCGTTGATCGCGGCGCGCAAAAAGTTCGCCAGCGTCACGCCTGGCACTGCCACTGGATATTGGAACGCTAAGAATAAGCCGGCGCGGCTGCGTGCATCCGCCTCCATTTCGAGCAAATCTTGCCCATCGAAGATGATCTGCCCTTCGTCAACTGTGTAGGCAGGATGTCCCATCAGCGCATAGGCGAGCGTGCTTTTGCCCGAGCCGTTGCGTCCCATCAAGGCGTGAATCTCTCCTTGCCGCACGGTCAGGTTCACGCCTTTCAGGATAGGCTTGCCATCAATGCTGACGTGCAGATTGCGAATTTCAAGAACAGCGCTCATTGGGCGGAATGCCTCCTCATGTGTTAATTCAATTGAAGCGAGATGTTCAGCATGGTGAGAGTATAGCAGATTGGCAAAAAAGTGTCAATTAAAAAGATAAATATAAAGAAAATCTGTGAGGCGGCGCACAGGCGGTCAAGCTGAGCCTGCTTGACAGATCGCGTTGTGCCGTTTAGCATAGCAAACAGAATCTACTGCCTTGTGCAGCTAGACAGGCGCGCGCAAAAGGCTTATCGCGGCGCAGCACAAGGTCAAGCTGAACCGCACATATGGCATTAGCGCTCTCAATGAGCGATAATCTGCATGGGAAGCGTTGAGGATGAGTAGGTATGGGCGCGACGGTACGCAGTCCAGCAGTGCGCGCTGTGCTGCTTTACGAAAACAGATTTTTATTGGTACAGCATCACAACTATCTGCCCGAGACGATTGGAAAGTGGGGATTGCCGGGCGGGCGCGTTGAGGCGAGCGACTCAAGCCTTGTGGCGGCGCTGCATCGTGAGCTGCACGAAGAGTTCGCCATGACCGTTGATATCATCGGCTTTGTGGCGATGTACACTTACCGCGAGCGCGCTCACCATATCTACTTCGCGCGTCCGCGCACGCTGAACTTCACAATCGATCGCAATGAGATTCTCAACATCACGTGGTGGACGCTCGCCGAAGTGATGCAGTGCCACGCCAACGGCAAACTGCACACAGGCTTTGAGTTAGCGGCGATCCGCGCCAGTCTTGCGCGCTACGGCGACCAAATTCGCGGCGATACTGCTTGACCGCACTGAAATCTATCGCATAGTCCGCACCGATTGGAGAGAGCATGTTGCAAGATTTTTTGTTTCGCGGCGATCTCGCCGATCTCGATCCTGACATAGCCGATCTGATCAATTTGGAAGCGGCGCGCCAACAACGCCGCTTGATCATGATTCCGTCCGAGTCCACTGTGCCGTATGCCGTGCGGCAGGCGCTCACATCGCATTATCACAATCTGTACACGGAAGGCTATCCGCCTGATGAAATGCGCCTGATGAGCGAAGCCGAGCTGCTGGACTTCGATCAACACTTGGCGACCTTCCGCCGTTATAGCGATCCGCGCTACTACAAAGGCACAGAGTTCGCCAATCTGGTCGAGTCGTTAGCGCGGCGGCGCTGCGCTGAGCTATTTGCCACAGAGCGCCTGAGCGCCGATCAGCTGTTTGTGAACGTGCAGCCGCTGAGCGGCGCGCCTGCCAATAGCGCGGTCTACACCGCCTTGCTGACGCCCGGCGACACGATCATGGGCATGGATTTGCTGCACGGCGGACATCTGACGCATGGCAGTCCTGCGGCGCGCAGCGGCAAGCAATACAACGCGGTCTTCTACGGCGTGCATCCTGAGACTGAGCTAATTGACTATGAAGCGGCGCGGGCGACAGCCTTGCAGGAGCGTCCGAAGATCGTGATCGGCGGCTACTCGTCCTATCCGATGGCGCCAGACTGGCAGAGATTACGCGAGATCGCTGATGCGTGCGGCGCGCTGCTCATGGCGGATATCGCGCACGTGGCAGGCTTGGTCGCGGCAGGCGTCTATCCTTCGCCAATCGGCATCGCGGATATCGTCACCTTCACCACGCACAAGACGCTGGGCGGACCGCGCGGCGCGGTCATCATCACGCATCGCGCCGATCTCGCCAAGAAGCTGGATCGCGGCGTCTTTCCTGGCGAGCAAGGCGGTCCGCACATGAATAGCATCGCAGCGCTCGCCGTCGCGCTCAAATTGGCGCGCACGGAGCAATTCAAGGCGCTGCAAGCGCAGACTGTGAAGAACGCGGCGCGCTTGGCTGAGAAATTGCGCGAATACGGCTTGCGCTTGGTCTATGGCGGCACGAACACACACTTGCTGGTGGTGGATGTCAGCGCGATACGCGGCGCGGACGGCACGCCGCTCAGCGGCGACATGGCGGCGCGCATCCTAGACCTGATCGGTATCACTTGCAACCGCAACACAATTCCGGGCGATACATCGGCGGCGCGACCGAGCGGCATTCGGCTTGGCACGCCGTGGATCACGCAACGCGGCTTCCGCGAGCCTGAGATTGACCGACTAGCTTCGATCATCGCGCACATGCTCAAGGCGGCGCGTCCTTTCAGCTATTCGGGCAAAGGCGGCAAGGACGACCTGCGCGCCAAAGTGCCGTTCGGCGCGCTGACCGATGCACGGCACGCTGTGGCGCAGCTGTGCGCTGAGGCAGGCATTGATTACAGCTTGCCGACGGTCGGTGCGCGCATGACTGAGAAAGGCAGGCAGCACATCACGCTGTGGGTGGATGAAATGGCGGAGCGCGGCGCGCTCTCATTGGCAGTGCGCGGCGCGGCTGCCGCCGATTTTCTGCGCGTCGCGCTGACCAGCCGCGTCTATCCGCTTGAGATCGGCGACTCAGAGCCGACTAGCCTGTTGGATCAAGACGGCGCGCTGATTGCGAGCGGCAGCTTGGAGCGAGTCGGCGCGGATATCTACCATCTGCACCTGAACGCCGAAGGCGGACGCGCTGCGGCGTGGCTGCAAGCGCTCTCGGACGGCTTCACAGTCTACGATCCGCTCGATATTCACGGCAAGTTGGCGGGCGCGGTCGTGGTGAGCGTGTTGGGCAAGCCGAGCAAGCCTGTGGACGTGCCTGTTGGCACATTAGCAGGCTTCTATGCAGAGAAAGATTATTTCGTCGGCGCGCGCGGCGCACGGCTGCCTGCGAACGGCGGCGCGCCGCTGCCAATTTTCACGTGGAGCGAGCCTGAGGATCAGCCGCTGAAGCGCACGCCACTCTATGAGCTGCACAAGCGGCTCGGCGCGAAGATGGCGCCGTTCGGCGGCTATGAGATGCCGCTTTGGTACAAGAGCGTGAGCGCAGAACACGCCGCTGTGCGGAACGCGGCAGGCGTCTTCGATGTGACGCACATGGGCGTCTGGGACGTGCGCGGACGCGCTGCGCGGCATTTCTTGGATCGGCTGACCACGAACGACGTGCGCACGTTGAAGGTCGGCGATGCGCAGTACAGCTATCTGCTCGGCATTGACGGCGTGCCGCTGGACGATATCTACCTCTATCGGCTGGCAGAAGATCACTTCATGCTGGTAGTGAATGCCAGCAATAACGATAAAGATTGGGCATGGGCGAATGCCGTGCTGTGCGGCGAAGTCCAGATCGATCCGAGCCGTCCGATGGCGCGCCTGCTGGACGATCCGTCGCAGGTCACGCTGCGCGACCTGCGCGATCCAAAGCATGGCGAGGCGTGCCGCGTTGATATCGCCTTGCAAGGGCAAGCCAGTCTGGGCATTTTGCAGCGCATGGCGCATAGCGAGGCGGATAAGCGGCGCTTGGCGAACATGGCGTGGTCTACCGTGGCGCCGTTCAAGCTCGGCGCGTTTGACCTGATCGTCTCGCGGACGGGCTACACGGGCGAGCGAGTCGCCTTCGAGCTATTTGTGCATCCACAGCAGGCGGCGGCGCTCTTCGAGACGCTGGTTGAAGCGGGCGCGCAGCCGTGTGGCTTGGCGAGCCGCGATAGCACGCGCATCGAGGCGGGCTTGCCGCTCTACGGACACGAGCTGGGCGGTCTGCACGCTTTCACGCCGAGCGACGCAGGCTTCGCCAGCTATGTCAAGCTCTGGAAGCCGTTTTTCATCGGCAAGCTCGCCTATCTAGAGCGCGAGCGGAAGCGCGAGGCGATCATCGTGCGCTTCCGCATGTTGCACAAAGGCGTGCGTCCGCCGCAGGCGGGCGCAGCCGTGCTGGATCGGCGCGGCAACGTGATCGGCATGGTCACGTCGTGCAGCATCGACTCAGAAGGCTATCAATGCGGTCAGGCGTACGTGAAAGAAGCCTTCAGCGCGCCTGAGACGCCGCTGCTCATTTTGAACATCGGCAAGGCGATGACGCTGCCGACCTCAGTGGCGCTCGGCGACCGCTTGCCTGTGCCTGATGCAGCGGTTGTGCTGCCGCGTTTTCTTGCCAAGAAGAAGTAGCGCTCAGGCGAGCTGCGCCACGTGCCGTTGATAGCGCTCAGCGAGCTGGCGATAGACGGCGTGCGCAGCGGCGTTCGGCGCAAAGGCTTGGCACGGCGATTGCATGGCGCTGAAAGCTGCTGCTAGGTCAGGGAAGAAGTCTAGGCGCGTTGCGGCGTACATGGCGGCGCCGCGCAACGCGCCGCTCAAGCTATCGTAGGCGATCACGTCCACGTTCAGCATGTCCGCCATCATCTGCGCCAAAAGCGGACTGCGCGCGCCGCCGCCTGTCAGGCGCAGCGGCGGCGTGAAAGACGGCAGGAACGCGAAGCAGCTCGCCGCTGCCAATGCCACGCCTTCATAGACCGCGCGCAATAGGTGTGCGCGCGTATGCAGCAACGAGACGCCGCTGAATTGCGCACGCGCTTGCGGCAATAAGTGCGGCGCACGCTCGCCTGATGGCGCGAGGAATGGCAGGTACAGCACGCCTTCCGCGCCTGCAGGGATGCGCGCCAATTGCGTCTCCAGCTGCGGCGTGCCGATCATGCCGTGCGCTTGCGCTAGATCGGCATAGAGCAAGCGCGCCCAATATTCGATGTTCGGCGTCGCCAACATGGTCGGCACAAAGCGGATGTAGCCGCGCTGATCAGGGATGTAAGTTGTGCCGCCGATCAGCTTGCCATTCCATGTTGGCAGCTCGGCAAGGCTGACCTGATGCACGCCTGCCGTGCCGAACACGCTGCACGCCACATCGAACGCGCCGCCGCTGACGCTGATCAGCTCAGCGACCACATCGAAGGGCGCCAAGACGACAGGCAGACCATCGGGCAGACCGAGCGCAGCGGCGCGCTCTGCGCGCAATGGCGCGACGCATTCCTGCGGTGGACGCAATGGCGGCAATTTTTCGGCGAGCGCGCCGATGCCCAAGAGTTCCAAGAGCTGCGGCTCAGGCTGGCGCGTCTGCCAATTCAGGTAAGTGTGGCTGGCGTCGCTCTGCTCAGCGATCGCCTCGCCTGTCAGTTGGAAGAACAGCCAATCTTTGGCGAAGAACACGCGCCAGGTCTCGTCGAGCGCGCGCGGCTCGTTCGCCAGCAGCCACGCCAGCTGCGCTGTTTGATGTGAGGCGGAAAGCGCTGTACCTGTGTAGCGCGCTGCTAAGGCGGCGCGTCCATCGGCTTGCCAATGCTGGACAAGCGGCGCAGCGCGCGCATCTTGCCAGATCAGGGCAGGGCGCACAGCAGTGCCATCGGCGCGCAATAGACGCGTGCCATCGCCTTGCGCGGTCAAGGCGAGCGCGCGATAGGCGTGCCGCGGCAGCTCAGCCGCTTGGACGCACTCGGCAAGGCAGGCAAAGGCTGCCGCTTGCACAGCGTCCAAATCTTGCTCGCACCAAGCAGGCTGCGGACGTTGCAAAGGACATGAGCGCGCAGCGCGCGCAAGACGCCTGCCGTGCAGGTCGAAGATCGCCGCCTTGACGTGAGTCGTCCCTAAATCTATTGCGATAAAAGCATCTTGTGTGTTCAAAATAACGATCAGCAGTTGACTAAAGTCGGCGTAGCATTTTCAATCTTATCAAGCGCACGGCAGGCAGGCAACATAGCGCAGGATCGCACACGCGATCCTGCGCGAGCTATCTCTCAGCGCGGCGCGACCGAGCCGAAGACTTCCAAAGCGATGCTGCTGAAGCGCGCTGTGAAGATATTAGCAGGCGCGGCGTACCACACGGCGCGCGACTGCGTGCCGAGTCCGAGCGTGATCAAGGCGCCGAGATAGACTTCCTGCTCAGTGTTGAACGTGTACTGCGTGATGACGACGCCGAGCTGCGCGATGCGCGCTTGCTCGAAGAGACGCGCGTGACGCGCACTGATCGCCTTGAAGGCTGCTTCTTGCAGCGCGGCGCCGCCTGCTAGGCGATAGGTCGCAATGCCGAGAAACTCAGGCACGGCTGCATCGCTGCTGAAGAAGTACATGCCTTCAGCCTCGCCCGTTTGGCGCCAGCCTGCTGGCACGCGCGCGGAAAAACGCGGCGTGCTGACGGTCTCGTAGCGCAGCTGCTGCGCTTCGGCAAAGGCGATTGGCACGTCTTGCGCAGTGCAGCTCAGGTCAACTTGGCGTGAATCGGCGTAGAAAGCGCGGGCAAGGCGTTGTGCGCACAAGCTGTTCGGCAAGATCGTGTGACCTTGATAGGGAAAACGCGCCAAGACGCTGTTCGGGAAGCGCATCTGTGTGGCGAGCGCAAAGGCGGTCGGCGTGATCGGATCGAAATCGCCGACGAGGAACAGAGTCGGCACGGTTGAGCTGACAGGCGTCACTTCGGAAGCGTCCAGCTCAGCGCTGCGCCATACAGCGCACAGCTCGCTATAGGTATCGTTGGGCAGGCGATTGAAGAAGACGCTCTCAGGGATAGCCGCCAACAGCTCAGGCGTGTAGAAGGCGACGTTCTCAGCGCAGATCACGCTCAGGTTCATGCCGTAGCTGATCGGCTGCTCAGCGGCTGCGATCAGGACAGTGGCAGGCAAGGCGTAGTTGCCATTGGCAGCCTGCGCAATGGCTTGTGGCACAGAGCCGAGCAGACTGCCTTGATAGAGCATACTGCGGATCGCCGATAAGAAGCGCTGCGCGTTCATCACGACAAGATAATTTCTGCCCGTCAGCGAGCTAGTGCCGCTTGTGCGCACGCCGCTGCGCAAGCGTTGCAGCGCCTGCTCGAGCTTGCCTTTCAGATCAGGAAAGGCGCTGTTGCAAGCTGGGTCAGCGGCGCACAGATCGAAGACGCGCTGCAGAGAGATATCCGCGTGCAAATTCGCCACGAGGAACGGTCTGTCCCACGGTCCGACCGTGCCTTCAAGCACGGCGGCGTTGACGCGCTCGCCGAATTGCCGCAGGTAGAACTGCGCCAACCACGTGCCGTAGGATGAGCCGAACAGGTTGATTTTCTCGTAGCCGAGCGCAGCGCGCACAGCGTCGGTATCGCGCGCCAGATTGGCAGTGATGTAATGTTGCGGATCGTTGGTCTGCCCAAGACGCGCAAGGCAGGCTTGCACGCGCGCGATGTTCTCCTCGATTTCAGCGCGAAAGTCGAGATCGAACGTGAGGTCTTCAAAGCTCTCATCTGCGATCTCTGTGCATTGCAGCGAGGCGGATTTGCCCGTGCCGCGCTGATCGATCAAGACGATGTCGTGCGCTTCGTTCAGGTCTGCGTAGGCGGAATACCAGACCAAGCCATAGTACTCGATGGCGCTGGCGCCAGGTCCGCCTTCGAGGTGGAAGATCGGCTCGCGCCGCGCAGCGCTGTTGCGCGCAGGCAAAACGGCGACGTGAATCTCGATCTGGCGTCCATCAGGCGCGTTGTAATCCTCTGGCACGCGCAACACGCCACACCGCGCGGCTTGCTTGGCAGCGCCTTGCGCGCCGATCGGCAGCTCGCAATCGGTCAGTTGCAATGTGCCGCTTTGCGCGCGCGCGCTCGGCAGCGGCAGCAGCAGCGCGCCGATGATCAGAGACAAGGCAAAACGTCGGAACATGGCAGCTTCCTCAGCTCAAAAAGCGATACGCTCAGATTGTAGCGCAGTTGGGCAGCGCGCATAAGTGCGCTACGCCGCACTGCGCGCTATAATCTGCCCGAAAGGAGACGGCCCATGCTCCATCATCTGCACACTGTCTATCATCCGACCTCGCTGCAGGAAGCGCAGGCGCGCCTGCAAGAGCGCGGCGCCTATCCGCTGTATGGCGGCGGCGCTTACTTGCCGCGCTTGCCATACAACGTCCGCCGCGAGCTAGAGGCAATCGTAGACCTCTCAGCCTTAGCGCCCAGCCATTGGCAGCTGAACGCGCATCGGCTTGAAGTGGGCAGCGCGATCACTGCCGCGCACGCGCGCAGCATCAGCGTGGACGTGGCAGCGGTCATCAACGCGGAGCTGCCGCGCACGCTGCAGAACACGCTCACGCTTGGCGACCTGCTGATGGAATGCTCGCCCGACTCGCTGATCATCGCCATGCTGTACGGCATCGGCGCGCGCGTGATCACAGCGGCGCACGATGAGAATACCGCCATTGACATGCCGCGTTGGTGCGCGCTCAGCCTTGAAGAGCGCCGCCGCTTGGCAGTCCTCGGCGTGATCGTCTCGGATTACGCCGCCAATTGGCGTTTCGCGCCGTACAAAATTGCACGCACGCCTTCAGACGCGCCGATTGTTGGCGCGGTCGGCTTCGCCTTTCACGGCGAGCCTGATCCGGGCGCTTATGCGATTGTGGTCGGCGTGTTAGAGCAGCCTGTGCGCTACTACGAAGGCAGCGCCAGCACGCGGAATGACTATAAAGGCAGCGCGGCGTATCGCACGGCGATGGCGCGCGTGGCGTACGAAGAGTCGGTTCGGCGCGCGCGCCAGCTGGCACATAGCGGCTGATGTTGCGCGTTGGCATCGAAGCGAGCGGCTTGATCTCAGGCAAGGCGCTCACAGGCGTCAAGCGTTATCTGCTCTGCCTGCTCGAGGCGCTTGCTGCACAAGCCGCCGCTGAGCAAATACAGCTGCACTTGTATTTCATCCAGCCGCCGCGCCGCGCTGAGCCTGCGCTGGTCAACCTGCAGCCGAGCCGCTGGCTGCGCTGGCGCATTGCGCCTTTTCAGCGCGCTTGGTGGCGAATCGGCATGGGCATTGCGATGCAGCTGGATCGGCTGCACGTCTTCCATTTTCCTGCGCCGCACATGGCGCGTTTCTGTCCTGTGCCTGCTGTGGTGACTGTCCACGATTTAGCGGCGCTCAGCTTGCCGCCTGAGCAGGCGCTCAAAGAGCGGCGCTATCTGGACGACGCGCGCGACGCTGCGCGGCGCGCCGCGCACTTGATCGCGGTCTCGCACAATGCCGCCGATGAAGTGCGCCGTCATCTCGGCTTGCAGGCGACCGTGATCCACGAAGGCGTGGATGCGCAGCGCTTCCAGCCTGCCGCTGAAGCGGACATCGCCGCTGTGCGCGCTCAGCTTGGCACAGCGCGCTATGTGCTGTGCGTTGGCACGTTGCAGCAGCGCAAAAATCAGCTCGGTCTGTTGCGCGCCTTCGCACAGATTCAGGAGCGCGTGCCGCACACTTTGATCTTAGCAGGCGGTGAAGGCAGCGGCGCTGAAGCGGTCAAAACGTACTTGGCTGAGCATCCACAAGTGCGCGCCAAATGGATCGGTTACGTGCCAGAGAGTCAGTTGACGGCGCTCTACAGCGGCGCAGATGCCTTTGCCTTGCCGTCCTTCTGGGAAGGTTTCGGTCTGCCTGTGCTGGAAGCCATGGCGTGCGGCACGCCTGTGCTGACCTCGAATTGCTCCAGTCTGGCAGAAATTGCCAACGACGCGGCGCTATTGATCGATCCGCACGATGAGACT
Source organism: Anaerolineae bacterium (assembly GCA_034436235.1). Classification (GTDB taxonomy): domain Bacteria; phylum Chloroflexota; class Anaerolineae; order Aggregatilineales; family UBA2796; genus CP2-2F. Next base: position 36,126 of record DAOTWB010000193.1, read on the forward strand.
GCGCTCGCTGACGCGCTGCTGCGCCTGCTGACCGATTCGGCGCTGCGCGAGCGCTTGCGCACGGCAGGCAAGGCGCGCGCCGCACAATTCACGTGGTCAAGGGCAGCCCAGCAGACCTTGGCGATATATCGGCGTGCAGCGCGCCGCGCCTAGTAGAACAGTCCCCATTCCTGCGCTGCGCCATCTTCCATCATGGAAGGATCCCACAGCTCAGGGCTGAACTCAATGGTTGTCGGCACGCCTGTCACATCTTGAACGGTCATGCGGACTTGCTCTAGAAGCTGCGGACCGTAGGGACAGAACGGCGTGGTCAGCAGCATTTTGACGTGCGAGCGCTCAGGCTCAAGGATTAGCTCGCGGATCAAGCCTAGCGCGACCACGTCCATGCCGATCTCAGGGTCTACCACTTGGCGCAACGCTTCGCGGACGGCTTCTTCGCTCAAGGTTGGGCGATTGTTCATATCAGACATGCTGGAATGCCTCTCTTCAGGTATCGGCTACACTAAATATACACAGACGGTCACCATCTAGCACACAGGCTGTGCGCTGAACGTCGCGCCCGAGCGCAGAGCGCATGATGGTGCGCTCGATTTGGCATCCTTCAGGATGCGGCTGCCCAACGAGCAGATACGGACAGCTCAGCTCGGCTTGCAGCGCGCCATCTTCCACGCGCCTGACGGCAGCGCGGAAGCCTTCTGCGCCGAGGATATCCACCAACTTCTGCAGGCGCTCTTCAAGGCTGCCGCTCAGCTGCAGGGCGCCGTAACGCGCCGCAATGTTGGCTGCCATGCGGTCGGCAAGCGCCGCCACTTGCTCGGCTGTCAGGCGCGCTTTCAGCTCGTCGAGCAAGCGCTCGGCAAGCGTGTGATAGGCGATTGGAAAGTAGCGCTCTGCCGCTTCGGTCAAGCTGTATACGTGCTTCGGTCGCCCGATGGCTTGCCGCTCCAGCGTCACTTTGAGCAGACCTTCCGCTTGCAAGCCCGTCAGATGATGGCGCACTGAGATCGGCGAGATGCCGAGCGCCGCCGCCAGCGAGGCGACCGTCGCCTGCCCTTGCGCACGGATAGCCTGCAGCACCGCTAAGCGTGTATCGCGCATGTCGCTTGCCTTTCACCTGCCCTAACGCCTAGTGTTTAGACTCTAGCACGTTTTGCTGGAAAAGGCAATAAGTATAATATTTATCAGAGAAAATTGCTCGAGATTGGCGAGGTGCAAAGCAGGCGGCACGCTGTGCGCGCCGCCTGAGCCGATCAAGCGGTCACTGCCAGCTTGGCGCGGCAATGCTCCACTGAGCTGATCACGTTTTGCAGCACTTGTGCGTCGTCCGCTTCAAAAGAGTAGAAGACTTCGAGGAAAGTTGGCACGTCGGTCAGGTTTGCCGCCTGAACTTGCGCGGCGAAGCCTGCCACGTCGTACTCGGCGCGCGGATCAGGGAAGCCCCAGTGCGAATCGCTCTGAAAATCGGTGTTTTGCAAGTGCAGCACGCCGATATGCGCGCCGATCGCCTCGAACCATGCGCTGAGCGACGCGCCCTTGCCGTAGAGCGGCTCGTAGAGCGCGTGACCGATATCCAAGACGTACGCGATCGGCACAGCGGCGCGCTCGCGCATATCCGCTTGCAAGGCGACCGCTTGCTCAACCGTGTGCGGAAATTCGCGACGCAGCGGCGTCGGCTCGACCAACACAGCGCGCAAGCCGTGCGCGCGCGCCATTTCAGTGATCTCGGTCAGCGCGTCCAGCAGATCGTGGTAGCGGCGCGCCGCGATGTTCGGATCGGCGGCGTCAGGCACGCTCATCGCGCCTAGCGGTCCGCCGACCGCCTCAACTTCTAGCTCGGCTGCTAATGCGACGGCGTTCTTCCACCATTCCCGCGCCGCTTGCCGCCCTGCCCGATCAGGATGCAGCAAGCCGTTGTACGTGTAGCACGCCAAACCGACCTGCGCGCTGTGTATCCGCAGTCCGAAGTCTTTAGCGGCTTGCCGCACTTGCGCCGCCAAGGCAAGCCGCGCGTTGAGCGGCATGAACGGATCGATCAGGTCGAAGGAAAACTGGACAAGCGCTAAGTTCAGCTGCTCGCGCACAAAACGCGCCCATTCCGAAGCCGCAGGCAGCCGCTTGACGGCAAAGCCTATATTGATGCCGAAAGGAATGCTCATAAAGACTCCTCACTATTTGATAGCGCCCATCGTCAAGCCGCGCGCCAAATGCCGCGAGACAATCGCCGCGAAGATGACCACCGGCAGCACGATCAGCGTGCCTGTCGCCATCATCTCGCCCCACTTCACGCCAAAGCCCGTCATGAAGTTGGCTGCCTGCACCGGCGCCGTCTGTCCCGTGCTGCGATTGAGGATCAGCGCGAAGAGCAGCTCGTTCCAGCTGAAGATGAAGGCGAGAATGGCTGAGACCACCACGCCCGGAATCGCCAGCGGCAAATTGATGCGCCAAAACGCCTGGAACAAGTTGCAGCCGTCCACCTTCGCCTGCTCATCTAGATCGCGCGGAATGGCGCGGAACTGATCGAGGCACAACCAGACCACCAGCGGCACGTTGAAGGTCAAGTAGATCAAGATCAGCGCTTGCGGCTTGTTCAACATGCTCAGGTCGCGCGCGATCAAGAAGAACGGCAAAGCAACCACAATCGGCGAGACAAAGCGGTTGGAGATGAACCAGAACCACAGGTCGCGCTTGCCGCGAAACTCGAAGCGCGCCAAGACGTAAGCTGCCGGCGTGCCGAGAACCAACGCCAGCAACGTGGTCAGCGTCGCCACGATCAGGCTATTCTGCAGACCTGTCGGCACGATTGCTGATGGACTGAACAGCACGAAGTTATAATGCTCCAGAGTTGGCGTGAAGATGAACTTCGGCGGAATGGCGAAGGTATCGTTCTGCTCTTTGAGCGAGGTCGAGACCATCCAATAGAACGGGCCGAGGATGAACACCAAGAGCAGGATCAGCAGCGCCAGTTGCAGCCACGCGCCGATCGGAATGCGCCGCCGATGCACGGCTGCCTTCGTCGCTTGTCGAGAGAGCAAATTCTCCGCGTATGCCATGCGATTCGCACCTCACTCAGACTCAGGCGTGCGGTAGAAGAAGCGGATGTAGGCGCGCGCCAAAACGATGCACAGGATCAGCAACAAAACCGCCTGCGCCGATGCCACGCCCATATCGAAGATTCGGAAGCCCATGCGCTGAATGTACAGGCTGATCAGCTCAGTTGAGACGCCCGGTCCGCCGCGCGTGAGCGTGAACGGCATATCGAACAGCTTCAGCACATCCGCCGTGCGAATGATCATGAACGCCGTGATGCCCGGCATCAGATACGGCAGCTTCACATAGCGGAAGACCGTCCATGCATTCTTGGTATCCAGCCGCGCCGCCTCGATCATATCGTGCGGCACCAGCGCAAGGCTTGAGAGCATGATCAACGCTGCGAACGGCGTCCATTGCCAGATATCCGTGATGATGATCGCCACCATCGCCATGGTCGGATCGCCTAGCCAACTGATCTTCTCAATGCCGATCAAGCCGAGCAGATAGTTCATCAAGCCGAAATCGCGGTTGAAGATCAGCACGCCCAGCAAGCCGACCACTGCCGGCGTCATGGCGATTGGGATGACCAACGCCGTCTTGACCGTCCAATTCACAGCGCGCCAGCGGCTGCTATCGATCAGCACAGCGATGGCGATGCCGAGCGCGATCTGCACGATCAGCACGATCAACAACATGGTCAGCGTGCGCCCGAGCGACGACCAGAACAGTTCATCGCGCAGCACTGTCGCATAGTTCTCAAAGCCGACGAACATGCCGTTGTTCTGCGGACGGTTCAGCAAGAAGCGCTGAAAGCTCAAACTGACCGCGAACAGCAGCGGATACAGCCCGACTAGCAGCAGCGCGATGACTGACGGCATGATCATGGCAAGCGCCAGCCAATTGATGCGCGGAAAACGCCTGTGCCGAGCTGTGCTGTGTGTCTCTGCCAAATTGGCGACGTCTGCCATGTTCGCCATAGCTGCTCACCTCACTCCAAGTTGGTGTGCCGCGCGCGCATCTGCTCAGGCGTCTGACCTGTCAGCTCGCGCAGCATGATCGAGATCAGATCGAAGAAGACCAACTGTACTGCTTCGTACAAACTGCCCATCGGCAGCAGACTGGTGTTACCGCCTGTGTCGTTCGCCATCGTCTGCGCCGGCAGGTGAATGACCACGTCGGCTTGGGCAGGCGCGCGTCCGCTCGGCTGCGCCGTGATGCACATCGTGCGCGCGCCGTCGCGCTTGGCGACGCCCATCAGCGCCAAGACGGTCGAGAACTCGCCCGGTCCTGCGCTCACGATCAGCAGGTCGCCTTCGCCGAGATGTGGCGTGGTCATATCGCCGACCACGTGCGCATCGAAGCCGAGATGCATCAGGCGCATACACAGCGCTTTCATCATCAGCCCTTCGCGCCCTACGCCATAGGTCGCGATGCGCCGCGCCGCCATGATTGTATCGCACATCAGGCGCGCCGTCTCAGGTCGCACGCTCTCAAAGACCGCGCCGATCTCGCTCAGCGCCTGCTTCGCCATGCTTTGAACGTCTAGTTGTGTCTGCATGAAAAATTCCTCGTCAAAAGCAGTTTTGGCAGTAGAGGTCGGACGCTGTGCCGACCTCTACCGCTGTGCTAGAGCTTATTGCAGCTTAGGCGCTCGACCTTCTGTGTAGTCACGCAGGATGGTCGCCATTTGCGCCTCAATGCGCGCCACGCCTTCCTCAACCGAGATGTTGCCGAGCATCATCTCCGTGCCGAACTGCGCGATCACGTCCGAGAGCGCGGGCCACTCTGGGAAGCGCGGACGGAAGACAGCGTTGCCATACTTCTCCCACGACTCAGCCAGTGCAGGATAGTGCGGGAACTTGGCGATCATCTCAGGATCGGCGTACACGCTACGGCGACCAGAGACGCCGCCGCGCTCAGCGTATTCCTTCGCCTTCGCCTCGCTGGTGATCCATTGGATGAACAGCCATGCTGCCGCTTGCTTCGCCTCTGAGCTGCTGGAGTTGATCGCCAGCGAGAAGCCGCCTAGCGCGGGCTTGCGCCCTGCCGGTCCA
>DAOTWB010000194.1:0-23174 GCA_034436235.1 Anaerolineae bacterium
ATTCGCCCAACCTATCGCACGGATACCATCTTAGCCGTTGAGCGCAGCGGTCAAGGTTACGAGGTGAGCTGGCGGCTCGTCGAGCGGCGGCTGGCGCAGCCTTTCGATAAAGGCGGCTTGTACGACTTCACGCCTGAGCTGCAAGCCGCCATTCGCGGACGGCTCAAGCGCGGCGCGGCAGCCTATCAGCGCGTGGCAGTCCTGAACGGCACGCGGCGTGTCGGCTTGCTGGATATGGCTTGGCAGGCTTGGAACGAGACGGCTTTCATCTGGAATTTGATGGTTGACCTCGATTTTCGCAGGCAAGGCATCGGCAGCAGGCTGTGGCACTTGGCAGTGCGCGCTGCACAAGCCTGGAATGCGCGCGCCATCACGCTTGAGACGCAGCAGACCAACATCGCTGCCTGCCGCTTCTATGCGCGCATGGGCTGCCGCTTGGTCGGTCTGGACGAATCGCTGTACGGCAACGTCTCAGAAGCGCCTGACGCGCCTATCACTGAAATCGCGCTCTTCTGGGCATATCCGTTGCGTTAGCCGACCAACGGCAGCCGCAAGGTGACGGTCGTGCCTTCGCCCAAGCGGCTGACCAAGCTCGCTTCGCCGCCGTGCAAATGCAAAATTTGGCGCACAATTGGCAAGCCCATGCCGACGCCTTGCTGCTCGCGCCGCTGCCGATCCGACTGCGCCATGATTTCCCACACGCTTTCCAAGTCGGCTTCGGCGATGCCACAGCCACAATCGCTCACGCTGATCGCGGCGAACTGCGCGTCCTGGCTCACGCGCAGCTGAACTGTGCTGCCTTCAGCGCTGAACATGATCGCGTTGCGGATGATCTCATACACAGCGCCTGTGAGCAGCTTGGGCAAGCCGCGCACTTCAGCGCGCTCAGCGATGGCGTAAGTCGTCTCAAGCGCAATGTTATGCGCTCTCAGCTCTGAGTAAGCCATGGCGATGGCGCTCTCAACTATCTCTTGGACGAGCAAGCGCTCTCCGAATTCATCCAGCTGCCGCTTGGCGAAGCCGCTGGTCAGCTCAGTGTAAGTGACCACTTGCTCAGCAAGGCGCATCAGGCGTTGCGCGCCGCTGCGAATCAGGCTCAAGCTGGTGTCAATCTCTCGCCCGCCGCTCTGCCTCGTGATGTTATCCGCCAGCAGCTCAAAGCCGCCTGTGATGTAGGTGAGCGGCGTGCGCAGCTCATGCGAGAGCAGCTGCACCAACATACGCCGCGCGTCATCCAGCTCGCGCTCCATCTGTTGGCGCATGGCTCGCGTGCGCGCCAGACGGCTGCGCACCGAAGCGAGCAGCTCGGATGCTTCGAATGGCTTGACTAAATAGTCATCCGCGCCCAGCTCGCGACCAAGATGGACGTGCTTGCGCGATCCGAACGCGGTCAGGAAGATGAAAGGCACGGCGCGCATGGTCGGCATTTGGCGGACTGCGTCAAAGAATGCGTAGCCGTCCATGTGCGGCATAGCGATGTCGCTGATGATCACATCAGGCTTGCACTTGCCTTCAACAATGCACTGCAAAGCGTCCTGCCCGTTGCTGGCAGCTACCACGTGGAAGCCTTCCAGCGTGAGGATGGTCGTCACAGTTGCCCGAATTTCATCGTCGTCATCCACAAGCAGAACAGTAGCAGCTGGTGTTGGCGTCATGAATCATATCGCTGCCGAGCTATAGCGCTATGGAATGACGATGGTGTTTGTCAGAAAGAGCAATGCCACGCTCAGCACGCTGACGGCGATGAAGAAGATGATTGAGAGAATCATGCGCTCGCCTGCCGTCAGACCGAAGATGCGTTTCTGATCCACGCGCTGCGAGGCAGGACTTGGCACATCGTCAAACGAGCCGAACAGATCGTCCTCGACGAGATTGCTGCGAATATCGTCTAAGTTATCGCTCATACCTTTGTTGGTCATAGAATGAATTCCTTTCTCAACTGCTGATGACAATTGTATGGAAATTCTGCAGCGCAGCAAGCTCACAGGTCAGTTTGCGGCGTTATCTGCCAGGTCAGGGCAGGTGCGATCACGCCAGGACGCACGCCGCCGAGCGACAGCGCGCTGCCGTCATCCAGCACTTCAAAACTGATGCCATTTTGAACGTGATCGAGCGGACGCACGTTCGGCACTTGCGCCACAAGCTCTAGATAGTAGCTGCCGTCGCGCAGGTAATCGCTGGGCAAGAAAATGCGCGCCGTGAAATCGCCAGCTGGATGAGTCGCTTCATAACGGCTCAGATCGCTATCGAAATCTGTGCTGGTCAGCACGCAAGTGCCGTCGCTGTTGTAGAGCCGAAAAGCGATTTGCACTGCGCGGATCGGACGGCGCACTGTGTAATCCAGCTCGATGAAAACGCCTTCGCTCAGGTTGACTTGCGCGCTGATCGCGTTGCGGCAATCGCGCAGGCGCACTGCTGTGAAGGCGAAATCGGCGCCATCGGATGGCTCGAAGCGTCGCTCGCCCGCCATCTCCACGCCTTGCCGCACGTACGCATTCACCACGCTCTGAATATCGCCTTGCGCCACAACCTGACCGCTGCTGAGCAGCAAGCCGCTCTTGCACAAGCGCAGCACGGTCGGCATGTTGTGGCTGACGAAGATCACTGTCCGTCCTTCGCCTGCCACTTCGCTCATCTTGCCCAGACTTTTGCGCTGAAACGCAGCATCGCCGACGGCAAGCACTTCATCCACGATCAGAATCTCAGGCTCCATATGTGCCGCGACCGCAAAAGCGAGCCGCAGGAACATGCCGCTTGAGTAATGTTTGACAGGCGTATCAATGAAGCGCTCTACCTCAGCAAAAGCGACGATCTCATCGAATTTGCGGACGATCTCAGCGCGCTTCATGCCTAAGATCGAGCCGTTCAGGAAGATGTTCTCGCGCCCTGTCAGCTCAAAATGAAAGCCTGTGCCAACTTCCAAGAGCGAAGCGACGCGTCCGCGCACAACAGCGCGTCCTTCGGTCGGCTCAGTGATGCGCGACAGCACTTTCAGAAGCGTGCTTTTGCCTGAGCCATTCTTGCCGATCACGCCCAGCACTTCGCCATGCTGCAAGGTGAACGAGACGTCGCGCAGCGCCCAGAACAAGCGTTTATCAGGCGCGCTTTGCTTGCGGCGGCGAAAAGGCGCGCGCACAAGTCGCGAGAGCGTCTCGCTCAGTGTGTAGTAGGCAACCGCTTCGCCGATCCGATACTGCTTGCCGATTCGGTAGGCTTCAATGGCAGGCTTGCTCAAATTGACTTGTTCCTCAAAGCCGTGATCGTTTGCATGCAAGTATACCGTCAAGCTGAGCTTGCGGCAGGTCGCGCGACGGCGCATTGGCGCACTGTGACTTGCGCGCCGTCCACTGTGACCAAATTGAAAGCGGCAGGCTGCTCAGGCGTCGGCTGTGGCAGGCGCTGCTCTGGGAAGCTGGCGAGCTGACCGAAAGTGCTGGGCGCCGCGCAATAGAACACGCCGTTGTGCCACACTTGATGTGCGTGATGGATGTGTCCGAAGAAGACGCCGCGCAAACGCTCACGCGCAGGCGCGATAGCAGCTTGGAACGCTTGCCAATTCGCCAATAACATCGTGCCGTATGGCGGACGATCTGGCACAGACCAGCCGTGATCGATCCAAGTCGCGTCCAGCGGCACAGGCGGATGATGCAAGACGATGATGAGCGGCGCGCCTTCTGATGTACAGAGCGCGCGCAGTGCCTCAAGCTGCGAATCGAGCAGAATGCCTGTGTGACCTTGCCGATCAGCGCTGTCGAAGACGGCGATCTGGGCGCCGTGCGCGCTGAAAGTGTAATCGTAGCGCGCGCTAGGCGTCTGAATGCCGAGCAGCGCACGCTGCAGCTGCTCACAGTCATCGTGATTGCCGTTGGCGTAGTAGATTGGAAAACGCGACGTCGCCAAGAGCGGCTTGGCGAGCGCGTATTCCTCAGCAGTGCCGTTTTGGGCTACGTCGCCAGTGTGCAAGACGAAGTCCACTGAGAACGGCAGCGCGTTGATCGCATTGATGACTGCCGCCAAGTTTGGATATGAGCGATGTCCGTAATTGGCGTAATCAGGCGTGCTGATGTGCGAATCGCTGATGTGGACGAAACGTAACATGGCTCAGGCTTGCTCAGGACGTGATAATACATACTGACGAATGGTGAGCTGCGAGTCGCTTAGCGTGACAAGCGCGAAAGCAGGCGGCTCATCAGGCGCAGGCTTCGGATCGCGCTGCTCAGGATAGGCAGTGAATTGAATGACAGTGCTTGGCGCGCTGCAATAAAGAATGCCGTCGCGCTGCACTTGGAAGGCGCGATGCACATGCCCAAAAAAGACGCCGCGCAAGCGCTCGCGCGCAGGCGCGATAGCCGCGCGGAAGGCTTCGCCTTCGTCCAGCAACATGCTGCGGAAGTCAAAACTTGCCCAGCCTTCCGCCAACCAAGGCGTATCGAGCGGCAACGGCGGATGGTGCAAGACGATGATGAGCGGCGCGCCTTCAGGCGTGCAGCGCGCGCGAAGATCGGCAAGTTGGCGCTCAGTGAGCGTGCCGTTCGGCACGAAGCCGTTGTTGGTATCCAACACGATCACTTGCACGCCGTCTGCTGTGAAAGTGTGATCGTAGCGTCCGCTCGGCGATTCAATGCCGAGCAAGACGTTTTGCAGCAGCGCGCCGTTATCGTGATTGCCGACGGCATATTTGACAGGAAAGCGCAAGCGTTCCATTAGCTTGCGCGCCAGGACGTATTCTTCCGACGAGCCATACTCGGTCACGTCGCCGCTGTGCAGGACGAAATCCACGGCGAAAGGCAACCGATTGATGGTCTCGATAACTTGCTCAAGATGTCGGTAGCTGTTGAAGCCGTTGTAGCTGAAAGCAGGCGTCTTGCCGAGATGCGTATCGCTGATGTGAATGAAGCGCATGAACTCGCGACCTCTGTCGATGCACAACAGCGCCATTATAGCACGCTCGGCGAGAACCATCAGCGTCACTTGACAAGCGTGCCTACAAAGTGTTATTCAATGAGCGCTGAGCGATCAGGTTGTGAGAAAGCGCATCCGATGTGTGGCAGATATAGTCTGAATGCGTCCGCTGAGCAGCTCGCCGCGCACTTTGAAGCGACCGCGCCTGCCGAATGGCAGCCGCGTTTGAATGCAGCGCCTGCGCAACGCTTGCCCGTCCAGCTTGCGCGTGGCGCGCTGACGCTGATGACTTGGGGCCACACGCCGAGCTGGTCAAAAACGCGCCTGATCAACGCGCGCGCCGAGACGCTGACCGAAAAGCCGACCTTCCGCGCCGCTTTTCAAGCGCAGCGCTGCCTTGTGCCTGCCGATGCATTCTACGAATGGCAGACGCTCGCCGATGGCAAGAAGCAGCCGATGCGTTTTGCGCTGCACAACGGCGCGTTGTTCGCTTTTGCAGGCATCTGGCTGCAAACAGCTGGCGCGCCGCCTGCTTTTCTGATCATCACCACGACGCCTAACGCGCTGGTCGCGCCGATTCACGACCGAATGCCTGTCATATTGCCGCCTGAGCGCTACGCCGTGTGGCTAGATAGCGCTACGCCCATCGCTATCCTGCGCGATCTGCTATGCGCTTTCCCTGCACAGCAGATGACCTGCGAGCCTGCCGATGCTGCTGCGCTGCGCCGCTTCGGTTGAGTTTGAGAGCGAGCCTGAATGCGCCAATTGACGTTCTGTCTTCTTCTGTTTCTGTTGTTGATCGCGGCGTGCAGCAGCGCGCCATCCGAACCTTCAGTGCCATTGCCGCCGACTCAAGCCGCGCTTGCGGCTGCGCAAGGCGAGCGCCTGCCGAGCGGCACGCTGCTGGTGATGCAAGAGAACATGCCGCGCGCGCTCCTGCCCGATGGGCGCGCCATAGCGCTCGCTGAGGCGCAACAAGGCGCGCGCGGCGCTCCCAATGGCGCGTTCGGCATCCTATTCGTCCCGAGCGAAGGCGCGCTCGATCTAGCGCTGGTGGATTACAACCAAAATCCGCCTGCCGTGCGCGAGATTCCCGATGGACGCGCCATGATCAATCCTATCATCGTCTGGCAGCCCGATTCTTCAGGCTTCCTTTTCTACGATTTTCCGCTCATCGGCGGATTGCAAGGCGCGCCAAAAGCGCTCTACTATCATCAAGTGCACGATGGACAGACGCGCACATTGCTGAGCGTTGAGATGAGCGGCGGCAGGCAAGCTGTAGCGCTCGCTTTCTCGCCGAACGGCATGTACTTGCTCTACGGCTTGCTGCGCCAAGACTCAGAGGCGCTCGGCGCGCAGAGCGGCGCAGGTTATCTGCTGAACTTGCTCGGCGGTCAGCCAATTGCCTTGCCTGAAGACGCGCTGCTCGGCTTCGGCGGCTGGCTTGGCGATAGCAGCGGCTTCTTCAACCTGCGCGACGATCCACAGACAGGACGCGGCTACCTGACACACTATCGCTTGGCTCAGCTGGCTGCGCCGCAGCGCCTGACCGCTGACGAGGACAATGTGACGGCTGCTGCCAGCGCGCCTGATGGCAGTCAGCTCGTCTTGGCAGTGCGCACGGCGGACGGTCGCGCTATGCTGCGCTTGTTGCCGCTCGACGGCACGGCACAGCGCGAGCTGTATCGCCTGCCGCTCGGTCAGAGCATCTCGACGCTGATTTGGTCAGCGCCTGATGCCATTTATTTCAGCACGTCGGGCAGCGAAGGCGACCGCGTTTGGCGCATTGCGCCCAGCGGCGGCGAGCCGACTCAGCTTGCCGAAGGCGCCTTGCGCGGCGCGGTGCGCTGAGCGCTGCCTGTCTAAGCAGGATGAACGATGGATGATATCATCAATCGCAAGCGCAAAGGCATGGGCTGCGCTTTAATCGTGCCGCTTGTCTTCGCGTGTATTGCGGCTACGACTGTGGCACTGGATCGGCTGTGTGTGGAAGTGTTGCAATGGCGCGTGCCTGTCCATCCTGAGGCGCGCATCGTCCGCCAGTCCTACAATTTTTTGACGCCAAACGGTCTAGGGCAGAGCGTGACGACGTACTTCGTCAAAGGCGATCCGCGCGAGATTGAGCTGTGGTTCAATCGGCAGATTGGCGAGCGGCTGCGCGCCTTAGATCAAGCGCCTGAGCGCTCGTTTTACTATCGGATCAGCGCAGTGAGCAAGATCGTCGGCGTGGCTGAAGACGGCGTGAACACTCAGCTGATCGTGATCGCGCAGTGTATGAGCAGCCGCGGCGAGTGAGCGCCGATTGCGATTTTCCTGTGACACGCAGTCAGCAGAAGTATGTTATAATTTCGCGCAGAACCTGAACACTTGTGCATAGGAGATGCAGCGCATTTCAATGTCCATCTTACCCGGTCTTGACTTCTTCAACTGCCTCAATGAACGCTCGGACAACTATGCGAGCATGATCAGCGACCTGATTGAGCAGGCGATCACTAACTACCTGCAATACTTGGCAGCCGCTGCCATCACTGATGTTGAGCAAGCCTGGCAACGCTTCCACGAGAGCTTCGCGCTGGAGCAAGATATTGAGACGCTCTCAGCGCTTTACGAGTTCTTGCGGCGCGATTCCATGCGCACATTGGCTTCCTAGACCGAATGCCTTGCAAAAGGCTATCCGATCCTGTGCGGACGTGGTAAAGTTGTGCCACGTCCGCACATTTTGCGGAAATTGCCGATGAATCAGAGCGCATTGCAAGCCTATTTCCGCTTGGGCATGTTGATCGCCGTCGGATCGGTGTTATTATTGATGGTGCAGCAGCCTGAGACGGCTGAGTACGTCGTGACCGTGCTGAGCCTGTGCATTGGCGTGCTGCTGATGGCGCTTGTGGCGCTTGTCGCACGCCTCATGTAAATCATTGCCTTAAGGAGAGTTTTCAAAATGAAGCGCTTGTTCAACCGTTTAGCCGTCGTGTTGATCCTCGTCGCATTAATGTTGGCTGGCTTTGCCGTGCCAAGCCGCAATGCGCAAGCCGTTGAGCCTGATACATTCTACGGCGGCTGGCCCTACAGCGTGCCGCCTAAAGGTCACTTGAATACGTTTGTGCCAGACGGTCTGGCGCTGGGCATTTACCAAGACTTGCTCGAGCCGTCGCTGGCGATGTTCGTCTGGGCGCAGGATACCTATCGCGGCTTGCTGGCGGAATCTTGGGGCTTCGAAGGCGATGATACTTACGTCGTCAAGCTCAAGAGCGGCGCGCGCTGGAGCGACGGCAGCCCTGTCACCGCGCGCGACGTGGTGGTGACCTACGCCATCGGTCGTCTGCGCAACTTCGCCGATTACACTTACGTGGATACCGTCTCGCAGCGCGATGAGCTGAGCGTCGAATTCAAGCTCAAGAATCCGTCCACGCTGGTGGAGCGCTTGCTGCTGCGCACGCGCATCCGCGCCGCTAGCACGTATGGCGCCATCGCTGAGAAAGTTGAGGCGTTCATCGCTGCCGGCAAAGATCGCGCCGGCGCTGATAAAGCTGAGTGGGACGCGCTTGTGGCTGAGATCAATGACTTCCGCCCTGAGAAGATGCTCAGCAGCGGACCGTACACGCTCGACTTGGCGGACGTGACCGACTCGCAGCTGACCTTGCGCCGCAATGAGTTCAGCATCTTCAAGGATGCCAAGTTCAACAAAGTGGTGCTGTACAATGGCGAGACCGAAGCCGTGACGCCGCTCTTCCTCGCCAAAGAGATGTATTACGGCACGTACTTCTTCCCACAACCGACCGAGCGCGCCTTGATCGAGGCAGGCTTCACCATCTTGCGCTCGCCAACCTACTCAGGACCTGGCTTGTTCTTCAACTATGAGAAAGTGCCTGCTTTCCAAGATGTGCGCGTGCGCCATGCCATCGCTTACGCCATTGACCGCGCGCAGGTTGGCGCTGTCTCGTATGGCGAGCTGAGCGGCAATCCTGCTAAGTTCATGGTCGGCATCAGCGATAGCGCCGTGCCGAATTGGCTGCCGCAAGACGTGATCGCCACGCTCAACACTTACGATCACGACCTTGAGAAGGCGGCTCAGCTGATGCAGGAAGCGGGCTACACAAAGCAAGGCGACGTCTGGACGAAAGATGGCAAGCCGTTTGAGGTTGAGCTGCTTGTGCCGTCCGACTTCACGGACTGGGTGCCTGCCGGCGAGAACGTCGCCGAGCAACTGACCGCCTTCGGCATTCGCACCACAGTGCGCGGCACGCCGCGTCCGCAGCAAGTGGCGGATGTGAAAGCGGGCAACTTCGATATGAGCATCCTGCTCTGGGGCTTCCCGAATCCGCATCCGTTCTACGCCTATCGCAACATGTACATCACCAACACAGTCGGCAAGCTGCCCGATGAAAAAGGCGCCAGCATTCCGCTAGTGCAGACGGCGGACGGCGTGGAATATGACTTCGCCGCGCTGATCGCCGCCTCAGGTGCAGGCATTGACTTCGGTCCGCAGCGCGAGGCAGTGACCAAGTTGGCGGTCAGCTTCAACAAGCTGCTGCCAGTCGTGCCGCTCGTCGAGCGTCTAGGCAACACGCCGCTCTTGGCAGAAGCCTTTGAGAGCATCCCAGCTGCCGACGATCCGCTCTACATCAATGCCTTCGGTCAGGATAGCTACATCGTGCTGTGGCTGATTGACGGCACGCTCGCGCCAAAGCGCCGTTAGACCGAGCGACGCGCTCAGAAAATTGAGATAACCTTGTGAGGCGGACTTTTGTCCGCCTCACATCTTGTGTGTAGACGCTTATGCGACTCGGCGTTTATTTGTGATAGTTGACACAAGCCTAGCTGAGCCTCTAAAATTGAGGCAGCCTTGAAGCTCTGCTCGTTGGGCAGAGCTTTCCTGTGCGCAAACCGACTCTGTATTCGTGAGGCTTTGCTATGCTGCTGAGGTCGTTTTTCACTGCCATCACGCGCCTTTCGCTGCGCTTCAAATGGATCACTATCCTCGTGACGGTCGCAGCGCTTGTGCTGGGCGTTGTGGCTGCCGTTCAGCTCAATCAAGAGTTCCTGCCCAACATCGAATTCCCACAAACTTTTGTTGTGACGCTCAGACCAGGCGCCAGCAGCGAAGACCTGCGCGATCTGGTCACCATTCCGCTTGAAGAGGCGTTCGCAGCCATTCCCGGCGTGCTGCCCGAAGGTCTGGAATCGACCACTGCGGCGCCTGTCTCGTTCTTGATCGTGCGCAATGAGTACGGCGTGCGCTCCGATCGGCTGCGCGAGCAGCTGCAAGATGCCATTAACAAAGTCATCGCCGATGGCGTGCCGCTAGGTTTGGAGACGACTGCCGATCTAACGCCTGAGATCATGACCGAAGTGCTGCGCAAAGCGCCCAGCATGTTCAAACACTTTGAGAGCCGTCACTTGCTGGCGATGCCGCCCGAAGTGCTGAACGCCGCCTTCGCGCTCGATCCGCGCTTCGCCGATCAGCTCGACCTGCTAGCGCGCGACCAGTTGGCTGCCGCGCGCGTCAGCAGCGCCGTCAGCGGCGTCAGCGCGCCTGTTGAGCCTGTCCGCTTGCCTGCGGCGTGGCGCATCGTGACCGAAGGACAAGGTGCGAACGTCCCGCGCATCATCAATTTCAACCTGAGCGATATTCCCGTCATCACATCCAGCGTCTCCAGCACAGCGCCTGATATCACGCCTGAGCAGCTCCGCGAAGTGGTAGAGACCGAGCTGATCGCCGCCATACAGAAAATTGACGGCGTGGCAAGCGTGCAACTGGGCGGCGGTCAGCAAATTCCGCCTGAGGTGACCGAAGCGGCGCGCCGTGCGTTGGCGCAGCGCACGGCTGAGCAGATTGGCAATGGCGATGTTGGCGCGCCTGCCACGCCTGTGGCGCAGCCGCCTGCTGAGAGCGGCTCACAGCGCACGCCTGCGCGCAACGCGCCAAGCCTGCCGCCAAACTGGCTGACCGCTGCGCCGTTGCCATTGCCCAATCCTGTCGGCACGCTTTTGGAGCAGCGCTTCGGCATTCGTGCGCAGCTGCGCACTGCCGCCGATCTGCTGACGCTCACCGATCGTGACGGCAAGCGGCTCAGCTTGGCGGAAGCGCTCGACCGCGTGGCGAACATCGCCAACGGCGCCAGCTACCTGCGGACGCTGACGCCAGAAATCCTTGCCTATTGGCGCGCCGAGGCGCCTGAATTCAGCGCTGAGCTGAGCGAAGCGGCGCTACGCGGCATTGCCGACTCAGTCCTCTATCACGGCGCATGGGCGCAATTGCGCGGACAGCGCGGCTTCAGCACTGTGCGCAGCCTCGCCGATCTCGCCAAGATCAAGGGCAGCGCTGCCGCGACCATCAATGCGGTTGTGGCTGAGACGCCTGCCGAGCTGCGCAGCTTCGCTGTGCGCCTTGCCGATGCGCTCTCGCCTGAAGCTGTGCGCGTCCTGCTGAGCCTAGAGCCGACCTTCGCGCAGGAACTCTCGCCCGAAGTGCTGCGCTTGATGTCCGCTCAGGCGCTCGCCGCCTTGCCCGAAGGCTTCATCAGCAATTTGAGCGACGCTGCCTTGCGCGCTGAGCTAGAGGCGATCATCGCCGATCCGAGCAAATCGGCGGCGGCGGCGCTCAACAACGGCGCGGCAGCTGAGACCTTCGCTGACGATCCGAACGCGCCTGCGCTCGCAGCGGCGTGGTCGAATGTGCCAGGCGTCAGTTTGCAGCAAGCTGACGATCTGCTCAAAAAGCCGTTCGGGCTGAGCGCAGCCGCCTTCTTGAACGCCATTGCCGCTACGCCACAAGGTGGCGCCGCCTTGATCGCCTCGCTCTCAGCGGACGTCTTGAACTATGTACAGGCGCGCGATCCGAACTTCTTCGATGAGCTGAGCAGCACCACCATTCAGATGCTCAGCCCTGAGACCTTAGCCGCCTTGCCTTCGGCTGTGCAAGCGCGCGCGCAAGACTTCACGCCAACGCGCAATGTGACGCGCACCAATCAACGCGAGAGCTTGACCATCATCGTGTTCAAGTCACAGGACGCCAACACGGTCGCCGTCTCGGATCGCGTTGAAGAAGTCTATCGCGAAGTGCAGGCGAAGCATACTGAGCTGCAGATCGTGACGGTCTTCGAATCGGCGGGCTTCATCCGCGAGTCCATCGAAGGCGTAGTGCGCGAAGGCGGCTTAGGCGCCATCGGCGCAGTGCTGATGATCTTAGTTTTCCTGAACTTCAGCGTGCGCAGCACATTGGTGGCAGCGGTCTCCATTCCGACCTCGATTGCGGCAGCGCTGATCCTGATGCGCTGGCTGCCTGAGAGCGCTAACAATCTGCTGCAGACGCTGCCTGAAGGCGGCATTGTCACGTTCTTGCTGCGTCTGTTCCCTGCCAATATCACGCTCAACATCATGACCTTGAGCGGCTTGACGGTCGCTATCGGGCGCGTGATCGATGACTCAATCGTGGTCTTGGAGAACATCTATCGGCAGCTGCAAAAAGGCATGGATGCCGAGGCAGCGGTTATCAAAGGCACGCGCGACGTCAGCCTCGCCATCTTCGCCGCCACGCTGACGACCATCGTCGTCTTCCTGCCCATCGGTCTGACGGGCGGTATCATCGGCGAGTTCTTCCTGCCCTTCGGCTTGGCGGTCACTTACGCGCTGGCGGCATCGTTCGTTGTGGCGATCACGACCGTGCCAGTCCTAGCCTTCATGTTCATCCGCAAGCAAGATATGCCTGAAGAGAAAGAAGGCGCTCTGGCGCGCGCCTATGTGCCAGTGCTGGAGTGGTCGCTCAAGAACAAGCCGACCGTGCTGGTGATCGCGGCGATCTCGCTCTTGGCAGGCTTGGCGCTCTTCGCCACGCGCCCGACGACGTTCTTGCCTGCACTTGGCGAGCCGCAAGTCACCATTGACGTGACCATGCCTGCCAATACGCCCATCGCACAGACGGACTTGCTGGTGCGCGAATTCGAGGCATACCTTGAAACGTTGCGTCAGGCTGAGCGCGGCGTCAGCCGCTATCAGGTGAACGTGGGCGGCGGCGGCGGCTTCGGCGATATTGCGGCGGCAATTGGCGGCGGCGGCGGCGTGAACGGCGCGCGCGCTGCGATCATCGCAGGTGTTGATGTGACGGGCGAGGCGCTCAGCGCGCTCACTGCTGAGATACGCGCCAAAGCGAGCGAGATTTTCGGCGAGGATAACGTCACGGTCTCGCGCGCTTCGGTCAGCGAGCAAGGCTTCGGCGGCTTCGCAGTGGTCGCCAGCGGCGATGAGGCGGATTTGCGCGCCGCTGATGCCGAGATCATCAAAGCGCTGAGCGGCGTGCCAGGCTTGACCAACATCACCAGCTCGCTAGAGCGCGTCGGCAGCTCGCAATCGTACTTGCGCGTGGCGCAGCGCTCAGCAGTGCAATACACAGCCGAGCTGGAAGTGACCGATACGCTTGGCGTGACGCGCCAAGCTATCGAGGCAGTGCGCGCCATCCCGAATCTGCCCGCCAGCATCACCATCAGCGAAGGCTTCCAGAGCCAACAGCAGACCGAAGGCTTCAATCAGACCTTCGGCACGATGGGCATCGCAGTACTCGCTGTGTACGCAGTGATGTTGCTGACCTTCGGCTCGTTCGTGTATCCGTTCGCCATTTTGTTCAGCTTGCCGCTGGCAGTGGTCGGCGCGGCGCTCTTTTTGACCATCACCGATCGCGTGGTCGGCATCTCGGCGTTGGTCGGCATGTTGATGCTGATCGGCATCGTGGTCACGAACGCTATCGTGCTGTTGGATCGCGTCCAGCTCAATCGCAAGGAGAAAGGCATGGCGCCGACCGAAGCGCTGATTGAAGCAGGACGCACACGCCTGCGTCCGATCTTGATGACGGCAATCGCCACCATGGTGGCGCTCTCGCCATTGGCGCTCGGACTCTCGAAAGGCGCGATCATCGCCGCTGAGCTTGGCACAGTCGTGATCGGCGGCTTGTTCAGCAGCACGTTCCTGACGTTATTGGTCGTGCCAGTGGTCTACGACCTGCTGGATAATCTGCAACGGCGCGCGAGCGGCAAGCGCGCGAAGTGAGATGACGCGGCGCGCGGTCGGCAAATTGCTGACCGCGCGCCATGTTTCAAGCAGAGGTCGGTTGCGGCTGCAGCCAGCCTTGCAAATGCTTCAAAGCGAGGTCGCTCAGCGCTTGCAAGTGCGCAGGTGAATCGTTCAGGGCAGGGATATAGTGATACGTCCTGCCGCCTGCTTCCAAAAAGACCTCGCGATTCTCGCCGTCAATCTCTTCAAGCGTCTCCAAACAATCGGCGGCAAAGCCGGGACAGATCACGTCCACGCTTTGCACGCCATGCTTGGCGAGTTCTTCCAGTGTCTCGCTTGTGTAAGGCTTCAGCCACTCTTCGCGTCCAAAGCGCGATTGAAAAGCGACAACGTAGCGCTCTTTTGGCAAATCCAGCGCTTCCGCTACCAGACGCGCCGTTTTCTGGCATTCACAGTAGTATGGATCGCCATTCATGAAGTAGCGCTTGGGAATGCCATGAAACGAGAAGACCAACTTCTCGCTCTGACCGTTCCGCTGCCATGCTTCGCGAATGCTCTCGACCAGCGCCGCAATGTAGCCTGCCTGATCGTGATAATGCGTGATGAAGCGCAGCTCGGGCAGCCAGCGCCAGCGCTGCAGCTCGGTCGTGACTGCATCGAAGGTTGAGGCGACCGTCGTGGCGGAATATTGTGGAAAGAGCGGCAGCACCAACAGACGGCGCACATTAGCTGCTTGCAGCTGGCGCAGCGCGTACGGTATAGACGGATCGCCGTAGCGCATTCCGAGCGCCACTTTGATCGGCTGTGCGCTGCGCGCTTGCAAGCGCGCTTGAATGCCATCAGCAATCGCTTGCGAGTACAGCAAGAGCGGCGAGCCTTCTTCTGTCCAAATCGAAGCGTAGAGCGCTGCCGAGCGGCGCGGACGCCGATTCAGGATGATGGCGCGCGTCAGCAGCCACCAAGTCAGGCGCGGGAATTCAAACACGCGCGGATCGTCGAAGAATTGGCGTAAGTAGCGGCGCAGCGCGGGCGTATTTGGCGCGTTTGGCGTGCCGAGATTGGCGACCAAGATGCCGATGCTCTCATCAGTGCCGTGCGGATAGTCTGTGATGCCGATGTATTTCATGAAATTTAACCTGCGTGAATTCTGCCTTAAACGAGCGTGATATGCAGATTATGCAGATTTCTGTAGATTTTGGCAAATTTTTCAGGGCTGGGCAGAAGCAGCCAACAACTGGCGACCTGCTGCGACATCGGCGCTGATCTGCGCGATGAGCGCGTCCACGCCGCTGAAGCGCTGCTCGCCGCGCAGCCGCGCTATGAAGTCCAGCGCCAAAGTTTGACCGTAGATATCGCGGTCGAAATCGAGCAAGTGCGCCTCAACGCGCACTTCGACGCCGCCAAAAGTCGGACGCGAGCCGATATTAGTGACGGCAGCCAAGCGCTCAGCGCCAAGATGCGCGTAACAAGCGTAGACGCCATTGGCAGGCAACAATTGCTCCGACCAGACTGCCAAGTTAGCCGTCGGAAAGCCGATGCTGCGTCCGCGATGATCGCCGTGAACGACTTCGCCTGCCACGCGATAGGGTCGTGCCAATAGCTGAGCAGCAGCGCCGACGTCGCCTTCGGCGAGCGCTTGGCGAATTGCGCTGGAACGAATGGCGCGATGCTGATCGTCCAACAGCAGGTCTACCGATTGCACGCGGAAGCCTTTTTGCCGTCCTTGCGCGCTCAAAAAGGCGAAGTCGCCTTCGCGCTGATAGCCGAGCGCGAAATCAGGCGTCAGCCATAGGCTCGTCATGCGCAAATGCGCGAGGAGCACATCCACGAAGTCTGCCGCACGCATGTAGCGTATGGTCTCATCGAATTGCTGCGTCACGACGATATCCACGCCGAGCGCGAAGAGCAGCTCAGCGCGCTGCTCAGGCGTCGTCAGATAGTAACGTCCTGTGATGCCGCGTAGGATCACGTCAGGATGCGGAAAGAATGTGACCGCTGCCGCGAGTTGGTCAGCCTGATGCGCGGCTTCCACCACTTTCTTGAGCAGATATTGATGACCGCGATGCACGCCGTCAAAAATGCCGATGGTGACGACGGAAGGCTGCGTCAAGCGAACTGCCGAGAGCTGTGTGGCGTGTTGAGACAAGATTTTTTCCATCGCGCTAGGGAAATTATCTCTAGATCATATCCACTCAGGCGCAGTTTGTCACACTTCAGGATTTTTACAGGTTCTTTACAGGAGTTGATCTGAACAGCTGGCACTGAAATTACATTTACGTAGTACAATAATGTCAAAAAATTGTATTGAGTGTTGATATGCCTGAACAATCTGAGCGGATTGCATCAATGCGCAGCCTTTGGCAGAAGGCGCGGCGCAAGCTCGTGCGTCAAGCGATAAACTTGGCGGACGATCCAATTGAAGTGCAGGCGCTGCTCTTGGAACGGCAGCCATTCACGCCTGAGACAGTCATTCGCGCCTATCAACACGGCTTTTTCGCTATCCCAAAAGAGAAAGGTGGCATGTGCTGGCTCAATCCGCCTGAGCGTGGCATCCTGCCGATCGATGACTTTCACGTTGAAAAGGAAGTGGCGCGCATTTTGCGTCAAAAGCGCTTCAACGTGAGCGTGGACACTTGCTTTGCGCAAGTCATTCGCGCTTGCGCTGATCATAAACGCGAGAAGCTGGGCGAGACTTGGCTGACCGAAGAAGTGCTTTCGGTCGCTTGCGCGTTGCATCGGCTTGGCGTGGCGCACAGCGTGGAAATTTGGCAAGGCGATGAGCTGGTCGGCGGCGTTTATGGCATTGCCCTAGGCAGCTATTTCAGCGGCGAGAGCCAGTTCTACAAGGTCACGAACGCAGGTAAGATCGCCATGATTCGCTTGTGCGAGATTCTGCGCGCCAGTCGCTTCACACTGCACGACTCGCAATACAACTCGCCTTACATGCAACGTTTTGGCGGCACTGCCATTCCAAGAGCTGAGTTTCTTGACCGCTTGACGCACGCTCTGCTCAAGCCTGCCGCTTTCGCGCTGCCTGCCGACCTGCTCTGAGACAACTGCTTGACAGGCAAATCGAGGCGCGCTATGCTGATAACGCGCTGGACAATTGCATGAGAGACTGAGCGAGCGGCATGAGCGAACATTCAGGTCTTGTGGATAAGCGGCAGGCGATCATTGCCAAAAGACTCGGCGCGCTGAGTGCATTGATAGTGAGCTTGACGCTTTTTGCCGCGCCGATGGTCGCTTTGGCGGCTGAGGACGAGAAGGCGAGCGCGCCGGCAGGCATTGGTCTGTTGATTTTCCTGCTGGGACTGGCGGCGATTGGCGCCGTTGGTTTCTATTACATCCGCGAGAATCAGGCGGCGGCAGAGGCGGAGAAAAAGGCGCGCGAGCAGTGAGCAAGGCGCGGAATCAGAGCGATTCCGCGCCTTACAGATGACGCTAATCGGCGCTTGGCAGGCGGCAGCACAAGGTCAGGTTTTTGGCAGCGTAGACCTCATCAACGCGGCTGACGGGCGTAGTGTGCGGCGCGCTGTGCAGCAGCTCAGGCGCTTCACGCGCTTCGCGAGCGATGGCACGCATGGCTTCGATGAAGCGGTCGAGCGTCTCTTTGCTCTCGCTCTCGGTCGGCTCGATCAACAACGCTTCATGCACAATCAGCGGGAAGTAATTCGTCGGCGGATGAAAGCCATAGTCCATCAGGCGCTTGGAGATATCCAAAGCGCGGATATCAGGCACATCGGCGAAGCGGCCTTCGATCACGACTTCGTGTCCGCACATGCGATTGTATGGCACTTTATAAGCATCCGCCAAACGCACGCGCACGTAATTAGCGTTCAGCACGGCGTGACGGCTGATCGCTTTCAAGCCTTCGGCGCCGTGCAAAGCGATGTAAGTGTAAGCGCGCACGTGCATCCCGAAGTTGCCGTGAAAGGCTTTCAAGCGTCCGATGCTCTTCTCAGGCATGACGAAGCCGTAGCGCGGCGCGCCTTCCGCCTCGGATGCTTCTTCCACAATCGCCACAATCGGGCCGGGCAGATAGGGCAGCAGTTTTTCGTTGACCGTGACTGGCCCTGAGCCTGGTCCGCCGCCGCCGTGTGGCGTGCTGAACGTCTTATGCAGGTTATAGTGCATCACATCGAAGCCAAGCTCGCCCGGCTTGATCACGCCGAGCATGGCATTCATGTTGGCGCCGTCCATGTACATCAAGCCGCCGCACGCATGCACGATCTTGATGATCTCTCGGATGTTCTCGTCGAAGACGCCGAGCGTGCTAGGCACAGTGATCATCATGCCTGCCACGGTCTCATCAGCGGCGGCGCGTAGCGCGTCCAAGTCCACGTCGCCGCGCGCATCGGACGGCAAAGTGACCACTGTGTAGCCTGCCATCGCCGATGTGGCAGGATTGGTGCCGTGCGCGCTATCTGGCACAAGAATCTTGGTGCGCTTGGTATCGCCGCGCTCCTGATGGTAAGCGCGGATCATCAAAATGCCCGCCAGCTCGCCTTGTGCGCCAGCCGCAGGCTGCAGGCTGCAGCCTTTCATACCGCTGATCTCGCACAGCCACTGCTGCAGCGTGTACATCAACGCCAGCGCGCCTTGCGCTGTCTCAGGCGCTTGCAAGGGATGCAAATTGGCGAAGCCGGGCAGCCGCGCTGTATCTTCATCAATCTTCGGATTGTATTTCATGGTGCAAGAGCCGAGCGGATAGAAGCCTTTGTCAATGGCGTAATTGAGCTGGCTGAGGCGCACGAAATGACGCACCACATCAAGCTCGGAGACTTCAGGCAGCTCCAGCGAGTCGCGCAGCAAGTGCGCGGGCAACGGCGCCGACTCCGGCACGTCCAGCTTGGGCATCAGCGTCTCGGCTCTGCGTCCGCTTGCGCTGAGTTCGTAAATGAGCGGCTCTAAGGCTTTTGCCTGAACAGTCTGTGTGGTCATCGCTACAACTCTCTCTCTAGCCGTTCTGGGCAGCTTCCAAGGCTTGGACAAGTGCGTCAATCTCGGCGCGTGTGTTCATCTCAGTGACGGCGAGCAGCATCTGGTTCTCGCGGTCGGGATAATCTTGGCTCAGATCGTAGCCGCCGATGATCTGATGTTTTTCGAGCAAATAGCGGTTGATCTCAGCGACAGGACGCGGGCAGGTCACCGCGAATTCGTTGAAGAACGGCAAGCGCGTGTGAACTTGATAGCCGCGCAGCTGAGCGATGCGCTCAGCCGCATAGTGCGCCTTGTGGTAGCACACTTCGGCAACGCGCCGCAAGCCGTGTTTGCCCATCAGCGCTAGGTAGATGCAGCCTGCCAGCGCCATCAAGCCTTGATTGGTGCAGATGTTGCTGGTCGCTTTCTCGCGGCGGATGTCCTGCTCGCGCGGACGCAATGTCATCACATAAG
This sequence comes from Anaerolineae bacterium, assembly GCA_034436235.1. Lineage (GTDB taxonomy): Bacteria > Chloroflexota > Anaerolineae > Aggregatilineales > UBA2796 > CP2-2F. Next base: position 19,300 of record DAOTWB010000194.1, read on the forward strand.
CGCGCCGTCCGTCGCTATCAACCGTCTCGCCGACGATGCGCCCTGCGATCTTGCGCACCAGCTCATCTCTGACGGCGAAGAAGCCGAGATACGGTCCGCCGAAGCTGAGCGGAATGCCAAGCGATTGTCCCTCGCCGACCACGATATCCGCGCCGAGCGCGCCGGGCGGCTTGAGCAAGCCGAGCGCAATCGGCGTGGTGACCACGCACAAGAGCGCGCCGCTGGCGTGGACTTTCTGCGCCAAGTTGCTGAAATCCTCGATCTGCCCGAAGAAATTTGGATACTGCACAGCGAACATAGCGGTGTTTTCATCCAACAGGTCGAGCAGATCGTCGAGTGTAGCGCGTCCGCTCTTATCGCCGACGAAGCGCGTGCCATTCCCTTGATGGTAGGTGCGCGCTACAGCGCGATACTGCGGATGAATATTCGGACTCAGGATAACTTTATTGCGCTTCTGTCTGTGGTGCGTCAGAGCGACTGTGATCGCCTCGGCGAAGCTGGTGGCGCCATCATAATGGCTGGCATTGGCGGCATCCATGCCCGTCAGCTTGGCGATCATGCTCTGCCATTCGAAGGTTGCCTGCAGCGTGCCTTGGCTCATCTCAGGCTGATAGGGCGTGTAAGCTGTGTAGAACTCGCCGCGCATCAGCAGGTGATTGATGACGCTCGGCGTGTAGTGATTGTAAGCGCCAGCGCCTAGAAATAATGCGTACTCAGGCGCGACGGCGTTGTGGCTCGCCAATGCCTGCAGTTCCCAGAGCGCTTCCATCTCGCTGAGCGCTTCGGGCAAGTTGAGCGGCGGAAAACGATATTCTGCAGGGACGGCGTCAAACAATTCTTCTAGCTTGGTGATGCCAATCGCGTCGAGCATCGCGGCGCGGTCGGCGTCAGTGTGTGGAATATATGGCATGGTGGATACCTTTTTAACGCTTGACGGTTACGACAAACTCACGGCGTCTCACGCAGAGGCGATAAGTGTAGTCGGTGCATCTTCTCGCGTAGATTATACACTGCGCAGCGCGCTGAAAACAAAACGGCGCGCCACAGGTCTTGCAGCGCGCCGCGCACAAGGCGATGGATCAGTAGCCTGAGGTCGGCGTCGCCGTCGGCTCAGGCTTGTACTCGCCAATTGCCTTCAGGGCAGCTTCGACCAGCGACGTATCCACCAATTCAGGCACGTTCAGCAGCTCAGGATATTCCAACAAGCCGCGACTCTTGAAGTAGCGCTGCACTTCTTCGAGATCGGCGACTGGAATCACGCCGTTCGGATCGTAGTATTGGCGATTCATGCGCTGCACCACTGGCGCAGGCACATTCGTGTACTTCTCGATGATCGCGGCGAGCGACTCGTCAATCTCGCCTTGCAGGTCGCGAGCGGCGCGCAAGTAAGCGCGCATGAACGCCTCTGCCACAGGACGCCGCTCTTTGAGCATTGACTCGCCCATGAAGACGTAGGTGACCGTGATGCCATCAATGAAGTCATCGGCGAGGAAGGCGAGCAAGCCTTGATCGCGACCGAGCGTCGCCAATGGCTCAGTGATCACGGCTGCATCAATCGCGCCGGCGTCCAGCGCAGCCGCCATTTGCGGGAAAGGCATCGGCACAGTGGTCACCTCGTCCATGCTCACGCCGCCGCGCTGCAGCGCCGCATAGACCCAGTACTCAACCGCTGAGCCGACGTTGTTGATAGCGATCTTCTTGCCGCGCAGGTCAGCAGCGCTCTTGATCTCATCCGTGCGCTTGGCAGAGATCACCAGCGGCGTCGCCAAAGGCGGACGCTCTGTGTGCAGCGGCGCCACGATCTTCACAGGGAAGCCGAGCGCAATAGCGTTCCACAGCGCAGCGCCCGCGCCTGTAGCCGCCACATCCAAGTTGCCGGCGGCAAGCTGCACAATCGAGTCGCCGCCGCCGGCAGGCAACGGCACCAGCTCGATCTCAATGCCTTCCTCGGCGAAGTAGCCGCGCTCCACGCCGACGAAGAAGGTCGCGTAAGTGATCACAGGAATGTAGCCCAAGCGCACTTTCTCGCTCTGCGCATACGCCGATGGCTGAGCGACCGATAGGAACAGCGCAACAAGCGCAAGGATCAACAACAGGTGACGCATGTCAAAACTCTCCGTGTTCAGTTAGCAGGCGTAGCAGCAGGTTTCGGCATATATTCGCCTAAAACCTCGATTGCTTTTTCCACAAGCGATGTGTCAACAAACGGTTTCAGGTCAATTGGTTCAGTGTATTCCAAGACGCCGCGCTCAAGGAAGTAGCGTTGCAGCTCTTCAAGGTCTGCCAGCGGAATTGTGCCGTTTGGATCGTAGTAGGGACGGTTGGCGCGCAGCACCACATCCGCAGGCACGTTCGTGTACTTCTCAATGATGGCGGCAGTCTCTTCATTCAGCCAACCTTCGTCGTCAAGGTCGCGCAGCGCGCGCAGATAAGCGCGCACAAAGCCTTCCGCAACCTCAGGTCGCTCGTTCAGCAGCGGCAAGCCCATGTACAAGTAAGTGACCGTGATGCCATCTACGAAGTCATCGGCAAGCACAGCCACTGTGCCTTGATCCTTCTGAAGCGTCGCGAACGGCTCGCCCAAGATAGCGGCGTCAATCGCGCCGCTCTCAAGCGCCAGCGGCACATCGCGGAAAGCGACGGCGGTTAACGTGATATCCTGCATGGTCAAGCCTGCTTTGCTCAGCGCAAGGTAGACCCAGTATTCAGTGGCGGCGCCTGTCGCGTTGATCGAGACCGTCTTGCCTTTCAGGTCTGCCACACTTTTGAGTTCAGCCGTGCGCTTGGCAGAGATGACCAGCGGACTGGCGATCGGCGGGCGCTCGGTGTGCATTGGCGCTACGATGCGGAATTCCAAGCCAAGATTAGCAGCGTTCAGCAAGCCTGCGCCAACGCCGCCGACCGCCGCATCGAAGTTGCCTGCGGCGAGCTGCACAACCGAATCAGAACCGCCTTGTAGCGGCGTCAGCTCGACCGTGATATCCTCAGCGGCGAAGTAGCCGCGCTCTATTGCGATGTAGAGCGGCGCATAGATCATGACGGGCACGTAGCCGATGCGCACTGTGCGATTTTCCTGCGCAGCGAGCGTGCCAAGCGCGCTCGCGCTCAGCATCAGCACAAGCAGCAGCGCCGTCAGACGCATCACTCGTTTCATAGAAGCTCCTTTGGTGGACAAATGCTTCACAGGTTTCAGATCGTTCAAAACGATCTGAAAGTTATTGTACTTTGTTTCACAAATTGATGCAAGGGCAAAAATTAGGCGGAAGGCTGCTCTGCACGATGAGCAGCCTTCAGGACGTGCGGTCAGTTTGTGGCGAAGAAGCGCTTCACGCGCTCAGAGTTGACGTACAGCAGCACGAAGACGTTCGCAGCGATGTTGAACACGGCGCCGATGCTCAAGCCGCTCGTCAGGCTCAGCGCGCTCAAGATCGCGCCTACCAGCGCCAAGACCATCACCAGCGCGCGCGCCCAGTCCTTGCCGCTATAGAGCGAAAAGCCGAGGACGATGCTCAACACGCCTTGAATCAGACCCCAGATGCCGCTCGCCAGCAAGCCCGGCGCAAAGCAGACCAGCACGACGCCGAAGACGCTTGTCAGCAAGCTCCACATCGCTGACGCCAAGCCCCACAGAATGTAGTAGGCGCTCAGGATGGTGATGCCGAATGGACGGCTCTCACGAAACATTTTGGTGTGACTCCTTTCACAGACCGATCTAAAATCTAATTACGCAGCGCAGCGCAAAAGGTTACTCCATCCTGCCCGTATCTTCAAGCGCCGTCAGGCGCAGCCAGTCCACCAGCACGCCGAGCGTCCGTCCGATTGCCTCATCCTGCCCGTCCAGATCGTAGCTCAGCGCCAACTCCAGATAGCCGTCC